>DATJYJ010000039.1:0-45767 GCA_035578025.1 Verrucomicrobiia bacterium
GCGGCCTTCGCGTTCGATATCGCTGCCGGTGAGGAAACCGCCGTTGGCTTCCCAACCGCAGACGCGTCTCCGGCCTTTATCCCGGGCTTTGTTCATGCCGGCGATAACGTAGGGCGATCCGATGCGCGTCTTGGGCTCCAGAACTCGAGCCAGGCTGCCCCGGTCGATGGCGTCATTGCAGCTAATCGGAACGACCACGGCGTCGGCACCCAGATGCTCCGCGGTAATCATCCCGAGTAAGTCTCCCGCAAAGAATCTCACTTTGCCGCCGGTGACCGCGAGTAGAAGCGGGCGGTCGCTGTCGCCATCGGTGGACACTACGGCCGAGACCGGGCCGTGGCTGGCCGTCGCCTCGTCTACCAGGGCCTGGATGTTGGCAAGATGCGCGGCATTGATGTTTTCGGTGTCGATGGGAACGAAGTTCTCGCTGCGGCCGGCGGTGACCACATGCGCGCCGAAGCGAGCCAGCAGTTCGGCGAGCAGATCGCGGCCGACCGCCGAATGCTGATAGACCAGGACGCTCAGGCCCTCCAGGGACATGTGTCCGAAGAAATCCAGATACCGGGCGAGGTAAGCCTGTCCACCTGCAGGTCTGGCCGGGGGCAGATCCTGGTGGCCGGCCTTGAACAGGCCGTCGGGGCTGAATTTGGAATTGGCGAGGTCTTCGCCGCCGAGCCTCTCGCGCACGCTCTGGACGGAGACGGTTATAGGAGCCTCCTGTTCCTTGAGTAACTCACCGGCTGAAGTATTCAGCTTGTATCCGTTGCGATTGAACGGGATGTGGCTTCCGGTGACCATGATGCTGCCCTTGCCCCGGCTCAGAGCGAAGCAAGTCAGCGCGGGGGTTGGGATGGCGCCCAGGTTGACCGGCTTCAGGCCGGCGTCGCGGATGGCGGTCACGACGGCCTGGCAGATTTCGCCTCGCTGGGGTGTGCCGGCGACGAAGTTCGTGGAGCTGGGGCGCAGGTCGTACGCGAAGTAGAATTCATCGCCGGCGACGAGGCCGCCCTGTCCCGGGGGAAGCCGCAAGAGGTACTCCAGCTCACCGAGAACATTGGTGTAGATTTCGAGCTGGCTCAGGTGGACGACTTCTCCGCGTCGTCCACTGGTGCCGAAACCGAGCGGCTTGGGTTCGTAGGCAAGATTCGCGGCGAGGCTGCTCATCGAGCTCTACCGGCCCTCCAGTGCCCGAGAGACCAGTGCCTGTGCCTCGTGCTGGAGCGCCTTCAGGTGTTCGATACCGGCGAGGCTTTCGGCGTAGAGCTTGTAGACGTTCTCGGTTCCGGAGGGACGGGCCGCGAACCAGCCGCGCGACGTCACGACTTTCAATCCGCCGATGGGCGCGTCGTTGCCGGGAGCCTTGGTAAGCATGGCGACGATCGGATCGCCGGCGAGTTCTTTCGCCGTGACCTGTTCGGGCGACAGTTTGGCCAGCTTCGCCTTTTGCTCCGGAGTGGCCGGCGCATCGATACGCTCGTAGACCGGAGCGCCGAACTGCTCGGTCAGCTTCTTGTAGACCACGCCCGCATCGGATCCCGTGCGCGCCAGAATCTCCGCCGAGAGCAGGCCGAGAATGATGCCGTCCTTGTCGGTGGTCCAGACCGAGCCGTCGCGGCGAAGGAAGCTGGCGCCGGCACTCTCTTCGCCGCCGAAGCCCAATCCGCCATCGAGCAGGCCGGGGACAAACCACTTGAACCCCACCGGGACTTCCACCAGGCGGCGCCCGAGGTGAGCGGCCACGCGGTCGATCGTGAGGCTGGACACGAGCGTTTTGCCGACGCCCGCGTCGCTGCTCCAGCCCGGCCTGTTGGTGTAGAGGTACGAGATGGCGACGGCCAGATAGTGATTCGGATTGAGGAGCCCGGCGGAATGCGTGACTATGCCATGACGATCGTGATCCGTATCGCAGGCAAAGGCGACGTCGAATTTGTCCTTCAGCGCGATCAGGCCCGCCATGGCGTGGGGCGAGGAGCAATCCATGCGGATTTTGCCGTCCCAATCGACGGTCATGAAGCGGAAGGTCGGGTCGACGTGATCGTGCTGGATGGTGAGATTGAGCCGATACTTATCGGCGATGCGCGCCCAGTAGGCCACGCCGGCGCCACCGAGCGGATCGGCGCAGAGCTCGAGGCGGGCGTCGCGGATGGCGTCCATGTCGACGACGCTGGCGAGGTCGTTGACATAGTTTGAAACGTAGTCGTAACGGTGTGCCTTGCCGTGCACCGCGGGGCGCTGGAGCTGTTTGTCGCCCAGGAGCGCGTTGGCGCGATTCTGGATCCACTGCGTCGCGCTGGTATCGGCCGGGCCGCCATCGGGCGGATTGTATTTGAAGCCGCCATCCTCCGGTGGATTGTGTGACGGCGTGATTACGATTCCGTCGGCGAGTTCCGTGGTGCGGTGGCGGTTGTAGGTCAGGATGGCGTGGGAGAGGGCGGGCGTAGGGGTGTAGCCGCCCTGGAGGTCGGTCATGACTTCCACGCCGCGGTGGAGCAGCACCGCGACCGCGGTTTCGAACGCCGGTTCCGAAAGGGCGTGCGTATCTTTGGCGAGGAAGAGCGGGCCGTCGGTGCCTTGCGCGGAGCGGTAGTCGCAAATGGCTTCGGTGATGGCCAGGATGTGACGCTCGTTGAAGGTACACTTCAGCGAGGAGCCGCGGTGGCCGGAGGTGCCGAAACTCACACGCTGGTTTTCGATGCCCGGATCAGGCTGCTCCACGAAGTACGCGGTGATCAGCTTGGGGATATCCGCCAGCATTTCGGGCGTGGGCGCCTTGCCGGCCATGGGATGCAGTGCCATCGGTTCTAAGGTAAGCTCGTTGCCCCGCTTTGCGCAATCATGATACGGTCAAGTTTAAATAGATCGGGTCCGAAATTTTCGCATCTTACCATTCTTAAGGAGAAGAATCACATGCCACTAGTCTCGATGCGGCAGCTCCTCGACGAGGCAGCCAAGGGCGGTTATGGTGTTGGCGCGTTCAACGTCAACAACATGGAACAGATCCAGTCGATCATGGAGGCGGCGCGGGAAACGCAGTCGCCGGTCATCATTCAGGCGAGCCGCGGCGCGCGTGCATACTCGCAGGATCGCTTCCTGTATCACCTGATGCTGGCGGCGACGGAAATCTACCCCGAGATTCCGACGGTCCTGCACCTGGACCACGGCAACAGCGTGGCCACCTGCAAGAGCGCGATCGAGATGGGCTTCACCAGCGTGATGATGGACGGCTCACTGATGGAAGACGGCAAGACGCCCTCCAGCTTCGAGTACAACGTGAAGGCGACGCGCGAAGTGGTGGAGATGGCGCACGCCAAGGGCGTGACGGTGGAAGGCGAGATCGGCTGCCTGGGCGGCATCGAAGACGGGCACGGAGCGGGTTTGGATGGACTTTCGCACCTGACCGATCCGGACCAGGCGGTGGAGTTCGTCAAGCAGACGGGGCTGGACGCGCTGGCGATCGCGATCGGGACCAGCCACGGCGCGTACAAGTTCAGCAAGAAGCCGACCGGCGAGACGCTGAAGATGGAGCGCCTGATCGAAATCCACAAGCGGCTGCCGAACGTGCACCTGGTGATGCACGGCTCCTCCAGCGTGCCCAAGGATCTGCAGGACATCATCAATCAGTACGGCGGCAAGCTGAAGCCGACCTGGGGCGTACCGGTGGAAGAGATTCAGCTCGGCATCAAGAACGGCGTGCGCAAGATCAACGTGGACACCGACAACCGGCTGGCCATCACGGGAGCGATCCGCAAGGTGTTCGCGGAGAAGCCGGAGGAGTTCGATCCGCGCAGCTACCTGAAACCGGCGCGCGAGGCGATGAAGAAGGTGGTGGCGCTGCGCATGACACAGTTCGGGCAGGCGGGGCACGCGAAAGACTACGCGCCCATCCCGCTGACCGAGATGGCAAAGAGATATCAGCGGGAAGCGGTTACGGTGTAGGGTACACTACCGCCTCAGATTTCCTTCCAGGTGAGGTTGGCGCGAAAGAGCAGGGTGTCGTTGTGCCGGACATTGATGTGATGCTCGACGACGCCCAGGGCTGCTTCTTTGGCTTCGTCGGCGGTGGCGAAAGTCTCGTCGTGCTCGACATCTTCAGCGTGTCTGCGATCGTGCAGGCTGAGGTGCCAGCGGCCCTCGCGTTGCTCCGCAATCAACTCGACATAATCGTATTTGGCTCTGTAGCCTTGGCTGCTCGCCATAGGATTCAGTATAGAAGAACCGCCGGCTAGCGGAAATTCTCCACCAGCATCAAATCGCTGTCCAGAAGGTCGGTCTGCGAGAAGAGAATGGTGCGCTCGTCAGCGGAGACGGAGAATGCGGTGCCGCCATCCAGCGCCAGGCCCTCTTTGGCGAAGCGCACATACTCGAATTCGCGGCCGGTATCGGTGCGCAGCACCCACAGAGACGCAGGGTTACGGACGCCGTAATAGATGCTGCGGCCGGCGACCGCGTAGAGACAGAAGACATCTTTCGGCAGGACGATTTTGGGATCGCCGCCTGCGACGGGCATGCTCCAGAGTTTCTGGCCGCTGACGTAGTAGAGCAGCTTGCCATCCGGTGATTCGAAGGCCTCCATTCCGGAGTTATGAGTGACCTGCTGCGGTGTGCCGCCGTCGGTGGGAATTTTCCAGACCTCGATGCGGCCGCTGCGATTGGAGCTGAAATAAATCCAATGGCCGTCCCGCGAGAAACTGGGGCGGATGTCGCGGAACTGCTCGCCGGTGACGCGGCGCGGCTTGCCGCCTTCGGCGCCGATGGTGTAGATGCTGCTGTGGCCATTCTCGTAGCGGTCGAAGACGATGGTCTGGCTGTCGGGCGACCAGCGCGGGCTGCCCATCGCGGTGGGACCCATGCTGGTGAGCGCAACCTGGTTCGATCCATCGGCCGCGGCGACGTGGATCTCGTAGTAACCGAGCCGGTCCGAGTTGAAGGCGATGCGGCGGCCATCCGGCGAGAGCATCGCCTCCCGGTCGCGAGCGGTGGAATTGATGAGGGCGGTCACGCGGCACTGCTCGTACGGCCGCGGCCCGCCGTCGGGTCCGGGGCCTTCCATGCGGTAGATGTTTACGTCGACATTTCGCTTCTGGTAGGCAAGGCGGTTCCCGAAGCGGGAGAGCGACGGCCAGATGAGAACGCCGCTGTCGATGCTCAGGGGTTTCGGAGGGCCCTGGAGCGGCAGCCGAAAGAGCCCGCTGCGTTCACCCATCTGGCGGGTGGCGACAATCAGGCCTTTGCCGTCGGGCTGCCAGGCGAGCTCTTCAATGCGCCCGTCGTAGCCTGTGATCTCGCGCTCGTGGCCGTGCGGAGCGCCGTCCGAGTTCATTTCCTGGAGGACGACCGCCCGGCTGAAAGTATCGCGGGCTCGAATGTAGGCGAGCGTGCGGCCGTCGGGCGACCATGCCGGCGAGAGGTCCAGGTAGTATCCCTTGGGCGGCGAGCTGGCGGGGCGAACCTCACCGGAGTCCGTGGACGCGATCTGTATGGATGAAGCGCCATCGATGGCGGTGTTGAATACGAGGAAGTGGCTGTCGGGCGACCAGGAGAGCGTGGAGGGCGCGGCAAGGCTCTGAAACAGGCTGCCGGGCGGGAGTTGGAGGAGCTTGCGTTCGACGCCGCCCAGTGCCGGGATGAGGTAGATGGCGCTATCGCGGATGAAGGCGAGGCGCTGGCCATCGGGCGACCAGGCGGGCGCGTGGTTGTCGGCGTGGCCGGTGGTGAGGCGCAGTGGCGCGCCGCCATCCACCAGGCGCACGTAGATCTCGTAGTTGCCGCGGCCAGGGCCGTCCCAGGAGAAGGCGATCTGCTTGCCGTCGGGCGAAAGCGCAGGCTCGCTCTCATTGCCGGCGTAGGTGGTGAGCGGCTTCACCGGGCCGAAAGCGCCGCTTTCGTTGGCGCCGCGTGAGCCCAGCCACCAGGCTGCCGCGGCGCCGAGCGCGAGACCGATGGCCAGCGGCGCGGCCCAGATGAGGGTGCGGCGGCGCGGCGGGGGCGTATGCGCGGGTTGGGCGGCCTCGACTGCGCCGGACTCCATCTCGTGCTGGAGATCCCAAAGGCTGATCTTGAGATCGGCGGCGGACTGATAGCGCCACGCCGGGTCTTTGCGCAGGCAGCGATCGACGATGCGGGCCAGGTCGCGGGGCACGCCAGCGTGGATCTGGGCCACAGGCTTCGGATCGCCCTGGAGGATCGCGGCGAGGGTGGAGATTTTTGAGCGGCCCATGAAGGCTCGGTGGCCAGTGGCCATTTCGTAGAGCACGGCGCCCAGGCTGAAGATGTCCGAGCGCGCGTCGGTCTTACGCGCTTCGGCCTGCTCGGGCGACATGTAGCTGACGGTGCCGAGGATGCGGCCTTCCTCGGTCTCGGGAGCGGCGGCGCGGGTGAGTTCGGCGTCGGTGGCGTCGTGGAGGTCGCTGAGCTTGGCGAGCCCGAAATCGAGCAGCTTGACCTGGCCCTCGTCGGAGATCATGATGTTGCCGGGCTTGAGGTCGCGATGAATGATGCCGGCGGCGTGGGCGCGGGACAGAGCGTCGGCGATCTGGATACCGTACTTGAGCACTTCGGCTGGCTTCAGGCCGTGATGGGGGATGATGCGGTCGAGGGTGCGTCCGGCAATGAATTCCATGACGATGAAATCCACGCCATCTTCGCTTCCGATGTTGTAGATGGTGACGATGTTGGGGTGATTGAGTGCCGAGGCGGCCTTGGCTTCCTGGACGAAGCGCTGCTTGCGCTCGGAGTTAGCGACCTTGTCGGGCGTGAGAACCTTGATGGCGACCAGGCGGTCGAGCTGGGTGTCACGGGCTTTGTAGACGACACCCATCCCGCCTTCGCCCAGCGTGTCGAGAACCTCGTAAGGGCCAATGTTCCGACCGATCATGCGGTGTGAATTAGTCTAACGCAGGGAGGGGCAGAGTGGGTCTACATGTACATGCCGCCGTTGACCGCCAGGACCTGGCCGGTGATGTAGCCGGCTTCTTCGCTGGCCAGAAACTTCACGGCGGATGCGATGTCTTCAGGCTGGCCGATACGGCCGATGGGGACCTGAGCCAGGATTTTGGCTTTGACGTCTTCCGGCAGCACCTTGGTCATGTCGGTCTCGATATAGCCCGGCGCGATGGCGTTCACGGTGACGCCGCGGCTGCCCATTTCCTGGGCAAGGGCCTTAGTCAGGCCGATGAGGCCGGCTTTCGATGCGGCGTAATTCGCCTGGCCCGCAGCGCCCGCCTGTCCGACCACGCTCGAGATATTGATGATGCGGCCCCAGCGATTGCGCATCATACCGGGCAGCACCGCCTGGATGCAGCGGAATGCGCCGTTCAGATTGATGTTGAGCACCAGGTCCCAATCCGCGGGTTTCATGCGCATGGCGATGCCGTCGCGGGTGATGCCGGCGTTGTTGACCAGAACGTCGATGCGGGTCTTGTCGCGCAGAGTCTTGGCAAAACCTTCCTTCACGCTCTCCGGCGAGGTGACGTCCAGGTTGAGCGTCATGGCTTCTCCGGAACAGGAGCGGATCTCTTCGGCCACTTGTTCGTTGCGCTCGATTTCGGGCGAGGCCACCACGATATCGAAGTTGGCGCGGCAAAGCGTCAGCGCAATGGCGCGTCCGATTCCACGGCTCGCACCGGTGACAAAGGCCACACGATTGAACATTCTTTCTCCTCAGGATGTTGCGGTATTAAACTCAATCATAGCCTATGGCATATGAAGACCTTCGCGAATTCATTCACGCGCTGGAGAAGAAGGGCGAGTTGAAGCGGATCAAGGTGGAGGTGGACCCGGTGCTGGAAATCGCCGAGTTTGCCGATCGCGCGGTGAAGAGCGGCGGGCCTGCCCTGCTGTTCGAACGGCCGAAAGGATCGCAAGTGCCCGTGCTGATCAACGCCTTTGCATCGATGCGAAAAATGGAGATCGCGCTGGAGGTGAAATCGGTCGAGGAGATCGCGGCGCGCATCGTGGAATTCCTTGAGATGCGCATGCCCGAAGGCATCATCGGGAAGCTGAAGATGCTGCCGAAGCTGGCGGAAATGGGAGCGTTCTTTCCGAAGGTGGTGGGCAAAGGTCCGTGCCAGGAAGTGATTCGGAAAGACGGATTTTCGCTGCTCGAGTTTCCCGTGCTGCAATGCTGGCCGCAGGATGCGGGGCGGTTCATCACGCTGCCGCTGGTCTTTTCGAAGAATCCGGATACGGGGAAGCGCAACTGCGGGATGTATCGCATGCAGGTGTTCGACGAGCGCACCTGCGGGATGCACTGGCAGACGCACAAGCAGGGTGCGGAGCACTACCGGCGCCTGCGGCATCACGGGCAGACCCGGATGGATGTGGCGGTCGCGATCGGCGCCGACCCGGCCACGATGTACTCGGCGATTCTGCCGCTGCCGCCGGACCTGGACGAGATGATGATCGCTGGGTTCCTGCGCGAGACTCCGGTCGAGATGGTGAAGTGCCAGACCTGCGACCTGGAGGTTCCGGCGCAGGCCGAGATCGTGCTGGAAGGCTACGTAGAGCTTGGCGAACTGCGCACGGAAGGGCCTTTCGGCGACCACACCGGCTTCTATTCGCTGGCCGACGAGTATCCGGTGTTTCATGTGACCTGTGTGACGCATCGCAAGGACCCGATCTATGCGACTACCATCGTCGGCCCGCCGCCCATGGAGGACTACTACATGGGTAAGGCGATCGAGCGAATCTTTCTGCCGCTGATGCGGCTGCAACTTCCCGAAGTGCGCGACATCGCGATGCCGCCGGAAGGCGTGTTCCACAACCTGATCCTGGTGAAGATCCGGAAGAGCTATCCGGGGCACGCGCGGAAGGTGATGCACTCGATCTGGGGAACGGGACAGGCCATGTTCTCGAAAGTGATCGTGGTGGTGGACGAGGACGTGGACGTGCAGAATTACGCCGAGGTGGCGTGGAAGGCGCTGAACAATATCGACCCGGAACGCGACATCGAGTTCGTCCACGGGCCGGTCGATTCACTGGATCATTCCAGCCGGCTGGCGAATTACGGCTCCAAGATGGGCATTGACGCCACGCGCAAGTGGCCCGGCGAAGGCTTCACGCGCCCCTGGCCGGATGTGATCGAGATGAGCAGCGAGGTGAAGCGCCGCGTCGACGAACTCTGGAAACAGGCCGGTCTGTAGCGGACGCTAGCGCGGCGGCGACGACTGGTGCGCGTGCAGAATCTTCCAGGCGCCGTCGCGCAATACCCAGACTGTGGTCTGCACGAAGGGAACGGTGAAATCGCCGTTCGCGGAGGTGACCGCGGTCTCGCCTTCGCTCACCAGGAGCGCGGCCGTTGGCGCGAGCACCGTCACGTGCTGCTGCTTCCAGTGGTAGGCGACTTTGAGGGGCTGGCGAAAGCCGGGCTCGACGCGGGCGCGGGCGTCGCGGGTGGTCAGGGAGAGCACGCCGTTCTGGATGATCGAGCCCTTATCGGTATCGACCATGAAGCTGAAGAGGCGGTCGAGATCGCGGGCTTCGGCGGCGCGGGTAACCTGATCGTTGGCGGCAAGAACGGCCTTCTCGATGGCGTTGTCCATCTGGGCAAAGGCGGGCACCACGAGGAAGAGGATAAATAAGATGCGCATATCTCATTATGGCCTGTTTGCCCCGAGAAGAACGGCTTTGATAGACTGGATGAGTACCTCGCGGTGGGTATAGCTCAGCTTGGTAGAGCGTCGGATTGTGGTTCCGAATGTCGTGGGTTCGAATCCCACTACCCACCCCAAACTCACCAATACAACTTCAACGCCAACTGCATCTGGCGCGGTGAATTCGCCTGGCTGGTGACCAGGCCGAAGGTGTTGCTGTTCAGGTTCGTGCTCGGGTTGCCGAAGATGGTCCGGTTGAGCAGGTTAAAAGCTTCGGCGCGAAAATCGAGGCGGAAACGCTCGGTGATCGGGAACGATTTGCCAAGGCTCACATTCTCGCTCTTGTTGGCGAAACCGCGCGCTTTCGGGTTCAGGCGCGTTTCGTTGCCCATCACGTAGTTCAATTGGGCCGGAAACGCCGCGATGTTCAGGTAGAGATCTTTGTTCGGATCGAAGGAGCCGCTCACCGGCATAAACCAGTTGTCGTAGCTGGTGATGGTGGGGCGGGTCGAGCCGTTGAAGATCGGCAGCGGATTGTTGCGCGTGACGCCCAGCGGCAGGCCGGTGGAGTACACCTGGATGGCGCCGACTCTCCAGCCGCCGACCACCCAGTTGGCAAATCCATGCGTCACCCAGCGGCGGCCCTTGCCGAAGGGGAGTTCGTAGATCGTGTTCAGCTTCAGCACGTGTGTCTGGTCATACTGGCCGATGGATTTTTCGAGGCGGCGGTTGCCCTGATCCTGGGCGAAGCCGCCATTGGCGTAATAGGTATCGGAATCGGTGAGTAACTTGGAAAGTGCATAACTCCATTGCAGATTGAGGCCGTGGCCGAAGCGGTGATCGAGGCGGACCACCATGGCGTTGTAGGTGGAGTGGCCGCTCTTGTCGCCGCCGCTCTGGCTGGTGTCGATGGTCAGGTACTGCGGGAACGGGCGCAGGGCCTGGTTCACGGTCTGCGAGCGCTGCACGGCGGGGTTGGTGAAATTGGGATAGGGAATCGGGATTCCGGCAGCGACGGCGGCTGGCGACGTGATGTTGGAATTGAGCAGGCTGATGGCCTGGGTGGGACCGAGTTTGGCGATCAAGCCGTTGACGACCGACATCGGCACCTGGTTGATGTTCACGAGCCCGGATTGCAGGTGCGCGCCGACCGTGGCGTTGTAGTTCAGCTCGAGGGTCGTGTTGCGAGTAATTTCGCGCTGAATGGAGAAGGTCCAGTTGTAAGATTCCGGGGCGCGCGTGGCGTTTTGGCCCTGCCAGTAGTCCGTGTTCTGGTTGTTGGAGAAGGCGGGGTCGATCTGCGGAGGCAGCGGGTACGAGGGCAGGCCGACGTCCCAGTTGAAGGCCGGCGTGATGCCCTGGTTGGTCGAGGCAAAGCTGTACTGGCCGATGAAGCCCGAGTAGTGGCTGCTGCTGGCCACCACCGTCACGCGGCTGAAGGAGCGGGCGAAGCCGGACCGTATGGTCGTTTTGGAGTTCAGCGAATAAGCCAACCCGACGCGCGGTCCAAGGCCGCCGTACCAACCGGGCACGAGGCTGCGCGTGCCCTGACGGCCCGGTCCTGTGCCGGCGAAGATGAGCGCCCCGGGGTAATTGTTGACCGCGGGGTTGGGTGTGGTGGGCGAGAAATCTTCGTATTGGTCGCCCCCGGCGACGGGCGGCAGCGTGAACTCGTAGCGGAGGCCGAGGTTGAGCGTCAGGCGCTTGCTGATGCGCCAGTCGTCCTGAGCGTAGAAGCCGTGATAGCCGAAGGTTTGCGGGACGTAGCGGATGGTCTCGGTGGCGCCGCTATCGGCGTTGCCCAGCAGGAATGACGCGAACGAGCTCCCGCTGGTGGCGTTGGTGACGCCGGGGACGCCGGTCTCCAGAAAGCTGAACGTGGCTTGGCCGGCAATGTTCTGTTGGCCGAACCCATTGGCTCGCTGGCTGGTGAAGGCGTAGCCGAATTTCAGGCTGTGCGCGCCGCGGGTCCAGCTCAGGTCCTCCTTGATGGACCAGTTGGGCTGTTCGGTGCCGTTGAAGCTGGAACTTCCC
Organism: Verrucomicrobiia bacterium; assembly: GCA_035578025.1. Classification (GTDB taxonomy): domain Bacteria; phylum Acidobacteriota; class Terriglobia; order Bryobacterales; family Bryobacteraceae; genus Solibacter. Next base: position 11,625 of record DATJYJ010000039.1, read on the forward strand.
CAGCCGGTTTGGTCACTGAAGGAAATGTTCGGGAAGTTGACGGTGCAATCGACGGCGTTCTTGATGCAGACCTTGCCCTGCCAGTTCTTGAGCGCGTTGGGTGAGTACGAGTTCTTGAAGAAGGTGTTGCCGCCGACCGAGAAGTGATTCAGCAGCCGGGGCGTGACGGTGAAATCGTAGCTGAGGCGGTACACGCTGGCCTCGTAGTGGGAGACCTGTCCATTCCACAGCGGCTGGGGCAGACCCACGGCGCCGCTGGGACCGGGGCCGCTGTCGTACACGGTGCGGTTGAGGAAGAAGTCGAGGTGCTGACGAAAGCCGATATTGTGGTCCACCTTGGCGCTGATCTTGTCGGTGGGACTGGCGGTGGTGCCTCCGGTGACGATGTAGTTGTTGCGCACGTAGGCGGAGGTTCCCGGAACCAGGCCGGGGCGATTCGGCGTCGCGCCCTGCGCATACGTGAGGACCTGTTTGCTGACGGCACTGAACTGGTTCTGCGGGATCTGGTTGCCGGGGAAGGGGTCGCGGACGAAACCGCTGCCGTTGGGATTGGGGCGCGTGGTGCTGGTGTCGTAGATGGGCAGGAGAGCGCCTTTGGAGTCGACCCATTTGGAGAAGTCGCCCTGGTACATTTCGGGCGTGGGAACGGTGAGGGTGCCGCCATTGGAGCCGATGCGGTTGCGGAAACCCTCATAGGTCACGAAGAAGAAGGTGCGGTCTTTGCCGTGATACAGCTTGGGGATGATGATGGGGCCGCCGAGGGAGCCGCCGAAATCGCTCTGCTTGTAGATGGAACGCTGCGTGGCGAAGAAGCCACGGGCGTCGAAGTGGTCGTTGCGGAGGAATTCGTACGCGGTGCCGTGGAAGGCGTTGGTGCCGGATTTGGACGCGAACGAAATCAGGCCGCCGCCAGCCTGGCCATACTCGGCTTTGAAGCCGTTGTTATCGACGGCGAACTCGGTAATGGCTTCCACGGAGGGCGTGAGGTAAGCGGTCTCTCCCGCGTCGCCGGAGCGATTGGTGTTCACCAGGAGGCCGTCGAGCGTGGCGCCCCAGGCGGCTGCCTGCCCGCCGCCGATCATGAGGGAGGTCCCGCTGCCGCGCGCCTGCGGGATGATGGTCACGAGGTCGAAGGGACTGCGCATGGCGCCGCCGACTACCAGAGGCAACTCGTCGATGGATCTGTTCTCGACGGAGCTGGTGACCTTGGCATTCTCGGTTTGCAGGCCGGCTACCTGGGCCGTGACCTCGACGGATTCGTTGACCTGGCCGACTTCGAGCCGGGCGTCGAGGCGCACAGTGCCGCCGGCGGCGGCGCGGACACCGCTCTCTACGAAGCGCTTGAATCCCGCGGCGGCGATTTCGACGCGATAGTCGCCGGGCTGAAGACTGGCCACGCTGTACTCGCCGGTGCTGGTGCTGGTGACGCGAACGGCGGTGTTGGTGGCGGTGTTGACGATGCTGACCACGACGTTGGGAATGGGAGCACCGGTGGAATCGGTGACGGTGCCGGTGATGGTGCCGCGGTCGCCCTGGGCGTACAAGACAGCGGCGAAGACGAGACAAAGGACAGCGCGATTGATCTGCATGGACCCCTCCTGGTTACGACGGGCAGGCCTGGAGGTCTGCGTTACTGGGAGGGAAGCTATCATTTCTGGAACGTTAAAGTCAAGGTATTCTTATTTCATGAATCGCAGGAAGTTTGTCTCCTCGTCCGGCGCCGCGGCAGCGGCGCTTTCGAGCACTCTCGCGCCCCGTGCAGCGCAGGCGGCCTCCGGCCCTCCGGCGCGCATGAAGCTCGGATGCCAGAGCGCTCCCACAAACGACACGCATCTCAAGTACCTCGCGAGGTACGGAGTGCGCAACATCTGCGGCTACCCGACGATCGCCGATGGACGCCTGTACGCGACCGTGGATGAGCTGAAGAGCATGCGCGACCTGGCGGAGAAGAACGGGGTAGCCATCGATTGCGTCGCTCCGCCGTTCCTGGCTTCGAGCCACATCGATCGCGAGCGGCACCCGGCGATCATGCTCGCGCAGAGCCCGGAGCGCGATCGCGATATCGAGGCGCTGCAGACCTTGATCCGCAACTGCGCGGCAGCCGGACTTCCATCGATCAAGTACAACATGAGCATCCTGGGTGTGCTGCGCACGGGGCGGTCGCCGGGCCGCGGCGATGCTACGTACAGCACGTGGCGATTGAAAGATGCGCATCCCGATCCGCCTCTGACGCGCGCGGGGCGAGTGACGGCAGACATGGCGTGGGAACGGATCACCTATTTCCTGGAGCGCGTGATTCCGGTGGCGGAGGAGTATAAGGTGCGCATGGCGTGCCACCCGCACGATCCCGGCGTGCCGCCCGAGGGTTACCAAGGCGTCACGCGCGTGCTCGGCACGGTCGACGGCCTGAAGCGGTTTATCACGATCAAGGAGAGTCCATATCATGGGCTCAACTTCTGCCAGGGGACGGTCTCGGAGATGCTGCAGGATCCGGGCAAGGAGATCTACGACGTAATCCGCTACTTCGGGTCGCGGCAGAAGATCTTCAACGTGCACTTCCGCAATATCCGGGGACGCCGCGATGAGTTTGTGGAGACGTTCCCGGATGACGGCGACGTCGATTTCGTCAAGGCGATCCAGGTTTACAAAGAGGTCGGGTATCCGTACCTGCTGATGCCGGACCACGTGCCGGTGGCGCCGGGCGATCCCGGTGGGCTGCAGTCGTTCGCGTTTGCGTATGGGTACATCCGGGCGCTGATCCAGGCAGTCGACCGATTGGCTTGACGAAAGCCGCTAAAATCGTGATCGCATATCAACTATGGCGAAAAGCATTGTTACGTTTGGCGAGGTCATGCTCCGGCTGGCGCCGCCGGGAATGGAGAAGTTTCTGCAAACGCCGCAGTTCGTTGCGACGTTCGGGGGCGGCGAGGCCAACGTCGCCGTGTCGGTCGCGCAGTTCGGGGTGCCGTCGGTGTATGTGACGGCGCTGCCTGAGAATCCCATCGCGGACGCCTGTGTGGGCGAATTGCGGCGGTTCGGGGTGGATACCTCGCGCATCGTCCGCGGCAAGGGCCGCATGGGGATCTATTACCTGGAGGGCGGGGCCAATCAGCGGCCTTCGAAGGTGGTCTACGACCGCGCGGGCAGCACGATCGCGCTGGCCAAGCCCGGTGACTTCCGCTGGGAGGAAATCTTCGCGGACGCCCAGTGGTTCCACACCACCGGAATCACTCCGGCGATCAGCGCCAGCGCCGCGGAACTCGCGATGGAGGCGGTGAAGAAGGCGCGCGAGATGGGTCTGACGGTTTCGTGCGACCTCAACTATCGCAAGAACCTGTGGAAGTACGGCAAGACGGCGGCCGAGGTGATGAGCGAACTGACGAAGTTCGTCGACATCGCGATCGCCAACGAGGAAGACGTGCAGATGGCGCTCGGCATTCAGGCGGACGTCGACGTGCACTCCGGCGAGCTGGACCGCAAGCAGTACGAAAAGATCACGGCGAAGGTTCTGGACGCCTATCCGCAAATGAAGGGGATCGCCATCACGCTGCGCGAATCGAGGAGCGCGTCGCACAACGGGTGGTCGGCCTGCTTCAACGATCGGAAGGAGTTCCTGTTGAGCCGGCACTACGAGATCACGCACATCGTGGATCGCGTGGGCGGCGGCGACAGCTTCGCGGGCGGCTTGATTTACGGGCTGCTATGCCTGCCTTCGCACCAGGAGGCGCTGGAGTTCGCGGTGGCGGCAAGCTGCCTGAAACACTCGGTGCCGGGAGACTTCAACCGCTGCACGGCGGATGACGTGAAGTCGCTGCTCAAGAGCGGCGGGTCGGGTCGAGTGCAGCGGTAAGACTTCTCGGGGGCGGGGTAGAATGACTCGTACCCTGCTCCCTTGGAACTTCCACGCAAACTCGGGCTGTTCGATTCGGCCACCATTGTGGTGGGGACCATTATCGGAGCCGGCATTTTTCTGGTGCCGAACCTGGTGGCGCGGAGCCTGCCTTCGGCGCGGTGGATGGTGGCGGTGTGGGTCTTCACGGGAGTAGTCTCCTTCTTCGGCGCATTGGCATATGCCGAACTGGGTGCGATGATTCCGGCGACCGGCGGGCAGTACGTGTTTCTGCGCGAGGCATGGGGCCCGCTTTGCGCGTTCCTGTGCGGCTGGACGTTTTTCTTCGTCGTGCTTTCGGCTTCGATCGGCTGGCTGGCCATCACGTTCGCGACCTACCTCGGGTACTTTGTGCCGATGGGGAAGGCGGCGGAGAAGGTGGTGGCTGTGGCGTTGATCGCGGCGGTGACTCTGGTGAACTATCGGGGTGTGCGTGCCGGCGCGGCAGTGCAGAATGCGTTTACGACGATCAAGGTGGGCGCCTTGGCGGTCCTGATCGGGGCGGCTTTTTTCGGGGCCCACCCGTCGCCGCCGGCCGATCCGGCGGGTCCGGTGACGCTCAGCGGCTTCGGCGTGGCCATGATTTCGTGCGTGCTGAGCTACGACGGCTGGGTCGCCCTGAGCTTCGTGGCCGGCGAGGTCAAAAATCCCAAGCGTAATCTGCCGTTGGGCATCACCCTGGGGCTCGCGGCGGCGATCGCGATCTATGTGCTGGCGGTTCTGGCTTACCAGCGGGTGCTGAGTGTGGAAGAGATTGCGGCCACGGACCGGGTGGGCGCGCTTGCCGCCGAACGTGCCCTGGGCGCTGCGGGGGGAAACTTCGTCGCGTTCGCGATTCTGATGTCCATCGTCGGCGGCATCAACGGGTGGAGCATGACGGCGCCGCGGATCTACTTTGCGCAGGCCCGCGACGGGTTGTTCTTCAAGAGCTTTGCGGCCATTCATCCGCGATTTCAGACGCCTTACATCTCGATTGTGATGTTCGGCGCCTGGAGCGCGCTGCTGGCTCTGACAGGAACCTATGAGACTTTGGCTTCCTACGCGATGTTCGCGGCCTGGGCTTTCTATGCGCTGACCACACTGGGCCTCATGGTGTTGCGCCGTACACAGCCGGACCGCCCACGGCCGTACCGGATGAGCGGGTATCCGGCAACCCTGGCGGTGTTTGCGCTTGTCGCCGTGGGCTTCGTGGTGAATACGTTTATTGCCACTCCCAGGCCTGCTATCGTTGGCAGCCTGTTCATTCTCTCCGGCGTACCGGTATACTTTTTGTGGAAAACTAAGGTATGACCCAAATCGGCGCGCCGCAGGGCCTCGCGTACGAACCGAAACCCGAGTTCGCGCGCTACGAGGATCCTGCGCTGGCGCCGTGCCAGGGCAAACGCATCGGGATTCTGGTGGTCACCTACAATGCCGCATCCACGCTGGTCTCCGTGCTGCGGCGCATTCCGCCCAGCGTGTGGAACAACGTGGAGGAAGTGCTGGTGTTCGACGATGCCAGCCAGGATGCGACTTTCGAGGTTGCGGTCGGGTTGAAGACCATCTGCGCGATTCCCAAGCTCAACGTGATGAAGCACCCGAAAAATCTGGGCTATGGCGGCAACCAGATGGCCGGCTACCGCCACTTCATCGAGCGGGGATTCGACATCGTGATCCTGCTCCACGGCGACGGCCAATACGCGCCCGAGATCCTGGCGAGCCTCTACCATCCGATTGTGGCAGGCGAGGCGGACGCGGTGTTCGGATCGCGGATGATGCAAACTTACGGCGGACCGCTCGCGGGAGGCATGCCGCTTTACAAGTACGTCGGCAACCGCATTCTCACGGTCTTTGAGAACCGCGCCCTGGGGATGAACCTGACCGAATTTCATTCCGGCTACCGCGCGTACAATCTGAAAGCGCTGGCGAAGATTGACTTCTCGCACATGACGCGGGATTTTCATTTCGATACCGAGATCATCATCAAGCTGCGGCACCAGGGCATGCGCATCCATGAAGTACCGATTCCGACCTATTACGGCTCCGAGCTGTGTTACGTGGATGGCCTCAAGTACGCGGCGGACGTGATGCGGGCGGTGCGGCGCTACCGAAAGACCTGCCGCAGCGTGTTCCGGGCGCCGGAATTCGCCGAGTACTTCGTACACTATCCGCTGAAGCGCTCCAAGCGGTCGAGCCACTACTACGCGCAGCACTTCGTCGGACGCGACCAGGAGGTGCTGGACATCGGCTGCGGCGTCGGATTCTTCGCGGCACTGCTCAAGGAGAGCGGCAACCGCGTAAGCGGCGTGGACGCGCTGCCGCACACCGCGGAACATCGCGCGCTGGACGAGTACTTCGCGATCGACCTGATCGAGTCGGGCGGGAGGCTGCCTATCGAGCTTGACTCCCGGCGTTTCGACTGCGTGCTGCTGCTGGACGTGCTCGAGCACCTGACCGAACCCGGCCACCTGTTGTGCGAGGCCCGGCGGACGCTGCGTGAGCACGGGCGGCTGATCGTATCGCTGCCGAACGTGGCCAACATCACCGTGCGGATCGCGTTGCTTCTGGGCCGGTTCAACTACGCGGAGCGTGGCATCCTGGACCGGACACACCTGCGATTTTTTACGCGCAGGACAGCGCGGCGCCTGCTGGAGGAGAACGGCTGGGAAGTGATCGAGATGAAGGCCACGGTGATGCCGCTGGAGCTGGTGTTGGGGCTCGATCCGGACAACCCGCTGATGCGCTGCATCAATGCGGTGCTGGGGTTCTTTACGTGGTTGTTTCCCGGGCTGCTGGGCTATCAATTCGTCTTTGTGGCGAGGCCGCGCAGGTGACCCTTCGGCTGGCGGCGCCGGCCATCGTGTTGGCCAGCCTGCTGCTGCTGCCGTTCCTGGACAAGCCGTTCACCATAGACGATCCGCTGTTTCTGCGCGCGGCGGAGCATGCGCTCAAAGATCCATTGCATCCCGGGAACTTCGAGCAGGTGTGGAACGCGGGAGACCGGCTGCTGCTTTCGCAGTACTGGCTGGGCGGCACGCTGCCGGCGTACCTGCTGGTTCCCGTGGCAGCGATGGGCAGCCGGGAGTGGATCGCGCACCTGTATCAATGGATGTTTCTGTGCGCGCTTCTGACGGGCAGTGTCAGCGTGGCTCGCCGGATGGGCTGCGACCGCAAACAGGCGAGCATCGTGGGAGTGCTGGTGGGAACGAACCCGGTAACGCTGGCGATGTCGGCGACCTGCATGCCGGACGTTATGGCGGCGGCGTTCGGGGTTTGGGGCATCGAACGGGCACTGGCATTTCGGGAGGAGCAGCGGCACGGGGCGGGAGCAGCGGCAGGTTTTCTGCTGGCGGCAGCGGTGCTCTGCCGCGGCAGCGCGGCGGCGATGGTGCTGGCGGCTGCGCTGCTACTGATGCCATCGGAGTGGAAACGCGCGGGCGCCTGCTGGTGGCCGGTGGCGCTTGCAGCCATGCTGGCGGGGGTCTGGCTGGTGTTTCAGCGCGGATCGGGTATGGCACTTCAATCCCTCACTGGTTTGCGAAACGTACCGCGCAACCTGGTGGGGTTTCTGTGCTTCGAAGCGCTCACGGGGCCGGTTTTGGCGTACGCGCTGCTGACGGCGGGACGGCGGTTCGCAATGGCAGCGGCGGGCATCGCGATTTTGGGCGCCGCGCTCGCCTTCGCGCCGTCCTCCAACCTCTCGCAGTACGCGGTGCCGGCGTCGCTGGGGCTATGCTTTGTCGGGGCCTGCGCGCTGATCGTGAACGACCTGCGGCACGCGACCCCGCTCGTGGTCTGGCTTGGCGCGGGCATGGCGGCGCTGCCGTACGTGCAGATGGCGGCCAAATACCTGCTGCCGGGGGTACCCGCGGCTGCCCTGCTGATCGTGTTGCATGCCGCGCGGGTGCAGCAGGCGCGATTTCCGCTGACCGTGGCGCTGCTGATTGCGATGGGCTGGATGGCGGGCGCGGCGATCATCGCCGGCGATTCGGCATTGGCGGGATCGCAGCGTGCGGCGGTGGAGCAACACATCGTGCCGCTTCTTGAACGCGGCAAGACGGTGTGGGCAGGCGGACAGTGGGCCTTCTTGGGATATGCCGAGCGCGCGGGCGCCAACGCCCTGGGCAACACGCCGCCGCTGCCCAGTCCGGGCGACGAGATTGTGATTAGCCGCCTGGACTACTACGGACGGCTTGGGGAACTGCCCATTCACACAGAGATGTTGGCGTCATTCCGCGACCGGCGCTGCGGGGCGTTCGTACTCAACCGGACGCTTGCGGCCGGGTTCTTCTCCAGCCGGTTCGGCTATCTGCCTTTTGCCTTCGGCTGCGGCGAATTGAACCGCTACGACGTATACGAGGTGTTCGGCGACCGTTGACTTGCTAAAGAATTAGTACTATAAATCCAGTATGTGGCACGTCGTTTTGGTGCTTGGCGCATGCGGTCTTGGCGCACAGGAGATTGCTTCCGACGATCCGGCGAAGGCGATCGCGGGATTCGTGACGGATGGCAATGCGGCCTACCTGAAGGGCGACTACGAGGGTGCGCGTCAGCTCTTCCTGAACGCCTGGGAACTGGCGCAGAAGACTCCCAAAGAGGATCCTGTCCGCTACGACGTGCTCAAGCGGATCGTCAGCGTGCGCGGAGCGGAGGGCGAGTTTGCGGATGCCGACAACTGGCTCCAGCAGGCGATCACGTGGCGCGAGAACACGCTCGGACAGCGCGACCCTAAGATCCCGGACGACCTGCTGATCTCGGTCGGGTTCTGCCGCGGCTTGAAAGACTACGACCGGGCCATGTACATCCTGCGGCGCGTGCAGACGCTGCACACCGCCATCTACGGCTTCGAGAGCAGCATGGTTGCCGACGATTTTCATCGGCTCGCGCAAGTCTATATGGAGCAGAAGCAGCCGGAGCCGGCGATCGGCTCGTTGAAGAGCGCACTGGAGATTCGCAGCAAGATCGCGGGGCCGCTGGACCCGTCTCTGGTGCCCGACCTCGACCGTCTCGGCGAACTCTACACGACGATCCGCGCCTACGATGACGCGGCCGGCGCCTACCGCCACGTGCTGGTGATTCGCGAGACGATGTACGGGAAGGTGCACGCAGACCTGATCTCGACGGTGGACGGATTGGCGTACGCGCTGTTCGGCCTCAAGAATTACGACGCGGCGGAGCCGGTGTACAAGCGCCTCCTGTCGCTCTGGGAGACGAACGTCGGCCCGGAGCATCCGATGGTCGCGGTGACGCTGGACAAGATCGCCGTATTCTACTCGGAGCAGAAAAAGTATACCGAGGCGCGGGAGGCCCTGGAGCGATCCACGGCGGTGCGCGCGCGGTTCCACGCGATGGGTCTTTCGCAGCAGGCGACGCAGGCATTCACGGAGCAGCAACTGGACGAAGCCAAGGGCTTCTACCAAAAAGCGCTGGCGGCGCTAGATCCGCCGAACCCGATCAACGACGACCTGCACACCCAATTCGAGGGCATGCTGAAGGCGCTGGATGCCCCCCTACCGAAATCCGGGCCGCCACCCAAAAAAGCGGCGCCGGTGAAGAAGGCCGACGCGGTGAAGAAGTAAAGTGCGCGGGTGCGGCGCCTATCCCACAGACTCGCCGGAGAACGTGATGTAGGGGAAGACTTCGGGGATGTGGGAGTCGTAGTGGCCGTGGCGGTTCCACGTCCAGCCTGCGCAGGGATCCAGCACTTCGCGGTTGCGGCCGTTTTTTTCGAAGCGGGAACAGTCGATACGCCAGACATCACCGGGTTTGGGCGGGAGAGAGCGGCCGTCGGAGATGTCGGCGAGACCGCACCACGGGAAGGCGAGCTCGACGGTCCAGCCGCGGTCGGTATTGGTACGGTTGTTGACGACACCATCGACCTGGACCGCGGTGCGCAGCCCGGGGAAGTCCCAATCCAGGAAGCCCCAGCGCTCGCCGCGCTCGTGGACGTGCCCGCCGACCCCGTCTAGCACCATGGTGCGCTGCGTGGCGGGGTCGAACTCGGGACGGCCCCAGTATCGGCCACCGGGGACGTGGATGTCCTTCCAGATCCAAAAGACCTCGTAGACGGTGTTGAGCGCGTTGATCTCGAATTCGTAGTAGGCATCGCGGCCGGCGATGAAGACTTCGACGTCGTTCTCTTCCCAGATCTTGGAATCGCGCGTGGTCATGGTGCCCCAGACGTCGGTCTCGTCGACCCAGAAGCCGAAGTACAGGTTGTCGTCATCCCATAGGAGCGCGACGCGCGTGTCGAACCACGCGGGTTCGCCGGTGACGATATCGACGAAGGGAGTGCTCTTGGGGGCGAGCTGCCAGCTCGGCTCGTCGAGCTTGCCGTCGATGACGATGGGACCGGCGGCGCGGTAGCAGGTGTAGCGGGCAGGCGCCATAACGTACCATATTACCCATGGGGCGCATCGAGGAACCCGGACTGCTCGCGTGGCGCCAGGAATTTCCGATCCTGGCGCACACGACCTACATGATCAGCCATTCGCTGGGCGCGATGCCTGAGCGCGCGCGGGCCCGTGTGGCCGAGTACACGGCGACATGGGCGGACCGCGGCATTCGCGCATGGGAAGAGGGCTGGTGGGAGATGCCGGTTACGGTGGGCAACCTGATCGGCCGCATCATCGGCGCGGGCGATGGCGAAGTGGTGATGCAACCGAACGTCTCGGTGTGCCAGTGGATCGTGGCCTCGTGCTTCGACTGGCGCGCGCGGCGGAACAAGCTGGTGACGGACGCGCTGAATTTCCCGTCGAACAATTATATCTACCACGCACTGGAGCGGAGCGGAGCACGGGTGGTCACGGCCGCGTCGCAAGACGGGATGACGCTGCCGGCGGAGCGGATTCTGGAGGCGATCGACGAGGAGACGGCGCTGGTTTCGGTTTCGCACGTCGCCTTCCGGAGCTCCTACGTGCAGGACCTGGCGGCGATCACGGAGCGCGCGCACGCCGTGGGCGCGATGGTATCGGCGGACCTGTATCAATCGGCGGGCACGCTGCCGGTCAATGTGCGCGAACTCGGCGTGGATTTCGCCACGGGAGGCAGCGTGAAGTGGCTGTGCGGCGGGCCTGGTGCGGGGTATCTGTACGTACGGCGCGCCTTGCAGGACCAGCTGCAACCCGCGGCAACGGGTTGGGTGGCACACGAAGAGCCCTTCGCGTTCGCCGGAGGTCCGATCCGGTACGCGAGCGGGATCTTCCGATTTCTGAACGGCACGCCGAACGTGCCGGGGATGTACGCGGCGCGCTCGGGTTACGAGATTATCGGCGAGATTGGAGTGCCGGCGATCCGGGAGAAGTCGCTGCGGCAGACGGCGCGGATCATCGAGCTGGCCGATGAGGCCGGTTTTCGGATCCACACCTGCCGTGATGCGAAGCTGCGCGGCGGAGTAGTCGTGGTGGATGTTCCGAACGGGTACGCGGTGACGCACGAGCTGGCGCGGCGCGAGGTGCTGGTGGACTACCGTCCGCAGGCCGGCATCCGGATTGCGCCGCACTTCTACACGACGGATGAGGAGGTGGAGCACACCATGGCGGAGATTCGAGCGATTGCGGGAGCGGGGGTGGCGGCATGAAGACGGCGATCTGGATTGCGATGCTGGCCCTGCCGCTGTGCGCGCAGGTGAAGATCACGCAGCAGGGACAGACCAAGGTTGCGGTGGAGATCGACGGGAAGCCGTTCACGGATTTCTATATCGGAGCGGAGGTCGCAAAGCCGTATTTGCATCCGCTGCGGACGGCGGATGGGAAGGTGGTCACGCGCGGATATCCGATGGTGGCGGACATTCCGGGGGAGCCGCACGATCATCCGCACCATCGCGGGCTGTGGTTCACGCACGGCGACGTGAACGGGTACGACTTCTGGGGCAACGAGGATTCGCAGCAGGGCGCGGGGAAGGGCAAGGGCAAAGTGGTGCTGGAGCGGGTGTCGAAGGTCTCGGGCGGAAAGAAATCGGGGACGATTGCGGCCACGTTCGCGTGGAAAATTCCGAGCGGAGATACGCTGCTGATCGAAACGCGGACGATGACCTTTTACTCCGACCCGAACCTGCGGCAGCTCGATTTCGAAAGCACGCTGTCGCCGCAGCAGGAGGTCACCTTCGGGGACACGAAGGAAGGTATGTTTGCCATCCGGCTGGCGGCGCCGCTCGAGGAGGACAACGGCGGCAGGATGGTCAATGCGCAGAACAAGCAGGGCGAGAAGAATGTCTGGGGGAAGCGGTCGGAGTGGGTGGACTATTCGGGGAAATTGGATGGCGCGACGGTGGGGGTGGCGATCTTCGATCATCCGGGCAATCCTCGGCCGCCCACGTATTGGCATGCGCGGGCGTACGGGCTGTTTGCCAACAACATTTTCGGCCTGCGGGACTTTGAGAACGACAAGTCAAGGGATGGAAGCCTGACGATCCGGCCGGGGCAGCCGCTGCGGTTCCGGTACCGGGTGGTGATTCATTCAGGGGATTCGAACCAGGCGGGGATTCGGGATATGTACGCGGTGTGGGCGAGGTGAGCCGGCCTATTTCACAGTGAGCTCGAAGTCTACTTGCAGGACCAGTGCGTCGGTGGTGACCCGGATGTCGGAGACGGTGAAGCGGCGGACTTCGCGCTGGTAGTTGGGCTGCACGGCGGGATTCTCCAGCATCGCCTGGGCGTCATGCTCCAGGGCGTAGCGGAAATCGTGGGCCAGGCTGGCTTCCATGGCGGAACAGACGCGGCGGATATAGAAGCCGGTCTTGCCTTCGCTGGTGACCTTTACGTCCTGCAAGCCGATGGCGCCGTTTTTGTAAATGGGCAGGGCGAGGATGACCACGTCGAAAGCGTCGCCGAGGCCCACGCACTGGCCGGCGAGGTTGAGAGCGGATCGTCCGGAGAAGCGGGCTTTCATACGCAGGCGCCCGTTTTCACCGCGGACCTGCGGCTTTTCGAGATAGGCGAAATTGCACTTGCTCGCCTGGCTGCCGCGGACGTAGCGTCGGCCTTCCTGAGTGAAGACCTGCTCGGAGAGCATGCGCTCCAGCGCAGCGAAACGGACGTGCAGTTCGACGGCGGCGGCGTTTGCACAGAGAGCGATTAGCAGGGCGGCCGCTCGCATCACTCGTGCTTGTCCAGCGTGAGCGTGATGGTGCCGATGGTGATCGTCATGCGCACGCGAATCTGAACGGGCAGCTTGCGGCGGTCATCGGTCATCCAGATGTTGAGGTGCGCGGAACGCTGATAGAGGACCCCGTTGAAGAGATAGATTTCGTAACGGATGGTTTTAAAGGTGCCGAGCGGAGTCTTGATGTCTTCGCGTTGCTGCGCTTCCACCTTTGCGATGGCGGCCCTTTTGCCGTCGCTGACGGGGACTTGCGCGCTCTGTCCGGGCTCCAGGTTGAGAGTGCGGATGAAGAACAGGCCGCCGAGCACGTCGTGAACGCAGGGCGGTATGTCGGTTTCCTTGGCGAGGATGACCGCGTTGTTCCTGGTGCGGTCGCGCTCGAGGTAGCTGGCCTTTTTGGATTCGGCGTCGAAGGTGACCTTGGCTTCGCGCAGGCGGTTGCCCTCGTGAATGTTCATCTGCACGGTCTCTGCGCAGAAGCCGGAGTTGAGGTTGGTGAGGTAGTCGTCTTCGACTTTGAAGAGCTTGGAAACAATCCCGGCGGATTCCAGGCGGAGACGAATGGTATAGCCGTCGCGGGGGACCGGAACGAGATCGATCTTGGCGCGGCCGGCATTGAACAGGCGCCATTCAATCAGGTAAGAGAGACTTTCCTTGCCCGGAAGGGCGGCGTTTTGCGATGCAGCCGTGGAGCAGATGAGTAGAACCGCCAGCGGTTTCAATCTCATGAAAATGCCAGTGTCGCACAAAAAGGGGAAGCCTCTGGCTCACCGCCGAGGCGCAGAGCCGCAGAGGAAACGCAGAGACTGGCATGCCGCGCTACATTAGGAATGGCGACTTTAGCGGGAGGCTCTTATTATTACTGGGACGGGAGTGTAAGGAGTGATCGCGTGGTGGTGTTAGGCATCGATATCGGTGGGCAACAGATTCGCGGCGGAATGGTGGACGACGCGGGCGCGATCGTCGCTTCGCGGACCATTCCGACGCCGGGCGATCTGGACGCTTTTCTGCCCGCATTACAGGACGCTGTGCGCTGGCTGATCGAGACCAGCGGAGTTCCGGCAGGCGTGGGTGTAGGATGCAAAGGCGTGATCGATCCCGACAGCACTCGAATCGAGACGCTGCCCGGATCGCTGCACTATTTGCAGGGACTGCGGATCGCGGATCTGGTAGGGCTTCCGCTGGATGTGCCGGTATTTGCCGATAACGATGCGCGCGTGGCGCTGGCCGGGGAGATCGCGTGGGGCGCTGCAAGAGGGCGCAGTCACGTCCTGATGCTGACGTTGGGCAACGGCGTAGGCGGAGCTGCGGTGGTTAACGGGCAACTCCTGCGCGGGCATACCGGGATGGCCGGCCACCTGGGGCACATGACGGTGGAGCCGCACGGCGCGGTGTGTTCCTGCGGCAATCGCGGTTGCCTGGAGACGGTGTTTTCGGCGCGGGCAATCGAGGCCGAAGCGCGGGCCGCGGTGTATCGGGGCTGCGATTCCGTGCTGACACGGCTGTTCCGGGAGCAGCCGCAACTGGCGACCTGCCGCACTGTGTTCCAGGCGGCCAGCGAAGGCGACGCGATCGCGGGGACGATCGTTTCGGACGCGATCTACCGGCTGGCGGCCGCACTCGCTGGACTACTACATATCTTCGATCCGGAGCTGGTGATTCTGGGCGGACACGTGGCGGATGCGGGCGCGGAGCTGGTGATACCGCTCCAGGAAGAGGTGTGGAGGCGGACGGGCGGGCTGCTGGGGCGAGAAGTACCTATTGTCGAGCAGCAGGTGGCGGACAAGTCGGGAATTGTGGGGGCTGCGGGGCTGGCAATGGCGCCTAGGGGATAGGCATCAGGCTTTAGGCTTCAGCACATCCAGCATCAGCTAGCGGCTAAGGGCTATTCGTAACGGAGAGCTTCGGTGGGATGCAGGTGGGCCGCCCGATTGGCAGGGAGCATGCCGAAAACCAGACCTACCAGGCAACTCACGCCGAAGGCTACGGCTATCGCTACCCAGGAGATGGGAATCCGGACATCGGCGAAGAGCCGGACGCTGAGCGGAATGGCCACACCGGCGAGGATGCCGATCAGGCCGCCGGAGAGGCTGACCATCACGGCTTCGACCAGGAACTGAAGGAGGATTTCGCGAGGCGCCGCGCCCACTGCGAGACGCACGCCGATCTCGCGTGTTCGCTCCGTGACGGTGACCAGCATGATGTTCATGATGCCGATGCCGGAGATCACGAGAGTGATGGCGGAGACCAGGACCAGGACGAGCGAGAGGATCAGCGAAATGTTCTTGGCGGCATTGAGGATCGCGGTAAGCGTGTCCACGCGGTAGCGGGCGCCGGGCCGGTGGCGCACTTCCAGGATCTGTTGGACACGCGCAGCGATGCGGTCGACCTTCTGGGACGATTGTACCTGGACGTATAAAGGATCGATGCGCTCGACGGGGGTAAAGTACCGCAGGACGGTGATGGGGATGAGGATGGTGTCGCGCTCGACTTCGCTCTGGCCGAAAGTCTCGACCTTTTCGTGGAAGGTGCCGATGACGGTGAACTCGAGGCCGTAGAGTTTGACGGTCTGGCTGAGTGCGGCGGCGCGCCCGCCGAACATGCGCGCAGCGAGCTTGTCGGTGAGCAGGGCGACCTTGGTGCGCATGGTGAGGTCGGTCCGGTCGAGGAAGCGGCCGGAGCTGACGACGATATTGCGCACGGGCTGATACTCCTGGTCGGTTCCGATGATCTTGACTTCCTGTTCTTTGCCGGCGATCAGGATGCGGTCGAAATTGGACATGACGCCGGTAGCGGCGACGATGTCGGAGGAGAGCAACTGGCGGATGGCTTCGACGTCGCTCGATTTGACGTAGTCTTCGTCGGCGGTGGTGGAGCCGCCGGCGCTGGCGTAGTAGGCGAAGATGATGTTGGAGCCGATGCCCTGCACCTGTTCGAGGATGTAGTCGCGGCTGGTGAGGGATATGGTGACGACGAGGATGACGCTGGCGGTGCCGATGACCATTCCGAGGCCGGTGAGGAGCGAGCGCACGGGATTGGCGCGAAGAGCTTGTGCGCTGAAGCGGAGTGCTTCGCCGAGGAACATGGTTTGAGGGTAACAACTCGCGCGCGCTGCGCGCGCCGGCAACCTACCCTGCGAGCTGTTTCAACAACTTCTCGGCATGGGAGCGCGGAGGATCGTCCGGACTCAGCTTCATGCTGAGATAGCGGCGCAGGAGGTCGCGGGCGGCAGCGAGATTGCGGCCGGTCTTGATGTACAGATCGGCTTTGGCGAAGATCAGCTTGGGGCTGTCCGGGGCGATCTGTTCGGCGCGTGCGATGCTTTGATCGGCTTCCTGGATGCGGCCCTGTTTGGTGAGGAGGCGGGCGAGGTCGATGAAGCGCCCGATCTGCTCCGGCGTGAGGTCGATGGCCTGGCGCAGGTGCGCCTCCGCGCTGGAATACTCTTTTCGCTTTTCGGCGATTTTGGCCTGGGCCCAGAAGCCTTCGGCGGGGTCGATTCGGGCGATTCTGGCCGCTGCGGTGGCCGCCTTGTCCTGCCCGCCGCCCAGGAAGCCCGGCGCTTCGAGATAGTACTCGAAGAGGTCACTCTGGGCATCGAGACTTCTGGGATTGAGCTGGGCGGCCTTCTCGAAGAACTGCCGCGCTTTCGAGGCGTAGCCCGGGGCGGTAATGAGGCTCGAGGTTTCGGCGCGGCGGCCGTAGGCGCGGCCGGCCCACAGGTGAAATTCGGCGTTCCCGGGTTCGGCGGCGATGGCTTTCTCGAGGGCTTCGGTGGCCTTTTTGTAGTCGGCGAGGCCGTAGTAGTTCTTGCCGATCAGCTCCCAAGCGGCGCCGTCGCGGGCAGGCTCAGGGATAGCCTGAAGCAGGTGCAGGGATTTTTCGAACTCGGTAAGCTGGTAGAGGGTCCGCGCCTGATCGAGTTGCGGACCACCGGCCCACAGGGTGAGTATCGAAGCTATCCAGATAGCGCCCAATTTCACGGCAAACCCCGTCTCTATCTCTCTATGATAGATGAATACGGAGGCTTTTGAGTTTCAAATCGCCGCGCTTAGAATGGAAGTATCGGCGCCACCAGGAGGTAAAGACCTTAGTTGAGCCAACAAATCAGAGTGATGATCGTGGATGACGACCCCAGCCAGCGCAGCGGCCTGGCGGCACTGGTGTCGGCCTGGGGAATGAGGCCGGATACCGCGAGCGACGGCAACGAAGCACTGGCCAAGCTGCAGGAATTCGACGCGGACGTGATCGTCACCGACCTGAACATGCCGGGGCTGGACGG
Source organism: Verrucomicrobiia bacterium (assembly GCA_035578025.1). Classification (GTDB taxonomy): domain Bacteria; phylum Acidobacteriota; class Terriglobia; order Bryobacterales; family Bryobacteraceae; genus Solibacter. The sequence continues at coordinate 28,877 of DATJYJ010000039.1, forward strand.
CTTCGGGCTGCTGGAGCGGTTGCGCGAATCGGGCGAGATGCCGCCGACGATCGTTCTGACCGCGTTCGGCAACGTGGAGACGGCGGTGCGGACCGTGCATGAGCTGAACGCGTACTGGTTTCTGGAAAAGGGCAGCTTCCAGATGCCGGCGTTGGAGCTGCTGATCCGGCGCGCGGGCAGCCACGCGCGTCTGCGAACGGAGAAGCGGATCCTGGAACGGCAGTTGAGCTACCAGGGAGTGCTCGGCGAAATGGTGGGCCGCGCACCGCGCATGCAAGAGATCTTCGCGCTCTTGCGCCAGGCCGCTCCGAGCAAAGCGAGCGTTCTGGTTACGGGTGAAAGCGGCACCGGCAAGGAAATGGTGGCGCGCACGATTCACCGGCTGAGTCCGCGGCACGACGGGCCATTCGTGGCGGTAAACTGCGCGGCACTCCCGGAGACGCTGATCGAAAGCGAGCTCTTCGGACACGAGAAGGGATCGTTCACCGGCGCGAGCGAGCGGCGTCAGGGGTGCTTCGAGGTGGCGCAGGGTGGAACGCTGCTACTCGACGAAATCGGCGAGATGCCGCTGGCGACACAGGCCAAGCTACTGCGGATTCTGGAGGACTCGCGAGTGCGGCGGCTCGGGGGAAAGGCGGAGTTTGAAGTGGACGTGCGGGTGGTGGCGGCGACCAACAAGGTGCCGGAAGAGGCGGTGAAAGGCGGGCATCTGCGGGAAGACCTGTATTACCGGCTCAACGTGTTTCACGTTCATTTGCCGCCGTTGCGGGAGCGGAAAGACGATATTCCCGTGATCGTGGAGTCCCTCGTCGAGGAAGTGAACCGCAAACACGAGTGCCGCGTCACAGGGGTTGCGCCAGGCGTATTGGAGCGGCTGGGGCGGCATTCGTGGCCGGGAAACGTCCGTGAGCTGCGCAACGTTCTGGAGCGGGCGGCGATTCTGGCCGGAGAAGGGTTGATCGAAGCACGACACCTGCCTGCATCGTTGCTGGGAGAGGCGGAGAAACAGAGTGTCGCGGCCGCGTCCGTGGCTGCGGCAGCTTCGGCGGCTGCGCAGTTGGATTCCGTGCAGTTTGCAATCGGCACAACCGTTGAAGAGGCGGAAAAAGGGCTCATCCTGCGCACGCTGGAGCATACCCGGAATAACAAGACCCGGGCGGCGGAAATATTGGGGATCAGCCTGAAAACGCTGCACAACAAGCTGAAGGAGTACGGGGGCAAAGAGATTGGAAACGCGGTGTAGATGCAGAGCGCGGCAGTGGACAGGCTGAAGCCTGTCCCACGCTAACGGCCGGTGTGGAGGTTGTTGTGGATGGCGTAGAGGGCTAGTTCGAGGCGGTCGGAGACGCCGAGCTTGTCGAAGATGTTGTGCAGGTGGTTCTTTACGGTCTGCTCGCTGATAAACATCTTCTCGGCCATTTCCTTGTTCTTGAAGCCCTGGGCTACGAGCGCCACGATTTCGCGTTCGCGCTGGCTGAGAGGCGAACGCTCGCGCTCGCGCGCCGGCGCGCCGGAAGGAATGGGCGGGGCCGGGGCCTCGTCATTGGCAACGAACTGCCGGATTACCGCGGCGGTGGTGTGCGAGTCGAGCCAGATTTCGCCGGCGTGAACCTTGCGGATGCTCTTGATGAGCAACTCGGTCGCGGTCTGCTTCAGGACGATGCCGGAGGTGCCGAGTTTCATCGCCTGGACGAATTCATTCTTGTCGTCGGAGGCGGTGAGGACGATGACCCTGGTCTTGTTCTTGGATGCCTGCAGGCGTTGGAGCGTGGCCAGGCCATCGAGGCCCGGCATCTTCAGATCGAGCAGGAGAATATCCGGCTCGTACTGCTGAAGCACGTCCAGCACCTGACGCCCGTCCTGGGCCTGTGCGACTACCTCGAAATCCTCTTCCAGCGCCAGCAATCGGCAGAGGCCGTCGCGAAAAATGGGATGGTCGTCTGCAACGACGATCCGGATTTTGGACCTTGCAGGGCTTCCCACGGTAGAAGGCCCGTTGATTCCCATGCTGTTATCAGACATACACTATCCCACTGTGTAACATTGTAGTTTTCCGTTAGTACCAAGTCAAATACTTGCTCCGGTGGAAATCGAGAGGGTAATGCCGAGGAACACAACCCATTAATTGCCGAATTTGGCCTGAGCGGGATGTAATCAGATCACCCGTTCTTCAAATTGTACCGTAAATCGTGCCGGCAGGCGCTGGAATTCCGGTGGCGGGCCACCGTGGCAGGCGCGCTGGGCGCCTGATTCTGCTAAGGTTGTATGAATATGAGCGACGAATTGGGCGAAGTTGATTTTCAACGGTTCTGGCGCAGGCTGCAACAACTTGGGCTCAATGCTTACGAATCGCGGTCGTACCTGGTGTTGCTCGGCCATCCCAAATTTAAGGCGCTGGAACTGGCGGCACGCGCACACGTGCCGCGGCAGAAGATCTACGAAGTACTGGACAGCCTTGTGGAAAAGGGATTTGCACAGGTGGTCCAGGAAAAGACCAAACTCTTCTCGGCGGTCGAACCGAGCCTGGCAATCCCGAGCTACCTGGCGAGGAAGCGGCAAGCGCTGGAACAGGAGTTGATGGACAACGGGCGCGCGGGCGGCGCATTGATCGAGGACCTGAAGGCGCTGTACTCGGAAGGGCAGGGCGGGCGCGGCACACTCGATTTTTTGCGAATTGTCACGGAGCCGGCACAAACGGCGGCGGAATACCGCCGGATGCTGGCAGAGGTGCGCCAGGAGTATCTGGAGTTCTCGCGGCCGCCTTACGCGGTCGATCCTCTGGATGAGAGGCTGGTGAAGCAGGCGGGCAGCGGCGGAGTATCGTGCCGGTTGCTGCTGGAGGCTTCGACCCTGGACAACGATCACCAGCAGCGGCTGGCGGACTATAAATCCAGCGGGGTGCAGGTTCGGTTCGCAGATTCGCTCCCGATGAAGCTGGCGGTTTTCGATGGCGAGTGTGGAATGATCGCTCTGTTGGATCCGGTGATCACGCGGCCCACGTGGACCAGCGTGGTGTTCCGCCACGAAGGGATGGGCGAGGCGATGAAGGCGCTGTTCGAGGAGCGCTGGGCCAGCGGGCGGGACCTTTAGGTACCTTTAGGTGCCTAACTCGAATAGACGGCCACGCGGGCGACGGTTTGAAAGCCCATGCGCTGGTAGAGGTGAAGGCCGGCCGGGGTGGATTGCAGGATTACCGGTAGCGTGCCATGTTCGCGGCGGGCCTCGGCGAGAGCGTGCCGCATGAGGGCTTCACCGAATCCATGCCGCTGATCGCCGGGCAGGGTGGCTACGTTGTACACACCGATGGCGCCGCCGCCAACCACGACAGCCGCTGTGGACACGGGCATACCGTTGAAGTAGGCGACATACGCGGTGAAGCGGTCCCAGACGGCCTGGCTGTCGAAGACCTCCTTGAACCACGGTATCGGCACATGGAAACAGACCGAGCCGATTTCACAGAATGCGTCGCGCGCGGTTTCACCGCAAACGCGTTGCACCTCCGGGCGCGGCAGTGGTTTGACTGGCGGTTCTACGCGGTGCGCGATCATTCCGGGCAACTCGGTAGAAAGCCGGAGGCCGTGTTGTTCGAACATGCGGCGCGAGCGTTTGCGCACGCGGCTGTCCATCCAGTCCTCGCAGACCCAGTAGGCCCACTCCAATCCGCGCGCCTGAAAGTGGACCGAGGGTAGCAGGATGCGCTGGATGAGTTCGCCTTCGGTGGTCACGGGGCCGGCCAGGAATGCGGCGTTGAACATCTGAAAAGTGACTCCCGCGCTGGCAATGCTGGCGCCGCCCAGTTCGCGGACCTCACCCGCGGGGCGGCTGCCGGCGACCACGCGGAAGGACTCCCTGAGGTTGTTGGCGACGAGTTGGAAATCCACTCTGCTTCAGTATGACACCGGGGCACCGGCAGGCCGGAGACTTCGGCCGCAGCGACCGCAGCGGTCAGAGTTTGTTGAGGGCGCCGAGAATGGCGCGGCTGCTGAGCAGGGCTGGCGGGCGATTGGGCGACACGACGCCGCCGCGGTGGTCGGGCGTGGTGCCGGTAGTGCGGAACTCGTGTTGGATGGTCTGGATCGCGACGTGGCGTCCGCTGCAGCGCTTGATGCGGCCGTAGACGACCAATTGCATGGGAGCGACGTTGTGGAGGAGGACCGGCCAGGTAACCGCGAGTTCGAGGTTCAAACCCTCGGGCAACGGGCGTCCGGCATCGAACAGAATTCCGCCGCTGGAGAGATCAAGGGTCTGGCCGGTGCCCGTGTCGAGGACGCGGCGGCGCCGGATCAGCTTCCACTTAAGGTCAAGCTGTAGTTGATAGCGGCGGTCCTGCCTCCGGTCGCCAGAGATGCTGTCGGACTCCGCCGTCTGTCTCTCCCAAGCCATAGTTGCTTGCACGCAACTTCATTATGGGTAGGGGGGATTCGCGGCGAACAGTCATGAAGGTACTTCGGGGGTACTCGCGGTTCTACTCCTATGGCTGATATCGAAGGGCCGTAAAAAGTTAACATGGCCGCGACCACAACGGGCTGTCCGGTCGGGATCGCCGGGCTTGTTATCCTCAATGAGTGCACATCGTGAAAGGCTTCGGAGCCTGCCTGCTGCTGTTGTCGGGACCCCTGAGGATCGCGGCACAGGAGTTCAAAGATTTCGAGAGGCGCGTCTCCGAATTTGCACTACCCAACGGCTTGCAGTTTCTGGTTGTGGAACGTCACGACACCCCGGTTGTCTCCTTTCACACATACGTCCGGGTGGGGACTGCGGACGACGTGACGGGACAGACCGGTATGGCTTACCTGGTGGACCGTGCGCTGTTCAACGGGACGGATACCATAGGGTCGAAGAACTGGCCGGAGGAGCGGAAGGCGGTGGATACGGTGGAGGAGACTTACGATCGCCTGGAACAGGAGCGGAACCTGGGACCGAAGGCGAACCAAGACCGGATCGACACGCTGGAGACGCACGTGAGGCTGGCAATCGACGCCGCCGCGCGATACGGGATTCCGGAGGCGTATGTGGGGGCGCTGCATGAAATCGGGGGTGTGGATCCGGCGCGCAACACCTCGGCGGATGGGACGGAGTGCTCCTACAGCCTGCCTTCGAACCGGATCGAGCTGTGGTTCCTCATGGAATCGCAGCGCTTACAGAAACCGGTTTTCCGCGATTTTTACGGCTTGAGGAATGCCGCCGCGGAAGACTGGCAGAAACGCGTGGCGGGATCGGTCCAGGCTCAGCTCTTCGGAGCGCTGATGGCGACTGCATTTGTGGCCCACCCGTATCGCAATCCGCCGGGCGGCTGGCCAGGAGATATGGCCAGCCTGCGGCGTCCGAAGGCGCGGGCGTTTTTCGAGAAATACTATGCTCCTGGCAACGTGGTGATGACTTTGGTGGGCGACGCGAACCCGGCCGAGTTGAAGGCGCTTGCAGCGAAGTATTTCGGAAGCTGGCAGGCGAAGCCGCTTCCGCCGCCGGTGCCCACTCAGGAGCCGCCGCAAACGACACCGAAGACGGCATTCGTGGAGAATGCTGGAACCGCCCAGATGGTGATCGGATACAAGCGGCCAAACCAGTTCGACAAAGACGATCCGGCGTTCGATCTTTTGCAGGTGCTGCTGGCGTATGGGAAAAGCGGCCTGCTCTATAACGAGCTGATCGCCAACAAACATCTGGCGCAGACCGTGGAAACCAGCTCGACGATGCCGGCGGGGCGCTATCCGAATCTTTTCCTGATCCGGGTGATCGCGGCCCAGGGGCATACACTGGAGGAGAATCAGCAGGCCGTGGACGAGTTTCTCAACCGGTTGAAGCTGCAGGTGGTGCCAGGAGCGCTTGCGCGTGCCAAGGTGCAGGCGAGGTCGATGGTGTACAACCGGCTGATGACCAACCCGGGCTTGGCTGCCCTGTTGGGGTCGTATCAAGCGAACTATGGAGACTGGCGCATGCTGTTCACGTCCCTGGACGACCTCAACAAGGTCACGACCGAGGATATCCAGCGGCTGCTGGTGAAGTACCTCGTGCCGGCGGGACGCACGACCGCGCATACGGTCCTACCGGGGGCGTCCCCGCGGCCGGTGCAGAAGGCAGGGGACCAGCAGTGAGGTCCTGGATCGTGTGTCTGGCGTGTTGCGCGGGTGCGGCGGCACAAACTCCCGCGCCGGCGGCGGGCCGGGGAGGGAGGAGTGCGCCGGCGGTTTCCGCGGGCCTGAATCCGAAGGATCTGAAATTCGGACCGCTGCGGCCGATTCAGATGCCCAAGATCACGACCTTCGCGCTGGCCAACGGGCTCAAGGTCTCGATGATCGAAGACCACGAACTGCCAATAATCGACGGCGTGGCGATGGTGCGGACGGGCAGATTGCTGGATCCGCCGGAGAAGATCGGGCTGGCAGTACTGACCGGCGTGGCGCTGCGCTCGGGCGGAACGGCGGCCAAGAGTCCGGAGCAACTGGACAACCTGCTGGAGGGCCTTGCGGCCAGCGTCGACTCGGTGATGGAGGAGTCCTATGCGAGACTGAGCTTCAACGGGCTGGCGGAGAACTCGGATGAGCTGCTGGGACTGTTCAAGGAGGTGCTGACGCAGCCGGGGTTCCGGCAGGACCGGATCGACCTGGTGCGCGCGCAGATGCGCAACGCGATTGCACGGCGCAACGAGGATCCGGCAGTGATTGTGCGGCGCGAGCTGTCGAGCGTGGTCTACGGCAAGGACAACGCGTATGGGTGGATCCCACAATATGCCACCGTGGGTCGGATCACGCGAAACGACGTGCGAGCGTTTTACCAGCGCTATTTCTTCCCGGCCAACGTGTGGCTGAGGGTGTGGGGTGATTTCGATTCGGCGCGCATGAAGAGCACCCTGGAGAGGCTGTTCGGCACGTGGGAGGCGCCCTCTCAGCCCGCGCCGCAATTCCCGAAAGTGAAAGACGCTCCGGCGCCGGGGGTCTACGTAGGCGAGCGAACGGACATTACGGAGGCTTACTTCGCGGTGGGGCACCTGGGCGGACAGGCCTCGGACAAAGACACGGTGGCGTTGCAGTTGATGGCGGCAATCCTGGGCAGCGGGCCGCGCGGCAGGCTGGCCGCGCAGGCGAGGGCGAAGACCGGGGCGACGCACGAGATTACCGCGTTGTGGCAGGCTGCCTATGATCACCGCGGGTTGTTCCAGATCACGGGCACTACGCGCGCTATCGGGGCAGCAGACGTACTGAAGGTGGTGCGGGCGGAGATCGACCGGATGCGCAGCGCGGAGGTGAGCGAAGAGGAGCTGCGCACCGCCCAGGAAATGCTGATTGCCGGGCTGGTGTTCGCCAACGATACCAAGGCGAAGCTGCTGGGGCGACTGTTGATGCTGGATTACTTCGGTTACCCGGCGGACTACCTGGCGCAATCCGAGAAGGCGCTCGAAGCCGTCACCCGCGCCGACGTGCTGCGGGTGGCCAAGCAGTACATTCAGCCGGAGAACCTGTCGATCGTCGTTGTGGCCAATTCGCAGATGATTCCCGAACCGTTAGGTCCGGCAGTAAACAAGATCGACCTGACGATTCCGGAAGCGCGTCCGGATGCCGCGGCCGCTACGGACGCCAGCATGGCGCAAGGCCTGCAACTGCTGCAGAAAGCGCAGGCGGCGGCGGGCGGTACGGAAAAGCTGGCGGATGTCAAGGACTATATCGAGACGGCGACCTTTCAGATCGATGCCGCGGTACCGAATCTCGGAGGGTCGAGGGTGATCGAGACCGACCGCTGGATTGCGCCGACAAACCTGCGGCAGGACAGCACGCTGGCCACCGGCCGCATCGCCGCGTATACCGATGGCAAGATCGGATGGATCTCGACGCCGAACGGCTGGGGACCGCTCGTGGGTGCCCAGCAGAAGCAGGTGCTTGGAGACCTGTTTCGCTCGTGGTTCCGGCTGCTATTGAGCGACCGGATCGAAGGCCGCACAGTGAACGCCATCGACAGCACGTCGGTGGAGATCACGGACAGCACGGGGCAGGAGGCCAAGGTGGAGTTCGATGCGCAGACCGGCCTGCCGCGGCGTGTGACGTACGACACGCCCCAGGCCATCGGCGCACCCCTTTACACGGAAGACGTGTTCGAGGATTTTCGCGACGTGGACGGCATCAAGATGCCGTTCAAGATCACGATCAACCAGGGCGGCAGGAAATTTGCAGAGGCGACCGTCTCCGAGTACAAGCTCAACTCGGGACTCAAGGTTACGGACCTGGCACGGCGGCCATTATGAGAAGTCGGGTGTTAGCGGTTGCATTGTTGCTGGCGGAGGCCGGCGTCGCGGAAACCGCGCGAGAACGCGGGAAACGGGTGGTGCACGAGGCGCTGGAAGCGGTGGGCGGCAAGGCGTACCTGGCGATGGAGGATCGCGTGGAATCGGGCCGCGCGTACTCGTTCTGGGACGGGCGGCTCTCGGGGCTGACGATCGCGCACATCTACACGCGGTACCTGGCGCCAGTGCCGGGACAGGCGTCGGTGCGCGAACGGCAGAACTTCGGCAAAGGCCAATCCTACGGCGTGCTGTTCAACGAAGAGGGCGGATGGGAGATTACGTTTCAGGGCGCGCGCCCGCTGCAGCCGGCGCGGCTGGCGCAGTATCGCGACAGTACCCTGCGGAATATCTTCTACATCCTGCGACAGCGGCTGGACGAGCCCGGAATGGATTTCTACTCGCAGGGAGCCGACCGGTTCGAGAACCAGCCGGTCGAGATCGTCGACATCACGGACGCTGACGGGAAAACGGTGACCGTGTACTTCAGCCAGCTTACGAAGCTGCCGGTTCGGCAGATGTTCAAGCGGCGCAACGAGGAGTACAAGGATTTCGACATCGAGGAGACGTTCTTTTCGCGGTATCGCGATCTGGGCGGAGGGGTGAAGTGGCCGCAGAGTATCCGCCGGATGCGGAACGGGCAGAAAATCTACGAGATGTATGGGGATTCGGCGGAGATCAATAAGAACCTGAAGGACGATTTGTTCACGCTGCCGGCCAAGACCAAGATTCTGCCGCCGGCGAAGTGAAAACCCACCGCAGAGACGCGGAGACGCTGAGAAAGACGCAGAGGAAGTGAACGGAAATTCGCTGGAGGCACGGTATCGGGCGCGAGAGCATCGGTCGAGGCTGCGCCGCGCGCTGGAGCCTCCATCTCTGTTCGTGATGAATGCGCGGGAGCCGCGGGATTTTCCGCTGGGGCGGTGGAATCTGTATATCGGCGGGGCAGGACGTACCGTGCCGGGATACGTCAATCTCGACCTGGTGTGCGTGCCGGGGGTAGATGTAGCGGCGGACGCGGAATGCTTGCCGTTCGGCGATGGCCTGTTTCAAAGGGTGGAGTGCGATGCGGTGCTGGAGCATGTCCGCGATCCGCTCCGCGTGATGGGAGAGATCCGGCGAGTCCTCGCGCCGGGGGGATATGCGCACCTGGTGACACCCTTCTGCCATCCGTTTCACGAGTATCCGAAGGACTACCGGCGATTCACTCCGGATGGGCTGCGGCAGCTCGCAGGCGGCCTGGAGGTGGTGGCGGAGGGCTGGCGAACAGGCCCGGCGGCGACGGTGCTGGTGGTGATGCTGGAGTTTGCGAAGGGACTGCTGCCCTGGCGTTGGTGGCGCGGGATCACGCACGCCGGACTGGGATGGGTGCTGTTCCCGCTGCGCTACCTGGATCTCTGGCTGCTGCGGAGCCCAGGGGCCGGTCGGATCGGAAACCACTGTTACTTGTGGCTCCGGAAGAAGGGCTGAGTGATGTGCCAGACCAGCAGCACGGATATGCCGGCTACCAGCGCGGTCAGGGCGAAGAGGGCGAGCGGCGGTATCATCGCGGCGCTGGCGAGGATCTCTCGGATCTGGGGAAACGAGCCGGTGTACCAGCGCGCCAGCTCGATCAGGCGCGCCGGGCGGCCGGAGTGTCCGCCGTACAGCGGAATCAGCTTGGCGATGTACGTGGCGACGATCACGTAGGCCCAAAGCCAGCACAACCCGATGCGAAGCAGGCGTCCGGCGCCGGCAACCAGCAGGCAGAAGGCCGGCGGGAACAACAACTGCACGTACCACGGGGCGGGCGTGATGCCGACACCGTTCGTGGCGCGCCATTGGATCACGGTGTTGTAGACCAAGCCAGCGGCGAAGCTGGCTAGTCCGGCGATCAGGACGAGTGGAGCGCCGCGCGGGCGGCGGATCAGAACGCCGGCAAGCGCCGAGGCGAGGAGGAGGATCATCAGGCAGAGGGTCGCGGCGCCGAAGGTGGTGGCGGAGCTGTTGCCTTCCCAGAAGCTGGTCTTCAAGGTCGTCACGAGAGCGCGGGCCCAGGGCAGATGCAAAGCGTCGGAGACCATCGAAGCCATGGGAATGCCGCCGACGTTCTCCTGCAAGCCGGCGAGATCGCGGTAGAGAACCAGGTTGCGGACGTACCACGGGGCCGCGGGCAATAGGCCCGCCGCGGCGAATAACGCCCGATCGCGCCAGTCGCAGCGGGCGAGCACCACGGCGGCGGCGAATGGGATCAGGGCGAGGAAATAGGCTTTGGTCAGGAGCCCGCCTGCCAAAGCGATGGAAAGCATCAGGACAGCGGCGCGCCGGGGCTTGAGAAACAGGTCTATGGCGGATACCAGCACCAATAGAAAGAGCGGCAGGGCAAGGTAATCATTGGTGACATGGGCCGTCGTGGCGTAGAACATCTGGGAGGAGAACGCCAGGAAGACTGCTGCATGGGTGGCGTGCTCGTCGAGACCGAGCAGTCCGGCGAGCCGGAAGAGGAAAAGGCCGGCAGCCAGGGTTGACGCAAGGCCGCACACCAGGCGCAGTCGCCAGATGCGCCGGGGCAGGGGAACCCGGGCCCAAGCGGCGTCGAAAGGTGTCAGCAGCGCGTACGCGAGCGGCGCCTGCTGAGCTTCGTAGTTCGGCGCGTTGGAATCGGCTGCAGCGAGCTTAGGATCGAGCTGTTCCAGAGCGCGGCGACGGGCGAGGCGCTCGGCTTGGGAGAGGCGGAAGTAGTCGTCGAACGTGGTGACCATCGGCAGGTTGCGCTTGACGATGAAGCTGGCAGGGGCGAGAGGGAAGGACTGCCAGATCTCTTCCGAGAGGCACGTTCGCTTCTGCACGGGAAGGGAGCGGGCCAGCCGGAGGTGCTGCACGTAGCCATAGTGGAAGGGCTCGTCGAAGCCTTCCCAGAGCGGTGTCAGGCCCGCGTACAGGATCGCGTTCAACGCGCCGTAGATGAGCAGGGCCGCCCGCACCGATGTAGGTCATCTTAACTTGAAGGCGTCGGCGAAGGTTTCGACGGCGAGGTGCTTGCCGTCGGTGCGGATGGTGATGAGGCCGTCGCGGTCTGTGCGGAGGATGTCGGTGTGGCGGTCGGCGAGGCGCTCGACGACGAGCGGGTGCGGATGGCCGTAGCTGTTCTCGAAGCCGGCGGAGATGATGGCAAATGCCGGGTGCAGCGCATCCAGGAACTCCTCGGTGCTGGAGGTGCGGCTGCCGTGATGGGCGACTTTGAGAACGTCGGTGGGATGGATCTCCCCGGCATCTAGCATTTCGCGCTCGATGGGCCGTTCGACGTCGCCGGTGAGCAGAAAGCTGCGGCTGCCGTAGGTAAGGCGGAGCACGAGGGAGTCGTTGTTTTTCGGCTCGTCCAGCGGGATGTAATCGGTGGGCGGCGCAAGAACCCGGACCTCGGCCGCGCCGAAGGTCCGGCACTGGCCGGCTTGCAGAGGCACGATGTCCGCGTGGATCTGCCCGGCGCGTTCGCGGACGGCGGCCCAGGTGGGGCTTTCAGGAGTGGCGCCGGTCCAGATCTCGCGCGGGCGGAAGTCGTTGACAAGCGCAGGAATGCCACCGATATGGTCGTCGTGGGCGTGGCTGATGGCGATCACGTCGAGGGTGCGGATTCCGCGATCCCAGAGATAGGGCGCGACGACATCCTCGCCGATGTCGAGTTGGCTGCGCGCGATGCGGCCGAACGCGGGAATACCACCGCCATCGACCAGCATGCGGCGGCCGTCGGGCAGGACCACCAGGAGGCTGTCGCCCTGGCCGACGTCGATGGCCGTAAGTTCGAGCTCACCGGGGTGGAGAGCGGGCCGGAACGGATGTGCGAGGAGCAGTGCGAGGAGCGCGGCAACGGCGGGCGCCAGCCAGCGGGCTTTCCAGACAGCAGCGGCGATGAGTGCGGCGGAAATAGCGATGCCAAGCCACGCGGGCGGAGTCGGGATACGCCAGTTCGGTTCGAGATTGGCGTGCCACCAGACGACTTTTTGTGAGAGCCAAAGCAGGATTCCGGCGACTTTGGCGATCCACGCCCAGTTCGTGAAGATGGCGAGGAAGCCGACGGGGACGACGAACCCCATTAGAGGCACGACGAAGGCGTTGGCGGACAGGCCGGAGAATCCGACGCGATGAAAGTAGACCACCATGGGCAGCGCGAGGCCGAGCTGCACGACGGCGGAGGTCAGCACGATCTCGTAGACGAAGAACAGGATGCGCGCCGTGATCGTGAAGGGCCAGGCTGCCCCGAAGGTTTTGGCGAGGAGGCGCATCTCGATCCGGAACTGGGCGGCGCGCGGCAGAAGGTGGAGGTCGCGGCCGGTGTCCAGGAGATCGGAGAGGGCGGCTGCGAGTGGGCCGGAGGTGGCGGCGATGGCGGGGGCGGCGAAGGCGGCGAGGAATCCGACTGCCAGGAAGGTGAGCTGGAAACTCGCATCGAAGAGCTGGCCGGGGTCGAGCAGGAGAAAGCCAATTGCAATCGCCGCCAGCAGGTTCATGATGCGGCGCTCGCGGTAGAAGTAACCGCCGATCATGTAGAGCGTGAGCCCGGCGGCGGAACGGATGCAGGGCGCCTGCCAGCCGCTGACCAGTGTGTAGAGCCAGGCGGCGAGCACGGTGACGAAGAGCGCGAAACTTTCCGGGACAAAACAGATGCGCAGAAGGAAGAGGAAGAACGCGGCCAGTACGGCGATGTGAGTCCCGGAGATCACCAGCGCGTGGAACGTGCCGGTGGATCGGTAGTCCTCGGTCCAGACCTTCTGGAGCTGGAAGGATTGGCCGATGAGGATGGCCTGCATCATGCCGGTCTGGTAGGAATCGCCGCGGTAGAGACGCTCAATGCGCTCGAGCGCGGACTGGCGCAGGTCCATGACGGCTTTCTGGAACCAGTTACCGCAGCGGCCGGGGAGGATGCGCACGGTGCCGGCATCGCCGGAAACGGTCCAGTAGATATCCTGGCGGGCAAGGTAGGTGACGTAATCGAAGGCGCCGGGATTGCCGAAATTGCGCGGGCGCCGGATCTTGCCGTCGAGCTCGATGTTCTGGCCGTAGCGGAGGTAGGGCAGGGTTTCGCCGGGTTTGGTGTAGAGGGTGACCTGGGCGCGCGCGTTGCGGTCGAGCTCCAGGAGGAAGCGTTCCCGCTCGCCGGAGATGGCGGGAGGCTCGACCACGCAGCCGCCGACGATCACGGTCTCACGGGCGGTGGCGTCGATTTCGGGAGGCGGGCCGGGAGTGTGGAAGCGGGCGGTGAACGCTCCGGCTAAGAAGAGGGCAAGGTGGATGCAGGCGAGTGAGAGGACGCGGAGCGAGCGTAGGCGCGCGAGGATCGCAAGCGCCAGGAACGCCGTGAGCGGGGCGAGAAGTTCGAAGGAGGTAAACGGGACGAACCGGTAAACCAGGATACCCGCGGCGATGGCAGCCAGAGGCCCGAGCAGGGGGTACTTCACCAGCTACGGCGATTGTAGCAGGGTGCGCGCAAGCGATTATATTAGTCGGGAAGATGCCGAAGCCGAGCAGCAAAGAGCGCCGCAAACAGGTCCTGAAACAGCGTCGGACGGAAATGCAGCGCGATTCCAATTCCTATCAGGCCGAGGACCTGTTCCGCGAGGCTGCATATTTGAAACGAATCGGCGATCTGCCAGGTGCCGGGCGGCTGCTGAAGAAAGTGCTGGTACTGGCTCCGAATGACGTGGATGCGCTGCGGATGCTGGCTGATATTCATGCTGGGGCGGGGCACACCGCGGAGGCGCTGGGGTATCTGCTCCAATCGCGAAAGGTCGAAGACGAGCCGCAGGCGATCTACAACACGGGAGTGCTCTACGGCAAGCTTGGGCAGATGGAAAAGGCGGCGGAGGCCATGCGCGAGTTCCTGGCGGCGACCGGGCCAGAGGACGCCCAGTGGCGGCGGTTGCGGGAATCGGCGGAGACCCTGTGCGCGCAGGCTGCACGTCGTAAGGAGGTCGCCGAAGCGCTGCGGACGGCCGTGAGCCAACGCGCCGCCGCGGGGCCCAAACCGTCGCCGGTGCACGCGCCTCCGCCCGTGCCGGCCGCGGTTGTGGAACCGCGTGTCGAGGTGCAGTTCGATGCCGGTCCGCCGCCGCCGTTTGCCGCGGCGGGAACGCTGGACGACTACTTTCTGCGCCGCCGTTGGATGCAATTGCGCATGGCGCAGAACTTCGAAGACCTGATCTGTTTGCCGTCGCTGCACGGCGTAGACACTTACGTATATCAACAGGAGACGGTGCGGCGCGTGCTGCGGCAGTTCAAGGGACGGGCGCTGTTGGCGGACGAAGTTGGATTGGGCAAGACCATCGAGGCGTGCCTGGTGCTGAAAGAGTATTGGATGCGGGGCATGGTGCGCAAGGCGCTGATCCTCACGCCGCCCTCGCTGGTCTCGCAGTGGAAGGGCGAGCTGACGGAGAAATTCGGGTTGGAGCCGGCCTCTCCGGATGGCGCTACCTTCCGGCAGGACACGGCGCTGTTCTGGCGGGATGCTCCGCTGGCCGTGGCGTCGATCGCGATGGCGCGGATGGAGCCTCACGCCGCGGCGATTGCGGCATCTGCGTGGGACATGGTGATTGTGGACGAGGCGCATTGTCTCAAGAACCGGACGAGCGCCAACTGGCGGCTGGTGGATTCGCTGCAGAAGAGGTTCATTCTCATGCTGACCGCCACGCCGGTGGAGAATAACCTGCTCGAGCTGTACAACCTGATTACGCTGCTCAAGCCGGGCGTGCTGGCTACGGAAGCCGACTTTCGCAAAATCTACATGACGCCGGGCAAGCCGAAGTCTCCCAGGAATCCCGCGAAGTTGCGCGAGCTGCTGGCAGAGGTGATGGTGCGGAATACGCGGGCGGCGGCTGACGTCCATCTGCCCCACCGCATCGCGGCGACAGTACGGGTGGAGTCTTCCCTGGCTGAGGAGCGGCTATACGAGTTGGTGTCGGGTTACGTGGCACGGCGCTACCAGGCGGATGGCGTGTCTCAGCGAAGTTCGATGGTGCTCGACCTGATGCAGCGGCAGGCAGGCAGCAGCCCGCACGCGATTGGGCGATCGGTAGCGCGCCATCTGAGCCAGCCTGGACGGTTGGCGGCGGCAGACCGGCGCGATCTGGAGGAGATTCTGGAACTCGCGGGCGCGATCGAGTGGAGCGATAAGGGACAGCGTCTGGCGGGCATGCTCACGGCCCGCGGCGGCAAGGCGGTTGTATTTACGGAATTCCTGCCGACCCTGGATCATCTCCAGCGGGTCTGCGAGGGGCACGGGATTTCCTATTCTCTTTTCAGCGGCGATCTTTCGCGCGCGGACAAGGACGCGTCGATTGCGCGCTTCCGGGACCAGGCTCGCGTGCTGCTTTCGACGGGCTCCGGCGGCGAGGGACGCAACCTGCAATTCGCGGACACAATCATCAATTTCGACCTGCCCTGGAACCCGATGCGAATCGAGCAGCGGATCGGCCGCGTGCACCGCATCGGCCAGGAGCACGAGGTTTTCGTGTTCAACTTCTGCCAGCAGGGGACGGTGGAGGAGCAGCTCCTGCGGGTCCTGCACGACAAGGTCAACATGTTCGAGCTGGTGGTGGGCGAAATGGACGCTATCCTGGGAACGCTCGACGACCAGCGGGACTTCGCCGAGATCATCATGGACCTCTGGCTCTCGGGGCGCGAATCGGGAGAGGTGGGCGGCGTGTTCGACGAGCTCGCGGGCCGGCTGCTGGAGGCGAAGAAGGAGCATGCCAAGGTGCAGGAACTGGACGAGTCGCTCTTTTCGCGCGACTTCGAGGTGTGAGCGATGGAAGGGTTGATCGATTGGGCGAGAGACGTGCTGGTCACGCGGGGCGCGCTGGTGGAAATGGAGGAAGACAGCTCCCTGCGCGCCATGCTGCCGGCGGAAGTTGCGTCCGTGCTGGAAACCAGTGAATGGCTTTCGCTTCGGTTGGGCGCGGGACCGGGCCGCGATGACGAAGGCGACTGGCTGGAGCGAATCGGGCGCCTGCTACCCTCCGATGCTCGGGTGGCGGCGGCGCGTCTGCGGGTTCCCAGGCCCTCGGCGGCTGTGGATGCGGCGGCGGTCCTGGAGCGGCACCTGGTGATTCAGAACGGCGTCCACCGTCTTCTGGATCACGGGCCGGCAACGGCGCGCTACTGCTTTTTCACTTTCGGGTACACGATCGAGTCGGACGAAACCAACGTGGGGATGTGGACGGTTTGCCTGAACGCGACGGCGCGCGCCGTGGTATCCCAGGCGGAAGCCATGCTGCGCGCGTTGCACGGCGGCCTCGAAGAGGAGCCGGAGAGCTCCGCGCCGCGCGAGGAAATCGGGCGATTGTTCTCGGTGGCGCTGCGCGCGGCACAGCCGGAGATTCGCCGGGCGGCTGCGACGGCCGAGCAGAATGCCGTCCGGCGCATGGCCCGCGATGCGGAACGGCTTCAGCGCTATTACCGCGACTTGATGACGCAGATCGAGAAGCGGATCACGCGCCGCGCCGCAGACCCCGCGGCGGCGGAAAAGGAGCGCAGCCGCGCGGCGGCCACGGAACTGGATCGGATGGCCAAGCTGGAGGACCTGGCAAGGAAGTACCGGTTGAAGATTCGCGTGGAACCGGGTGATGTGCTGCTGGTGAGCCTGCC
>DATJYJ010000040.1:0-4417 GCA_035578025.1 Verrucomicrobiia bacterium
TGGCCGCCTGGGTGTTCAATCGGCAGAAACTGCACGTAGTCATGCGGACGGCGCTCGTTTCGGGTTTTCTCTTCTACTTGACCGGTTTGGTGGCCCTCGGTTTCGACGTGGGGCGCCCGTGGAACTTCTGGAACGTCATCCTCCCCTGGCGCTGGAACTCCGGGTCGGCGATGCTTGAAGTTTCTGTGTGCATGCCTCTGTATTGCTGCGTGTTTCTCTTTTTCGAGAACCTTCCCCTCATCCTGGAAAGGATGTACTACACAGGCAGCGACGCGACCCGCGCGGCGTTGCACCGCGCGGCACCCTTGCTGCGCGGGATCTATCCGTTCATGATCACCGGGGCCTACGTCCTGCCGCTTATGCACCAGTCTTCTTTGGGCGGGCTGATGCTTTTGGGCGGCGAGAAGGTCTACCCACTCTGGCAGACGCCTTTCCTCCCGTTCCTCTATTTGCTGGCCGCGGGTTTATGCGGGATGGGTTTTGTCACCTTTCTGCTTCTCATGGCCGCTCTTCGCTATTCGCGGCCGCTCGACCTGGGAGTGCTGGGAGAGTTGGGGAATCTGCTCTCCTTGATGTGCTTCGTTTTCCTCGCCGTCCAATTCGGCGACCTCGTTTGGCGGAGAGAAATCCGCACGGCATTCGCGCTCGACAAGATGAGCCTCATATTCCTCTTTGAGACTGCGCTCCTCCTCATCCCGGCCGTTGCCCTCCGGAGCAGAACCATTCGCGAGACGCCACGCTCCCTGCTCAACTTGGCCACCCTCGCCTGCCTGGGGGGATTGGTCTACCGTTTCGTCCCCACCACCATCGCGTTTGCTCCCGCTCCCAATGCGCGCTACTTCCCGACCTTGCCCGAATTGCTTATGACCATCGGATACATCGCGCTCGGGATTGCAGCTTTCGGCCTGGCGGTCAAATACTTCGCGATCTTGCCCGGAGAGATCCAGGATTGGCATCACATGTTCCGGCTTGTTCGCCAGCGCCGAGCCGCGGCTCGTCCTGAAGGAGAGACATCATGGCCCGCATCACTATCGACCCCATAACCCGCATCGAAGGACACCTGCGCATCGATGTCGAGGTGGATGGCGGCGCCGTGCAGAAGGCCTGGGCTTGCTGCACGATGTGGCGCGGAATCGAGACCATTTTGCGCGGACGCGATCCCCGCGAAGGCTGGGTCTTTGCCCAGCGCTTCTGCGGAGTGTGCACTACGGTGCACGCCATGGCCTCGGTCCGCGCCGTGGAGGATGCGCTCCAGCTCGAGATTCCCGCGAACGCCCAGTACATTCGCAACCTGATTCTCATCGCGCACGCCCTGCACGACCACATCGTTCATTTCTATCACCTGTCCGCACTCGATTGGGTGGACATCACCACCATCCCCAAGGCGGATCCTGCCAAGGCAGCCTCCATCGCCGACGGCGCCAGCTCCTGGCCGGGGAACTCCCATCGTGAGCTCGAGGCGGTCCAGAACAAGGTGAAAGGGTTGATTGCCAGCGGCCAGCTTGGGATTTTCTCTCACGGCTACTGGGGCCATCCAGCCATGCGCTTGAGCCCTGAAATGAACCTGATTCTGTTTTCTCACTACCTGCAGGCCCTGGAATTCCAGCGCAAGGCCTGCCAGGTGGTGGGGATTCTCGGCGGGAAAACGCCGCACATCCAGAACCTAGCTGTCGGCGGCGTGATGAACGCGATCAACCTGAACAGCCTGGCGACCATGAATATGGACCGCCTTGGCACGCTGCAATCCCTGCTCCAAGAGTTGATCCCCTTCGTTCAACAAGCCTATTTCGTGGATGCCTGCCTGCTCGCCGCCTCCTATCCCGAATGGTTCCACTATGGCCGCGGCGTGGCAAATTATCTTGCCGTCCCGGACCTTCCGCGGGACGCGAAGGCCACGAAGTTCGATCTCCCCGGCGGCGTGATCATGGAAGGGAATCTGGGCTCGGTCCGGCCGATCAAAGATTGGCGTGACGAGCCCATTCGCGCCGCGGTTGCCGAGGATGTTACCCACGCGTGGTACCAGGGCGAAGGCGCCCTGCCTCCGTGGAAAGGCAAAACCGACCCCGACTACACAGACTTCCGGGACGAGGGGAAGTACACGTGGGTAAAGGCTCCGCGTTACGACGGCCATCCCATGCAGGTCGGTCCGCTTTCAAATATTCTCGTCGGCTACGCCTCCGGTCATTCGCTCACGCGCAAGTGGGCGGACGCCGCATTCAAGAGGATCTCCTCCGTCCATGGGTTGAATGTGACGCCCGAAGCTCTGCAATCCACCATGGGTCGCTACGTGGCCCGCGCCATCCGCTCGGCGATGCTCTCCGAACTGGCGCTCCAGCACTGGCAGTTGCTCAGCTCCAACATTCTCAAAGGCGACGACACCACCTACAATCCACCCCAGTTTCCGGCGCATGAGGTGGAAGGCGTTGGGCTGCATGAGGCACCCCGCGGCACGCTTTCGCACTGGGTGGTGATCGATAAGGCGGCTTTCTCCAACTACCAGGCGGTTGTGCCCACCACCTGGAACGCCAGCCCTCGCGACCAGAAAGGCGCGCCTGGACCGTACGAAAGCTCACTCCTGGCCAACCCGGTAGCCGATGCGGAGAAGCCGCTGGAAGTCCTTCGCACGGTGCACTCCTTCGACCCTTGCATGGCGTGCGCGTGTCACACCCTCGATGCCAGCGGTCGCGAAATTGCTCAGGTGAAGGTCCTATGAAAGCCATCGCAGTCACCCGCGAATCTCTTCCGCCGGCCCCCGCAACGCCGGAGCGCGCCTGCGTCATCGGACTGGGAAACGTGCTCCTTGGCGATGACGGCTTTGGCCCGTGGGCGGTCGAGATGTTTCGTTGCCGGTACGAATGCGGCCCAAACGTTGAAATCCTCGACCTCGGCACGCCGGGGTTGGACCTTGCCCCGTATTTGTACGGCAGGGACCTCGTCGTAATCGCTGATGCGGTTCAGGCGCGGGAGCAGCCGGGAACGCTGCGCATCTATTTTGAAGCTGCCCTATTAGCGCGCCCGGGCCTGATTCGTACCTCGGCCCACGATCCCGGAGTTCAAGAGTCTCTCGCCCAGTTGAGGCTTGCGGGCCACGCCCCGTCCGAACTGATCATCCTCGGCGTCGTTCCCGAATCGTCCGGCCTCGGCACCGGCTTGAGCCTTCCCGTGTTGAGAAATTCCGGGGTTGCCGTGGATAATCTTGCGCGCCTGCTTCGAGAGCGCGGAATCGATTGCCGGAGCCGCCCCACCCCAATCCAGCCGAATTTTTGGTGGTTGTCCGGTGATCGCCCTGAGCTTGCGCATCATGAGAGAGACCACAATCAAATGCGCCGAATCCCACTGGGCTCGGAGAGAAGTTGTCATGCCGCGGCCTCTCGATAGCGGTTGAGCATCGGCCGGGGGTTGCTCTTCGTTTATGCACGAAATATCAATCGCGAACAGCATCATCGAAATCGCCGAGGCCAAGGCTCGCGAGCAGAACTCTGGGCGCATTCAGGTCATCCGGATACGACTGGGAGAGTTCACCACCGTCGTGCGGGAAGCGCTGGAGTTCGCATTCGAGGTCGCCCGCCGGGAAACTCTGGCCGAAAGTGCCCAGTTGGAAATTGAAATCGTACCCATGACCGTGCGCTGCGTAACGTGTGGCTGCGTGAAGGATCCGGTGCGGTCCGTGTGCTTAATCTGTCCGCGATGCGGGCTGCCGCTGGAGGTCGTTTCCGGCGAAGAACTCCAGGTGGATTACATCGAGGTCGAATCCGCCAGTTGAGAGGGTGCGATGGAGCGAGTATCTGTTCAAACGAACGTCTTGAAGGCCAACCAGGAAGCCGCCGCTGAGAACCGCCGCTTGTTTGAGCGAGCGGGAACGCTGGTCATCAACCTGATGTCCGCGCCGGGCGCCGGCAAAACTACGCTGCTCGAGTCCACCATACGCGGCCTGCGCGATGGTTACCGGCTCGGAGTCATCGAGGGTGACCTCCAGACGGACCTCGACGCGCAGCGGATTCGAGCCCTGGGCGTTCCTTCCCATCAGATCACTACCGGGACCGTCTGCCATTTGGACGCTCGCATGGTGGCCCGCGCGCTGTCCGAATTTCCGGTGCAGGAACTCAACCTGCTGGTCATCGAAAACGTCGGGAACCTTATTTGCCCTGCTTCCTACGATCTGGGCGAAAGCCTGCGAGTTGTGATTTGCAGCGTGGCCGAAGGAGCGGAGAAGCCGAAGAAGTATCCGGTGATGTTTCACAAAGCGGACGTCGTTCTCCTGAACAAAACGGATCTGGCCGCGGCGTCGGGAGTGGACTTGAGAGAGCTGGAGACGAACGTCCGAGAAGTGAATCCGAAGGCCACAGTGTTCGCAGTCTCCTGCAAGTCGGGCGCGGGCCTGGACAATTGGCTCGCATGGCTGCGAGGTGCGATCGAA
>DATJYJ010000041.1:0-22691 GCA_035578025.1 Verrucomicrobiia bacterium
CGCCTGTGCGAGCGTCTTGCCGTGGCCGACGATCTCCAGCGACTTGAGCGTCTGCCCCAGCGCCTCCGCCGTGATCCGGACCTTCGTGCCGGGCGCGATGTCCACCGTATCGCCGGGCAGGTGGCCGTTCACGCGGAGTAGAACCATGGGACCCGTGGTGACGAACGTGTGTCCCGCCTTCATGGCCGCGAACCAGGAGGCGTAGTCCAACGTGGGCTCGCCCGTGTAGGTATAGAAGCGCGCGTTCCCGATTTGCGCCACGCCCTTCCCGCACCACGGAAAATCGCTGCCCGCGAGCGCGGTCAGACGGATGCCGAGGTCCAGAAAGTGGTAGTAGTATTTCACCGGCAGCGGACCTTCGGGAACGCAGAACTGCGCCAGCTCCAGAAAATCGTTCTTCCCGCGAAGCGTGTTCAGCACCATGCCGCGATAGCCGTGAAAGCTGAAGCCCTGGTGCGCGAACCCGGTCACGCCCCCGAGCTCGTGCACGCGATCGAACAGGCGGTCGAACGAATAATAATTGGGTTGCATGCGCACCAGCTCGCGCGCGCCGAGCGAAATGGTGTGGCCGATCTCCGGCGTGCGCGGCTCCTCCTGCCCCGCCGATAGAATGCGCCCGTCCTGCTGGTAGCGCCCGCGCTCGCCGAAGGCGTATTGCGAAAAATACGTCGCCCAGAAATCGCCCATCTCCAGGATGTTGCCGACGTGGACGTCCTCCGCCGCGATCCACTTCAGGATGTTCGGATCGTCGCCCGGCGATCGGCGCAGGTGGATGTGATCGTCGGAGGAATACCAGCCGCGCGAGGGCATGTCGATCCAGCGCGCCATTTTGATTTCGCGCGTCACGGCAGCGCCCGCCGCGAGGTCGATCGAGAGCGTCTGCTCGACATACTCGATGCCCTTCGACGCGGTCAGCCGGTACGTCCCGGCGGGCAATCGCACATCGAACGCGCCATCGACATAAAACGACCCATCGGGCTGAGCGGCGTACCCTTGCGCGCGATCGTTCTGGCCCCACATCACCGCGACCGCCTGTTTGGGAATCGGGATGGCGCTTTCCGAGATCGCGACGGCGCCGCGCGCCCGCGGCCGGTTGCCCTGCGAGTCCTCCAGGTGAATGCGCACCGGCGTGGGCCGTCCCGTGCCGGCGTCGAGAATGCGCACGCTCAGCGCGGCGTCGCGGCTCTGCTGCGCCAGGTACGCCGCGGCCAACAGAAACGGCCCGAGGAGCAGCGCGCGTTTCACCGCTGGCTCTTTTCGCCCGCCGTCACCGCGCGATTGAATTCGGCCGACCGGTTTTTCGGAACCGTAAGCGACTTCCACTTCTCGCTGCGGAAGTGTTTGGCCAGCATCACGATCTGGCCGCAGTGGTACGGGTAGTGCGCTAGTTGCCGGTTGATGGCCTGCATCACCGAGTGGGTTTCACCGCGGATGGTGACGCTGCGCGCGAGGTCCGCCTCGGTGAGCGGCTCGATGGCGGCGAACACCCGATTCCACCCGGTCTCCCACATGGCGCGCAAGTCGTCGCGCGTGGCCGGCGGATCGACGAACTCGCTGTCGCGATGGCGGTCGGGCTTTTCGCCGTCGGTGGTCAGAAAGTCGGTCCAGCGCGAGCGCATGTTGCCGGCCATGTGTTTCACGATCAGCGCGATGGAATTCATCTCGCCGTCGAGCACCGTGGTGAGCTCCTGGTCGGTGACCTGCGCCATCGCGTCCTCGGCCAGCTTTTTGTAGTAGCGGAAGAGCGTCACGGCGTCTTCCAGAAACGAGGTCGTGAACTTCAGTGCCATGGACATATTATGTGCGCGCGTCGAGAGGAAGGCACGCGTTACAATGAAAAATTCCACACAATGCTCGACCAATCGATCCAGGAACTGGAGTCCCGTTCGCTGGCGCGCATCGGCTCCGCGCGGACGCCCGAAGAACTCGAAGCGGTGCGCGTCGAGGTGCTCGGCCGCAAGGGCGCCCTGAATGAAATCAGCAAGGGCATGGGCAAGCTGGCCGTCGAGGAGAAAAAGGCTGTCGGCCAGGCGCTGAATGCCGCCAAACAGAAACTGGAGTCGGCGCTCGAAGCGCGCACGCGCCAGTTCGACCAGGACGCCCTGAACCGGCGGCTGGATGCGGAATGGATCGACCTGACCCTGCCGGCTCCTCCGCCGCGGCGCGGTCATCTCCATCCCATCACGCGAATTCAGCGCGAACTGGAGGATCTGTTCGTCTCGTTGGGGTTCGCCGTGCTGGATGGTCCCGAGGTCGAGACCGAATATCACAACTTCGACGCGCTGAACATTCCGCGGGATCACCCGGCGCGCGACATGCAGGACACGTTCTGGCTCGAAGGCGGCAACCTGCTGCGCACGCACACGTCGCCGGTGCAGGTACGCGGCATGGAGCGTCTGGGGCCGCCGCTGCGCATGATCGCGCCCGGACGCGCGTTCCGCAACGAAAGCGTCGACGCCAGCCACGAGCACACCTTCTATCAGCTCGAAGGCATGATGGTGGATCGCGACGTAAGCGTGGCCCACCTGATTTACTTCATGAAAACGCTTCTCACCGCGATCTTCAAGCGCGAAGTCACCGTGCGGCTGCGGCCGGGCTACTTCCCCTTCGTCGAGCCCGGCTTCGAGCTCGACGTCCAATGCCTGATCTGCGGCGGACCGGGCTGTCCGGTCTGCAAGCAGAGCGGCTGGGTGGAGCTTCTCCCCTGCGGCCTGGTCAATCCCAACGTGCTGCGCCTGAGCGGTATCGACCCCGAGCAGTGGGGCGGCTTCGCCTTTGGTCTCGGGCTCACCCGCCTGGTGATGATGCGCTACGGCATCGACGACATCCGCCACCTGCAAGGCGGCGATCTCCGATTCCTGGAGCAATTCTAGCCGTGAAATTCTCCTACAACTGGCTCCGTGAGTTCGTCCCCGGTTTGACGCAGGCCGCCGCGCCGCTCGAGCACCTCATCACCATGAAAACCGCGGAATGCGAGGGCATCGAAGAGGTGGGCGCGGTGCTTGGCCAGGCGGCCATCGCGCGCGTGGAATCGGTGGAGCCCATCCCGGAAAGCCACAACGTGAAGGCGGTGGTGGATGCCGGGCGCTACGGGCGCAGGACAGTCGTCTGCGGGGCGCCCAACTGCCGTCCGGGGATGAGCACCGTATACGTGCCGGTCGGCAGGAAGTCGATTCACGGCGTCGAGAGCGACGGCATGCTCGCCAGCGCCGCCGAGCTGGATATCAATAAGGACCACGCCGGCATCGTCGAGATCGGCACGCTCGACCGCCTCTCCCCGGACAGCATCATCGAGATCGACAACAAGAGCATTACCCATCGCCCGGATTTGTGGGGCCATCACGGCATGGCCCGCGAAGTGGCGGCGATCCTCGGTCTGCCGCTCACTGATCCGGCACGGCTCGACCTGCTGCCCACGGGGCCGGCGGCGGTCAAAATTCAGATCGATAATTTCGATCTCTGCCCGCGGTATAGCGCGCTGGTGTTCGAAGGCGTCAAGGTCGGGCCCTCGCCCCTGTGGCTGCAATACCGGCTGACCGCGATCGGTTTGAACCCGATCAACAACATCGTGGACATGACCAACTTCGTCATGGCCGAGCTGGCACAGCCCATGCACGCCTTCGACGCGGATCTACTGACGGGCGACACCATCTACATCCGTCCGGCGAAACCCGGTGAGGCGTTCCGCGCGCTGAATGACGAAAGCTATACGCTCGAAGCTTCGAACCTGGTGATCGCCGACGCGTCGGGTGCCATCGCGCTCGGCGGCGTCATCGGCGGCGCCGACAGCGCGATCGGCGAGAAGACCACGCGCGTGGTGCTGGAGAGCGCGAATTTCCAGGCGTCTTCAATCCGCAAGACCAGCGCGGCCATCAGGCTGCGCACCGATGCCAGCATGCGCTTCGAAAAGGCCCAGGATCCGCACAACACCGTGCGTGGGCTGGCGCGGGCTATCGAGCTGCTGCGCGAGATCTGCCCGGCGGCGCGGCTGGTGGGCGGGGTCGCGGATCAGAAGCGCGAGTTCGCGGTACCGCCGCACATCGACCTGCCGCTGGCCTGGCTGGAGCGCAAGCTGGGACGGGCCATCGCTCCCGCCGAGGTGAGGCGCATCCTGGAGAGCCTGGCCTTCGGGGTCGCCGAGCCCGCGCCCGGAGTTTTCTCCGTTACCGTCCCGAGCTGGCGCGCGACCAAGGACATTTCGATCAAAGACGACCTGGTGGAAGAAGTCGGGCGCATGGTGGGGTACGGCTCCATCACGCCGCAGGCGCCCCTGTTGCCTGTCAAGGTGCCACCGGGCAATCCGACCAGGCGGTTCCATCATGAAGTGCGCGATATCTTCGTGGATAACGGGTTCACGGAGGTCTACAACTACAGCTTCCTCAGCGAGGAGGCGGTGCGGGTGTTCGGGTTCGATCCCGGCGAGCATGTACGCGTGGCCAATCCGATCGCCAGCGATCAGGCCTTGATGCGAAGGTCGCTCCTGCCGGGGATTTGGGCGAACGTGGTGGAGAACGCCAAACACAGAGACGCGTTTCGAATATTCGAGATTGGATTGGAGATTCACGCGGGCCAGGTCGGAAACCTGCCCCACGAGATTCCCCATCTGGTGGCGGCGATCTATGCCCGGGAAGGAGACGGCGCGGCGGGGCTGTTCGAAGTCAAACGTGTGGCGGAGTACTTGCTGCCGGGCGTTGAGACCGTACCGGCCGGCGGGCAGCCATACGAGCATCCCGCTCGCGTCGCCAACTTGCTTTGGAAGCGTGCGCCCGTGGGTCGCCTTTTCGAACTTCATCCGAAGCTTCTGAAAGCCGGCCGCGCTGCCGTGCTCGATATCAACCTGCATGCCATCGAAGTGACGCGTGAGATCAAATACACGCCCATCCGGCGCTTCCCTTCCAGCGCGTTCGATCTTTCCGTCATCACCCCCGCCCGCGAGACTGCCGGCAACCTGGAAAAGCGGATCACCGGGTTCGCCGGACCGCTGCTCGACAGCGTCGAATACGTGCGTCAATATACGGGCCCGCCGCTCGCCGAGGGCCAGAAGAGCGTGAGCTTCCGCGTCACCGTCGGCTCGCCCGAGCGAACGCTCTCCAGCGAAGAGATTGCCGCGATCCGCGCGGGCATCATCGCGCGCATGCGCGAGCTGGGCTACGATTTCCGCGAATGAGCACGCGCCGCACCATGCCCGGCGGCTGGGTCGAACGCAAGCGCGGCCTCTGCCGATGGTGCGGCATCGAAGTGCCCAAGGGCCGCTTCACTTTTTGCAGCCCGGACTGCGTTCACGAGTGGAAGCTGCGCACCGATCCGGGATATCTGCGCGAGCAGGTCTTCGCCCGCGATCGCGGCGTGTGCGCGCTGTGCGGTCTCGATACCGAGGCGCTCCGCAGGGACAAGCGCAAGCTGGATTGGAAGGCCCGCCGCCAATTCGAAAAGGAGTGGGGCCATCGCCGGTACCTCTGGGACGCCGACCACATCGTGCCGGTGTTCCAGGGCGGGGGTGAGTGCGACCTGGCCAACATGCGCACCTTGTGCCTGCGGTGCCACCGCGCCCGCCACTCGGCTAGCCGGGCACCTGCCCGATCTACCGATGTGCCCCCGGGTCCGGCTGCCTCATCCTGAAATCACAGGAGGCAGTCATGTCCACCCAATTAGCCGCGCTTTCCAACGAGCTTGCCGCGGCCGTCAAACAAGCCGAACCCCACGTGGTGGCGGTTCACGCCCGCCCGCGATTTTCGTCCAGCGGCGTGTTCTGGAAGCCCGGCGTCATTGTCACCGCCGAGCACACCATCCGGCGTGAAGAAGAGATCACCGTCACTCTGCCCGATGGCAATACGGTTCCCGCGACCCTGGCCGGCTCTGACGCGGGCACCGATATCGCGGTTCTCAGGGTAGAGGCGAGACTGGCAGGTCCGCCGCACGCCGCTGCCCCCGCGCCGGGCACGCTCGCCCTCGCCATCGGGCGCAGCGAAGATTCCGGCGTCAACGCCAGCCTCGGCATCATCAGCGCATGCAGCGGCGAGTGGCGCACCTGGCGCGGGGGCCAACTCGATCACTACATCCGGCTCGACCTCAACGTCTTCCCCACCAGCGACGGCGGAGCCGTCATCAACACCGCCGGAGAGCTGATCGGCGTCGCGACCACGGCGCTCTCGCGCATCGCCGGGCTGGCGATCCCCACCGCCACCATCGAACGGGTTGCGGGGCAGATTCTCACCCGCGGGCACGTGGCGCGCGCCTACATCGGCGTCGGCCTGCAACCGGTCGAGCTTCCGGAACATCACAAAGGTCTGATCGTTCTTTCTCTCGAAACCGGCGGGCCCGCGGCAAAAGCGGGCGTGCTCGTCGGCGACATTTTCGTGGCGGTCGGCGGACGCGCAGTTGCGGAGACCGAAGACCTGCAAGGCGCCCTGGAATCGACCGCTCCGGGACAAACCGTCGAGGCCGGGATTCTGCGCGGCGGCGATTCCCGGAAAATCAAAATCACGGTGGGGGAGCGGCCCCGGAGGGGTTGACATGCAGGCATTCGGAGAAGTCGCTGAGAAACTCAGGCGTTCGACGGTCCAGGTGCACACCTTCGGCCGCCGCCATGGGGGCAACGGCAGCGGCGTGATCTGGTCCGCCAATGGCCTGATCCTGACCAACGACCACGTCACGCGCGGTCCCGAAGCTGAGGTCGAGCTTTGGGACGGGCGGCGATTTCCGGCGCGGATCACGGCGCGCGATCCGCGCCGCGACCTGGCGGCTCTGCGCATCGACGCTCCCTCGCTCGATCCGGCACTGCCCGGCGATTCGCGCACGCTCCGGCCCGGAGAACTGGTGATCGCGGTGGGCAGCCCGCTGGGATTCGCCGGCGCGCTCTCCACCGGCGTTGTCCATGCGATCGGCAAGCAGTGGATTTACGCCGACGTGCGGCTCGCGCCGGGCAACTCCGGCGGCCCGCTGGCCGATGCCAACGGCCGCGTGGTCGGCATCAACACGGCGGTAGTGAACGGGCTCGGCGCGGCGATTCCCAGCGCCACCGCATTGGATTTCGTGCGCAACGGCGCGCGCCCCGCGCTGGGCGTGTCGCTGCGCCCGGTTCACCTGGGCCTGCAGATCCTCGATCTCGACCCCGGCGGCCCAGCCGCCCTCGCCGGATTGCGCGCCGGAGACGTGCTGCTTGGCCGCCTGGAAGACCTGCATGCCGCGCTCGATGCAGGCGGCGAGACCATACGGGTGCGCTTTCTGCGCGACGACGTTCGGCGGGTGCGCGAAACCGTAGTCCGGCTCGCGGCACGCGCCGAGGCCGCGGCGTGATTCGCGTTCAGGTGTCGGCGCCGGCGGCGGTGCTGAAGGCGGGCTTGGAGGCCGTGGTGGCAGGGGCGCCCGGCCTCACCCTCGCCGGCTCGCATCCGGACGTGCTGCTCACTTCGATCGCACCCGACGATCTGCACGGATCGTCCGCCCCACTGGTCCTGGTGGGTGACGCGGACTGGTCGGCGGACCTCGTCCGTCTGGGCGTGCGCGCCATCCTGCCCCCGGATGCCTCGGCCGCGGAGATCGTGGCCGCGGTGGAGTCTGCCGCCGCCGGGATGGCTGTCATCGACCCCGCGGAGTTGGAGTCGCTGCTGGCGGAGGCCCCCATGCAACCCGCCTCGGGGCCGGATCCGCTCACTGCCCGCGAGCTCGAAGTGCTGCGCATGCTGGCCGAGGGCGCCGCCAACAAGGCGATCGCGTGGCAGCTCAAGATCAGCGAGCACACTGTGAAATTTCACGTGGCGCAGATCCTGGCCAAGCTGGGCGCGGGAACCCGTACGGAAGCCGTCACCACGGGAATTCGCAAGGGTCTGATTATGGTCTAGCGCCTGCCAAAAAACGGCCCGCCCCACGCGGTGGAGGGCGGGCCGTAAGGGAAGAACGCTCGATCCCGTCACGAAAGCAGCGGTCTCTGCCCAGTACGCGCGATTCCGCGGAAAACCGGGCCACGCCGCCCGGGGTTTCTGGCATGCCGCGTATTGACGATAAAATGAGCCGGGATAGAGAACCCGATGCACGATTCTCCCGGCGACGTGACCCTCCTGCTGGCCGAAATGAAGCGCGGCAACAGCGAAGCGCTGCCGAAACTCATCCCGCTCGTGTATCACGAGCTCAAGAAACTGGCCGCGCACTTCCTTCGCGATGAGCGCGAAGGGCACACCCTCCAGCCCACCGCCCTGGTGCACGAGGCCTATTTGCGGCTGGCCGGGCAGAAGGCCGCCTTTCAAAATCGCGCGCAGTTCATGGGCGTGGCCGCGCAGTTGATGCGGCGCATCCTGGTGGACTACGCCCGCCAGCGCGTCACCGCCAAGCGCGGCAGCGGCGAACGGCCCCTCGACATCTCCACCTGCGAGATCGGGGGCGGCGTCGAACAATCGGAGGAGATGCTGGCCGTGGACGAAGCGCTCGAACGGCTGGCGGCAATGGACGCCCAACAGGCCCGCGTGGTCGAGATGCGCTATTTCGGCGGGATGACGGTGGAGGAGACGGCGGACGCCTTGGATATCGCGCCGCGCACCGTGAAACGCGAATGGGCACTGGCCAAGGCCTGGCTGCGCGTGGAGATTTCGAGCAAGGCCGGGCAATGACACCGGAACGCTGGGCGCGGATCAAGCAGATCTTCGGTTCCGCGCTGGAGCTGCCCGAAGAACAGCGGGCCGCATTCGTCAAGCAGAGCTGCGGCTCCGATGAGAGCCTCCGCCGGCAAATCGAGCAGCTCCTGGAAGCGGAGCAGGGACCCCTGGAAAACCCCATGCTGGACGCGATCGCGCAGCAGGTGCCCGTCGAGCTGGCGCGCGGCGAAATGTTGGGCCCGTACCGCGTCGAAACCAGGATCGGCCAGGGCGGCATGGGCGTGGTTTACCGGGCGTGGGACACGCGCCTCGACCGCCGCATCGCGCTCAAGGTGCTGCGCCCGGACCAGGTGAACGATCCGGTGCACCGCCAGCGCCTGGTGCGCGAGGCGCGCGCGGCCTCCGCCCTGATTCATCCCAACATCGTGACCGTGCACGATATCGGAAGCGACCGCAACATCGACTTCATCGCCATGGAGCACATCGACGGCCGCCCGCTGGACCAGATGATCCCCGCCGCCGGCCTGCCGCCGAAACAGGCGCTGGCTTATGCCATCCAGATCGCCGGAGCGTTGGCCGGCGCTCACGCGTCCGGTGTGGTGCATCGCGATCTCAAGCCCGGCAACGTCATGGTGACCCGCGAGGGCCTGGTCAAGCTGCTGGATTTCGGACTGGCGCGCAGGAGCCGCCGCGGCGCCGACGGTTCCGGGACGCTCACGCTGAACACGGAAATCGCGGGCACGCCGCAGTACATGTCTCCCGAGCAGATCCGCGGTGAAGACATCGATCACCGGTCGGATGTGTTCGCCTTCGGCGCCATGCTCTACCGCATGCTGGCCGGGCGCGACTTGTTCGACCGCGGGTCGGCCGTGGAAACGATGAATGCCATCCTCACCGCCGATGCGGCCGAGCTGTGCCAGAACGGGCCCGCGCTGCCCGACGCGCTGGAAAGCGTCATCCTCCACTGCCTCGAGAAGGCCCCGCAGGACCGCTTTCAGTCGGCGCAGGACCTGGGTTACGCCCTCGAGGCCTGCGCGGCACCGATGGGTCCGGTGACTGTGCCGGCGGCGCCGGCGCGGAGGCAGCGCTACGGCGGTTGGATCGCCGCGGTCCTGGCGTCGTGGGCGATGGGAATGCTTCTCGCATATGTGTTCTGGGGCGGGCATCGCGCGCACCCGTCCGTCGACGGGCGCGTCTTTTCGCAGATCACCAACGATGCCGGCGCCGAGTTGTTTCCGAGTCTCTCGCCGGATGGCCGCAGCGTGGTATTCGCAGGCAAGGCCAGCGGCAACTGGGATATCTACCTGCAGGAGGTGGGCGCCGCGGAGGGCGTGAATCTGACCCAGGATTCGGGCGCGGACGAGACGCAGCCGGCCTTCTCTCCGGACGGCCGCACCATCGCGTTCCGCTCCGAACGGGACGGCGGCGGAATCTACGTGATGCGCTCCGACGGCACCGCCGTCCGGCGGGTCACGGACTCGGGCTACAACCCGGCCTGGTCGCCCGACGGCCGCCAGATTGTGTACGCCGAGGAGAGCATTACGCGGCCCGAAGACCGTTCGGGGAGAGTGAGCCGGATCTGGGCGGTTGACGCCGCCAGCGGCCAAAAGCGCCTCCTGACCAAAGACGACGGGGTTCAGCCGCAGTGGTCTCCGAACGGCCAGTTCATCGTGTACTGGGCCATCGATCTGGATGGCGACCGCGACCTGTGGACGGTGCGCGCAGCCGGCGGCGCGCCTGCCCGGCTCACGCGCGACCGGTGGCTGGATTGGAATCCGGTGTGGTCGCCCGACGGGAATTGGGTTTATTTCTGCAGCAACCGCGGCGGCAGCATGGGAATCTGGCGGATCCCGATGAAGGAGAGCACCGGCGAAGTGCGTGGCGCGCCGGAAGCCATCCGCACTCCGGCGGACTACCCGTCGCACCTCAGCTTTTCGCGCGACGGCAGGCACCTTTCCTACGTGCAGCAGAGCACCACCGGGCGCCTCAACGTGGTGCGCTTCGACCCCGCGCGCGAGGTCCTGGTGAGCGAGCCGAAGGAAATCCTGCAGAGCGCCAAAGGAGCCTCGCGGCCGTCGCTTTCGCCGGACGGGAAATGGCTGGCATACAACTCCACGGAACAGGAGGAATGCCTTCTGGTTGCGGCCGCGGACGGATCGGGCGTGCGGCAACTGACCAACGCGGAGTACCGCAGCCGGGGACCGCGCTGGTCGCCGGATGGCAGGCAGATCGCGTTCTTCTCCACGCGCAGCGGCGAGTGGGAGATCTGGACCACGGATGCGAGCGGAGCGGAGTCCCGCCAGTTGACCAACCTGGCCGGAAACAACGTGGCATGGCCCGTCTGGTCGGCGGACGGAAAGCACCTCGCGTACACGCTATTCGGCTTGAACACGTTTCTGATCGAGGCGGACAAAGCGTGGAGCGCGCAGACTCCGGAGAAGTTGCCGCCCTTCCCGGGCGACGCGCAGGTCT
Source organism: Verrucomicrobiia bacterium (assembly GCA_035578025.1). Lineage (GTDB taxonomy): Bacteria > Acidobacteriota > Terriglobia > Bryobacterales > Bryobacteraceae > Solibacter. Next base: position 11,061 of record DATJYJ010000041.1, read on the forward strand.
TCAGCGCATGGAACTGGTCGCCCGACGGAAAGATGATCGCGGGCTTTCTGGACCGCGACAACGGAATCGCAATCTATACACCGGCCTCCCGGAGTTTTCGAAAGGTGACGGAGCACGGCGCCGATCCGGTCTGGCTCAGCGACAACCGGCGCCTGCTGTTCCTTGATAAGGGTAAGATCTGCGTGCTGGACAGCGTATCGGGCAGCACGCACGAACTGGTCTCTGTAGCGCCGGAGGAAGTCGCCCGGCGCGGATTCGCCCTGAGCCCCGACGACTCACGCATCTACTTCAGCGTCAGCACGACCGAAGCGGACGTCTGGATGGTCGAGTTTCAGCGATAGCTCTCTCGCCCCTTACCAGTGAATCCGCAATCCGAATGACATGGTGCGCGGCGAATTCACCTGGCCGCCGTTCGGATTATTCGTTCCCAGGACGCCGAAGTCCTGCGGATCGCTGATGTCCAGGTACGGATCCGCCAGTTGGGTGTGATTCAGCAGGTTGTAGAACTGGAAGATGAGCTGCGCGCCGACGCGTCCCTCTTTCCAGATGCCGATGTCCTTCGTGACCGTGGCGTCCAGGTTCCAGGTTGGCATGCCGCGGATGTTGCCGCCGTTGCCGCAGCTCGTGTCGTACCCGAGAATGCACGGCCGGAACTGGTTGTAGACCTGGTCCGGATTCTTGAACATGTTGATGTTGTTGCCGCCGTTGCCGGCGTTGGAGTTCACGCCCGCGCCGCTGGCGCTCGTCGAGACATTGAGGTTGTAGTTGGCCGAATTCCCGCCGGTGAACTTCGACGCCAGCACCGCGCCATCCAGCATCTGGGCGCCGTTGCCGTTGGTGCTGCCGGTGGCGGGATTCAACTCGCCGAACGATTCGGTCGCGCCGTTCAGGTTGTAGACGCCCATCACCGCGCCGCTCTGTGCGGTAAAGATCGGCGAGACGATCCACCCGCCCAGCAGGTGGCCGGCCACGCCTTTCTGCGATTTGAAGAACGGCGACTGCCAGTACACCGACATGTTGTACAGGAATTTGTAATCGAAGAACTGCGGCCCGTAGTTGGCACTGATGTGCCAGGGGTCGAGCACGCTGTAGGAGCTCGTCGCCTGCGATGAGTTGCCGGTGCCGAGCGCCCGTCCCCAGGTGAAATTCGACCGCGCCGTCACGCCCTTGAAATCACGCAGCGTAAACGACAGGTAAGCCGCGTTGTAGTTGCCATAGCCCTTGGAAGTGTCGAAGTATACCGCCGAAAGCTGCCCTGCGGGGATCGCCGCGGAGGGAGTGCTCGGCATGGTGCGGCCCAGAGTCCACGAAGAGGCCGCATTCAACGCGGCCCAAAGCTGGTACACGTTTTGGTTCGCGATGAAGCTGTTCATCGTGCCGTTGTTGGCGACCGCCGCGGTGCAGCTCGAGAATCCCTTGCAGAAGGAAGAACCGGCTCCGCCCAAGGCGTTTTCAAAGAACGCCTGCGGCGCTACCGAGACCTGGCCCGAGCCGGACGCGTTCACTGCCCAGTAGGTGTTGGCGAAAGCCGACGCGAAACTCTGGCCGCCGAGCGTGGTCATGTAGGGAACGGCATCCAGGTCGATTTGCTGCCATTCGTTGCGGATGATGCGGCCGATATAGCCGACCTCGATGATGGCGTGCGACGAGACCTCGCGCTGGATGCTGACGTTGAAGTTATCCGTTCGTGCCGGCCGGAAATTGGCATCCAGCACCGAGCCGGAACCCGAAGCCGCATTTCCTCCCACGCCTGGTATATATGGCTGCGGCAGGGTCTGGGAGACGCTCGGCAGCGGCGCGGACATCCCGTCGGCGCCGATGCGGAAGGCGGTCGTGGGATCGACGCCGCCATTCCCCAGACATTGGCCCGTCTTGCTGGCGCCGATGCACGATACCGCCTGCCCGAGCCCGGTTCCCAGGAGCGGAACCAGCACCAGGCCGACGCCGTTCAACCGGCTGAAGATGCGGCCATAGCCGGCGCGGACCACGGTCTTCCCATTGCCCAGCACCTTGCCCAGGATGCCATCGTAACCGTGCGGATTCCACGCAGCGGCCACATGCGGGCTTACCCCGCCGTAGAACGGGTTGTACGGGTATTTGGTGTCCGCGCCGGTCACGTTTCTCACGGTCGCCCACGCGACCGTCGGATTGTAGACCTGCCCCTGCAATGCAGCCGACTGGCGGGAGTTGAGGTAGTCGGTCACGTTAATCGGGTGGCCGCTCGTGTCGGTTAACTCCACCTGTTTCCCGTTCAGCTCGTACGGCGGCATTTCTATCGTGTACCCAATGCCGTAAGTCAGGGTCACGCTGGGCTTGAGGTGCCACGTGTCTGAGAAATAGACGTTGTACGAGGGAATGATGCTCTGGTCGTACATATACGAGCCGGGCGGCTGGATCTGCAGTTGCGCGCCGCTGCGCGTGTACAGATCCTGCGGCTGGCTGACGATGCCGAGCACCTCCGAATACAACCGGTTCCAGTTGGTGATCTGGCTGGTCGGAACGGCCACCGGGCGATAGGCCGTGGGATAAGTGACGCCGGGGCCATTGGTGATCTGATACACCGGCGCGTTCATGATGCCCTGGCCGTTGTCGTTGCGCAGGTGGTAATTGTAGTTTCGCTGATACTGTCCGCCGAACGTGATCAGGTGGTTGCCCCTGATCTTCGTCACATCGTCGCGGATCATCTTGTCCTGGCCGTCCCAGAAGCGCTGGCGCACACTCTGCGTGTTCACGTTGTACGGGATGAGCGCCGAGGAGCTTTCGCCGCCGATTTCCAGAGCGCCGCTCAGCCCCGGCAACTGCGGCGGCGCTGCCGCCGTTCCCCACTGCCAGAAGTTGCGCAGGTAGCTGAATCGGAAATCGTTCGTCGTTGTCGGAGTGATGTTGGTGGTCAGCCCCGCGACCCAATAGCTCGGGACTTGTGGACGGACCGCGAGCGCGGCCGGCGTGCCCAGCGTATCTCCGGGCAGCGCGCCGCCGATGTCCACCTGCTGGGTTCCCAGTTTCTTGAAGTGGTACTGGCGGTAGCTCGTCATGAACCGGTTCTTGGAATTGAAATCGTGGTCGATGCGTGCCACATACTGGTCGGACCGGATGGGCAGAGCCACGACGCCCTGAAAGTTCTGCGTATTGTAGTGGTCGCCGCCCGTACCGGTATTGGGCAGCGGCATGTATTTCGACCAAAGCTGGCTGACGATGGGATTGAAGCCCAGTCCTCGCGGATCGCAGGAACCGTTGGGGCACGTGGCCACCGGATAGGTGACGCCGTTAACGGTCACCGGCGAGTTGTTGAGGTTGTAGGGGACATATCCGGCCGAGCCTTCGTTGATGAAGATCACGCCGGCGCGCAGGGTGGCGGTCGGCACCGCGCGCGTATAAATCGCCGATTGCGGAAAGCGGAAGCCCTCGTAATTGAAAAACGCGTACCATTTGCCGCCCAGGAAGTTCTTGGGGATGATCGGTCCGCCGATCGCCGTCCCGAAGCGGTTGCTGTGCGTAACCGGCAGCGGGGTGTAGGAGAGATTTCCCGAGGGAGTGTGGTTGTTGTCCCAGGAGTTGGCCGCCCCTACGTTCGAAGCGAAGTAATATTCGTAAGCCGACCCATGGATGCTGTTGGTGCCGCGCTTGGTGACCATCTGGACCTGGCTGCCGGACGAGCCGTTGAAGTCCGCGGTCTGCCCGCTGGTGGCCACCTTGAACTCTTCGATGCTCTCCACCGGCGTCGGCATCACGCCGGAAGGAGACCCCGCGCCGGCTGTGGGCACGTTGTTCGTGAAGCTGCCGGTGTAGTCCATCATCGAACCGTCCATGTCGTTGGAGTTGTTGCCTCCGTCCAGTTGGAAGGTGTTCTGGTCGTACATCGCCCCGGCGACGCTTCCGCCGGGCGTGACCCCGGGCTGTAACACCGCAAATGTGGCGGCATCGCGGCCGATGTTGGGCATAAAGATCAGCGATTGGCCCGTGATGGTCTGGCCGACCGTCGCGTTCGTGACCTGCAACTCGGCCCCGGCCGCCGCGCTGACTTCGATGGTGGTCGTCGTGGCGCCCACCTCCATCCGCGCGTTGATGGTCAGCACCTGGCCGACATCGACCTTCTGCGCGCTGATGTGGAACGTCGCAAATCCGGGTCTGCTGATATCGACGTTGTAACTCCCCGGCGGCACGTCCACAAAAATGTAGCGCCCGGCTTCGTTACTAACCTTCCTCTGAGAAACGTTGGTGGAGAGGTCCGTCATCTTGACCTCGGCCCCGGCGATGACGGCCCCTTGCGGATCGGTTACCTGGCCGGAAACCGTTCCGGTCGCCACAGCTTGCGACCAGCTCGGAACCGGCACCAGGAAAAACAGGGCCGCGCACAAAGATACACCAAGCCCACCGGATGTTTGCTGCCTCACAGTATCCCTCCTAACTCTCGTCTCGAAGTTGAATTAACCCTCGATTAACTCTGCCTAATGGGCGGAAGTTTACGGCTGTTTCAATACGGTGTCAACAATTTTTGTGGCACCCACGATGGGGAGGGGTTGCGAAACGTTAGAGCTAGTACCCTCGCGATGCGCTATCGTAATTCTTCTATGAACCGGCGCGCAGTCGTCTTCGGGGCCGCGGGGCAGCTCGGCATCGAGCTGGCACGCGAGCTGAAGGAACGGCGTTACGCCGTCATGGCATGGGACCGGTCGCAGGTCGATATTACGGATCCGGCGGCGGTGGAGGGCGCGCTCGCCGGCTATGACGCCGAAGTGGTTTTCAATGCAGCCGCCTACAACCAGGTGGATGTGGCGGAAAAGGAGCCGCAAGCCGCCTTCCTGGTCAACGCGCTGGCCGTGCGCAACCTCGCTCTGGGGTGCCGGGGCGTGGATGCGCAACTGGTCCACTTCTCCACCGATTACGTGTTCGATGGACAGGCGCGGCAGCCCTACGTCGAGGAAGACATGCCGCGGCCCCTGGGAGCCTACGCGGTGTCCAAGCTGGCCGGTGAGCTCTATGCGCGGGCGTACCTCGACAGTGCGCTGGTGGTGCGGACATCCGGGGTGTTCGGTCCGGGCGGGCTGGGAACCGCCCGCGGAAATTTCGTCGAGCTGATGCTGCGCCTGGCTGCGGCATCCAACCCGATCCGCGTGGTGGAGGACCACGTAGCCTCGCCCACATTCGCACCGCTGCTGGCCGCCAGGACCCTCGACCTGGTGGAGGCGGGCCTTTCGGGCATTTATCACGTCGGCGGCGGATTCCCGATTTCGTGGTTCGAGTTTGCCCGGCTGATTTTCCAGGCCGCCGGGGTTAAGGCCAGGCTGGTCGCCACCAACGAGCGCGAGTATCGCACGCCGGCGCGCCGCCCCCGCTATTCGGCGCTCTCCAACGGGAAGATGGAACGCGCGGGCCTCGCACCGATGCCGCCGCTCGCCGATGCCCTCGCCATGTACTTCGAGCGCCGCGCCAAATGAATCGTGGGACCGGCTTCGGCCGGTCCGCTACTGCTTCACCGCGTAGTACCCCTTGCGCGCCTGCACCTTCAGGTCTTTGTTCGACGTGCGAATCTCCAGGTGCCGGTAGGCGCCGTCCTTGGCGTCGTTGCTCGGCGTGTAGCCGATCGAGTACTGGCTGCGCATCTCGTCCTGCAGTTCCTTGAACACCTGCTCCAGTGTAGTCTTGCGGTCGACCCGGTACACGTGCCCCCCGGTCTCGTCGCTCATCTTCTTCAAGTCGCCTTCGCCTGAGGGGCCGAACATCCCGTGAAACCGCGGGTCCTCGTAGTCGATCGAGTAGATCACCGCGTCCGACTTCTGCGCCGCCTCGATGGCCTGGTTCCGGTTCAGGCGGCTGCCCTGGTCCACCCCGTCCGTAATCACCACGATCACCTTGCGGCCCACTTCGCTCTTCAATTTCTCGGTGGCCGCCAGGTAGATGGCGTCGAACAGCACCGTGCCCCGCGGCTGGCCCACCGTCGGCACCGGTCCCGGGTGCAGCCCGCCGACGCCGCCGGACACCCGAAGCTGGTTCATCCCCTCCGTCAGCAGACGAACGCTGCCGGTGTAATCCTGCAGCAGCTCGCATTCTTCCCCGAAGCTGATCAGGAAGGCCATGTCCTTCTTGCGCAGTACCGACGAGAAGAACTGGGCGGCGGCGCGCCGCTCGATATCGATCAGGTTCTCCTGGCTGCGGCTCACGTCGATCAGCAGGCCGATGGTCAGCGGCAGGTCGGTTTCCCTGGTGAAATACTTGATGGTCTGCGCCTTCCCATCCTCCAGCACGGTGAAATCGTTCTTCTCGAGGTTGGGAATCAGGGCGTTCTTCTTGTCGCGGACGCTGGCCAGTATGCTGACCACGTCCACATCGACTTTGAGGGTGGGCAACTGGTCCTGCGCCAGGAGCAGGGTGCCCGCGGTGAGAGCAGTTAGTATTCGCATCCCGGTAAAATGGGGGACGTATCCCCTCTGTCCATTGTTTCACTATGCAGGAAGCAATTCATCACCTTCGCCGCAACGATCCGGTTCTCTCCGCCATTATCGAACGGGTAGGCGAGTACCAGATACGCTTTCGCGAGCCGAATTTCGAAACCCTCGTCAAGGCCATCGTCTTCCAGCAACTCTCCGGCAAGGTCGCCAACGTGATCTACGGCCGTCTGCTGGACGGGGTCAAAGGCCGGATGCAGCCGGAGGAAGTGCTCAAACTCCGCCCCGACCGCATGCGCAGGCTCGGACTGTCCAGGCAGAAGACGGCCTACATCCGCGACTTGGCCCGCCACACGCGCGACCGCCGGGTGGCCTTCGACGACCTGCTCGCCTTGCCCGACCACGAAGTCATCGAGCGCCTCACGCAGGTTCGCGGCATCGGCGTCTGGACCGTACACATGTTTCTCATCTTCGCCCTCCGGCGAAACGACGTCCTGCCTACGGGTGACCTGGGTATTCGCAACGCCATCCGCAAAGCCTACGGCCTCGATGAGTTGCCGACCCCGGACGAGATGGAAAAAATGGCCGGGAAGTGGCGGCCGTATTGCTCCGTCGCAAGCTGGTATCTCTGGCGAAGTCTTGAGCCGGATGCCAACCTGTAGGACGTTTCAACACCAAGTCCTTAAAAATCAGCCCATGACGTTGCATATTCCCGCATTCCGAATATAATGAAATTCCAGGATAATGAGATCTCGGATGTCTGCCTGTCCGGGACGTCCTGTAGGAGACAAACACACGATGCGCGCATTGAAGTTGTTCCTGCCCGCCAGCATTCTGACCGCCGGATTCCTGATTTGCACCACGGCAAGCTACGGCACGCCGGACTATGCAAAGAAGGAGAAGAAGAGCTGCACGTTCTGCCACGCCAAGATCGAGCAGGGCACTAAAGACGGCAAGAACCCGGCCATGATCAAGAACCTGAACGACGCGGGGAACTATTACAAGGACCACAACCACTCGCTCGACGGCTACACTCCGAAAAAGTAAGCGGGCTGCCATGCCCCCGTGGGGCAGGTTGCCGGCCTGCCCCGTCTAACCCAGCGCCGCGCGGAGCGAGGTCTTGACCGTTACGAACTGCGGATTGTCGTATTGGTTGACTCGCTCGTGCGGATCCTGTTTGTCGTCGTAAAGCTCTCCCGGCCCCTTCCCTCCGTCCCTCACAATCAATTTGTAACGATCCACGCGCGCCATCGCGGTGTTGCCGTAGCGCGCCACGACGGTGGTCTTCCACGGATGTTTCTTGGGAAGCGGCTGGCCGGATGCCAGAGACATGTAGCTGCGCCCCGTCAGATCGCGCGCCGGTAGATCTGCGCCCGTAAGGACACACAGCGTGGGCACCAGGTCGAGAGCGCTGATCATCTCGGGCCGCAGGGCCATCGGAGGCACCCGGCCCGGCCAACTCCAGATCATGGGCGTGTTCACCACCTCGTCGTACATGTTGATGGGGTCGGATGCTTCGCCGTCTCCCCAAAGGCCGTGCGCGCCGAAGAGCGACCCGCTGGGCGCGGTGAAGATGATCAGCGTGTGCTCGGCGATCCTCTTCTGCGCCAGCGCGGCCGAGATGGCGCCGATCTCATCGTCCAACGCCGTGGTAGCGGCGGCCGCTTTGCGAAGGTTCTCCAGCAGGGCGGGACCCATCCTCTCGCGATTCCGGGCGGCGTTCTTCGCGGGCGGTTCCTGGGCGAAGGTATCGAACGTCGCTTTCGCGTAGGGTGCGAGGTATTTGACGTCGGGCGTCGATTGGTACGGCGCAAAGCCCGCCACCAGGCAGAATGGCTTGTCGGAGGACTGGGTCTCGATGAATTTCACGGCTGCCGCGCCGCCCGTGACGGTCTGGCACGCGTACCCCGCGGCGGGAAGAAACTTGTCCAGCGTGGCATCGCCGGAGAAGCGCCCGGTCAACAGCGCGGTGCGCCCCGCAGCCGGAACCGGTGCGGCTGCGTAGTGGTTGAGAAAGCGCGTCCCGGTGGCCGCCAGGCGGTCGATCTGGGGAACCTGAATCTCCTTGTTGCCATAGCACGGAAGCATCCAGGCGCCGACGCCGTCGGCAAGGAGGAGCACGATGTTGGGCTGCTCTCCCGCGGGTTTGGCGGCAAACGCGGGCAGGGCGAGGCTGCTCCAGAGAAGGTCACGGCGGGAGAGGGTCATGGGTGAAATCTCAGTATACGGCTGCGGGGGCCGGGAGAGTTCATGCTGCCTGGCCGGCCATTTAGAGCCCGAGCACCTTCCGCAGCCGTTCCGCCAGCCCATCCGCCATCCATTGGAAGCCGAGGTCGTTGGGATGCGTGCCGTCAACCAGGCCGTCCACCCGCGAAGGACCCAGCAGATCGGTGCCCTCCACCAGTTGCAGGTTCGCATCGCCCGCCGCGATCCGCCGGCTCACCACCTTGCGGATCAAAGCGCGCATCTGCTCGTTGCGCTGGCTTCCCGTGGACTCGCCGGCCGCATAGATGGGCGTGATCGAAACAATCGGCGTCTGGGGGTGGCGCTGCCGCAACACGCCGATAAACGGATCGTACACCTGTGCCAACGAATCCACGTCGCTGTTGTTCTGCGCAAAGTCCAGCACGAAGGCGGCGGCATCGATCTCCGCCACCGCCCGCGCCACCACCGCCTCTCCCTTGCCGTTGCCCGAGAAGCCCAGATTGACGTGGTTCAGGTTTAGCTCACGCCCCAGGATGGCCTCGTAGCTCATCCCCGGACGGCTTGCACAGCCGCCCTGGGTGATCGATGTGCCATAAAAGACCACCGGCGCCGCCACAGCGAAAGGCTTGGCCGATTCGATGGTTGCGTCCTGGTCCAGGCCGATCGCCAGCACCTTGGCCGGGCTGTAAAGCGCGAGGTAGATGGTGATGTCGCGCATCGCACGCGGCTGGCCCTTGAAATAAACGTGCTCGTAGACCTTGCCCGGTGCCGCATCCTTGTCCGGCACCGCGGTGCCCCAATAGGTGTTGCCGACATAAAGGTCCACGCCGCTTTGCCCGAAAAAGTGCATGTTGCGCATTCCCGGCGGGTGCGGCCATTCGAGCCGAACAGCCACCGTCGAAGAGTCGCTGCGGAAGCGGATCCGCCCGCCGGCGGGGTCCTGCGAGAGGTTCCAGACCTCCCGCGGAAACTCATCCTGCGAGCGCGCGGGCAAACGCCAGAACTCGCCGTGGTTCTCCTGAAACCACGGCAGGCCGGCAACCTCGATTTTGGGACTCGCCACCGGCGTCCAATGCACCGGGGGCTCCTGGGCCGGGGCAAATCTCGCGATCGCCAAAAATGCGCAGGCAAGGCGCAGCATGCGACAAGAGTAGCAGAGTGCCGCCTGCCCGGAATCGGCCCCTGCGCCGGCCATTCCTGCCACCGCACCGCCCGATTGGCGGCGGTAATATTTCTCACCATCGGCATTCGTCCCGAGGGCAGTTTTCCGATCCAAACATCTCCTCCTTTCGCGTATTGAAAATAGGTGAATCCCACAAGCATTTGGAGCACTCCACTAGGCATGGCGCCGAAAAGAGGGGTTTCGGAGTTCGGGGGTGAGGTGTTTCGGCTGGCCTGCCTCGAATTGTACGGCGGCAACGGCGCCGCTCTCTACCGCGCCGAATTGCCGGGGTTGAACGCCTGGGTTTCCTGCCGTCCCCTGTACCCCGCCACCAGCGGCGGAGATCTCTATTATTTATCCACTTGCAGCAACGGATCGATCTCGCGCGTGACCATTGCCGACGTCGCTGGTCATGGCGAAGGCGTCAGCGGCGCCTCCGCTACTCTCCGTGATGCCCTGCGGGAACATGCTGACGATTGGGACCAGTCGGCCCTGATCCAGCGGCTGAATCACACGTTGCTCGGAAAGTACGCCGATAGCACGTTCGCCACCGCATTCCTGATGAGCCACTACGCCGAAAGCGGCGAGCTTCTGTTCACCAACGCCGGCCATCTGCCGCCGCTTTGGTACCACGCGGGACTCCGGCAGTGGACCTTCTTGCAGGACACGACGCCCTACTCCAGGGAGATCGCAGACCTCCCGCTCGGCGTCATTCCAGGCACGGTTTACACGCAGACCGCCGTGCAACTCGAGCCGGATGACCTGCTCCTCCTGTACACCGACGGCGTCACCGAATCCCGCGACGATCGCGGCGAGCAGCTCGGGCTTTCCTCCCTGCTCGAGATGGCGCGCAGCCTGCCGGCCGGTTCGGCATCCGCCGCGGGCGAGGCCTTCCTGGCCGCGTTGGAGCGCTTTCGCGGCTCCGTACTGGCGGAAGACGACGAGACGGTGGTTGCCCTCCACCGCCAGCACCGGAGGCCCGCATGACCATCGCGATTCGCCAGTCCGGCACGGCCCGGGTGGTCGATCTCGCGGGAGAAGTCGACCTCGGCTCTTCGCCCGGCGTTCGCAGGGCCCTCTTGGATTTGCTGGGACGAACCTCCCGGCTGGCCGTGAACCTGCAAGCCCTGCGCCGTATCGACAGCTCCGGCATCGCTACCCTGATCGAGGTCTTCAAGAACGCGCAGCGGCTGCGCACGGAGTTCGTCCTCTTCGGGCTGAGCCCGGCGGTTCGGGAGGTGTTCCATCTCACCCACGTCAACCGCGTTTTCCAAATCGTCGATACCGAGGAACAGGCTCTGGCATCTGTGTAACGGGTATCGCGTTCTGGAGGGAGCCAAGCGTTAATGTCCAGACCAGTCATGCTTGCCGTGGATGACGACCCGGATGTGCTGCGGGCCGTCGAGCGCGACCTGAGGAAGCAGTACAGCGACCGCTACCGCGTCATGTCCGCCGATTCCGGTCCCGGCGCGCTCAACATCCTCACCCGCCTCTCCCAGCGAGCCGAGCCCGTAGCCCTGCTGATCGCCGATCACCGGATGCCCCACATGAACGGCATCGAGTTCCTGGCCGCCGCCATACGCCAGTTTCCCGACGTGCGCCGCGTGCTCCTCACCGCTTACGCCGATACCGAAGCCGCCATCGGCGCCATCAACGTGGTCAAGCTCGATCACTACCTGCTGAAACCCTGGGATCCGCCCGATCGCAACCTGTATCCGGTGCTGGACGATCTGCTCGATCAATGGTCGGCATCTTACCGCGCCCCCTTCGAGGGCGTCCGGGTCATCGGGACCCGATGGTCTCGCCGCTGCTATGAAGTCCGCGAGTTCCTGGCCCGCAATCAGATTCCCTACCAATGGCTGGATGTCGAAAGCGCCG
>DATJYJ010000042.1:0-19358 GCA_035578025.1 Verrucomicrobiia bacterium
GATGAAACCAATCCTATTCGGCGTTTGCGCGCTGGCCTGCTTTTGGCAGGCGTGCTCGACTACCACCAAGGAAGCCAGGAACGACGTGAAATCACAACCATACGGCAACATGCCCGACGGCACGGCCGTCGATCTCTACACGCTCACCAACGCGAGCGGGATGCAAGCCGGAATCATCACCTATGGCGGCGCGGTGGTGCGCCTGGCGGCGCCCGACCGTTCCGGGAAGCTCGGCGATATCGTGCTGGCCACGGACGATCTCGACAGCATGCGGAAGCAGACGGCGTTTTTCGGCGCGCTGATCGGCCGGTACGGGAACCGGATCGGGCACGCGCAGTTCACGCTCGACGGGCAGACTTACAAGCTGCCGGCCAACAACGGGCCGAACACGCTACATGGCGGACCGGATGGATTCGATAAGCATGTCTGGAAGGCGGAGCCGGGCTCCGGGGCCGACGGACCGACGCTGACGTTGACCTATGCCAGCAAGGATGGGGAGATGGGATTTCCCGGCAATCTCACGGCGAAGGTGGTCTATACGCTGACCAACAAGAACGAGCTGAAGATCGATTACACGGCGACGACCGACAAGCCGACGGTGGTCAACCTGACCAACCACACCTACTGGAATCTCGCGGGCGAGGGGGATGTTCTGGGCCACGAGGTGACGATCAACGCCGACCGTTTCACGCCGGTGGACGACGGGCTGATTCCGACCGGAGAATTGAAGGCGGTGAAGGGCACGCCGTTCGACTTCACCACGGCGACGGCGATCGGCGCGCGCATCGATCAGGACGATCAGCAGCTCAAGTTCGGGCAGGGCTACGACCACAACTGGGTGCTCAACAAGGGCGACGCCAGCCTGACGAAGGCGGCGGAGGTACACGATCCGAAGTCCGGGCGCGCGATGGAGGTGTGGACTACGGAGCCGGGGCTGCAATTCTACACGGGCAACTTCCTCGACGGGTCGGCGAAGGGAAAGGGGCGCACGTTCAACCGGAGGAACGCCTTCTGCATGGAGACGCAGCACTATCCGGACAGCCCCAACAGGCCGGAGTTTCCGAGCACGACGCTGCGGCCGGGGCAGACGTATCACACGACAACGGTATATCGGTTCACGGCGAGATAAGCGGCTGTTTCGATATTGTAAAAAGCGATGCAAAAAAGACGACTCGGAAACAGCGACCTGGAGCTGACCTCTATCGGAATCGGCGCGTGGGCCATGGGCGGAGGAGGCTGGCAGTTCTCCTGGGGGCCGCAGGACGACGATCAATCGATTGCGGCAATTCATGCGGCGTTGGACCGCGGGATCAACTGGATCGACACGGCGGCGGTGTACGGGCTGGGGCATTCGGAGGAGGTGGTGGGGCGCGCGCTGGCGGGCCGCGCGAAGCGGCCGTACGTGTTCACCAAGTGCGAGCGCGTATGGAACGAGCAGCGGCAGATCCAGAAATCGCTGAAGCGCGATTCGGTCCGGCGCGAGTGCGAAGAGAGCCTGCGGCGGCTGAGGGTGGATGCGATCGACCTGTACCAGATCCACTGGCCGGAGCCGGAGGAGGATATCGCAGAGGGGTGGGAGACGCTGGCCCGCCTGAAAGAGGAAGGCAAGGTGCGGTGGATCGGGGTTTCGAATTTCACGGCGAAGCAGATGGACCGGATTCGCGAGATCGCGCCGATTACGTCGCTGCAGCCGCCGTATTCGGCGATCTCGCCGGAGGTGGAGAATTCGCACCTGCCGTACTGTTTCCAGCACCAGATCGGCGTGATTGTGTATTCGCCGATGAAGAGCGGGCTATTGACGGGGAAGATGACGCGCGAGCGCATCGAGGCGCTGCCGGCGGACGATTTCCGGCGGCGGGTTCCGGCGTTTCAGGAGCCGCAGCTTTCGCGGAATCTGGGGTTGGCGGAGGTGATGAGAGGGATCGGAGCGCAGCACGGGCGCACGGCGGGCGAGGTGGCGATTGCGTGGACGCTGCGGCATCCGGCGGTGACGGCGGCGATCGTGGGGATGCGGTCGGCGGAGCAGGTGGAGGGGGTAGCGGGGGCGCTGGAATTCCGGCTGTCGGCGGAGGAGATTGGGGAGATCGACAGGGCGCGGGCTTCGTAGCTGGACCTTTGGTATAATCGGATAGTTCTGCCCGACAACTCAAGGCTATTCCCATGTTCCTCAGTGTCAAAGAGTTGGAGTTGCGGAAGGTTCGGTTCGACGAGACTTTCGCCCCGGGTAAGATCGATTTCACGGGAGAAGATCTGGAGCAGGCTTCGCCGCTCCACGCCATCGGGTCGGCCGAGCTGGTGGAGGAGTCCGAAGCTCAGATTCGCATCCAGGGGTCGTATACCGTGGAAATGGTGGCGCAGTGCGACCGATGTCTGGTGCGCGCGCGCTTCCCGCTGAACGCCGGCTTCGATCTGTTTTACCGGCCTGTCTCGGAGATTGCCCGCGAGGAAGAGGTCGAAATCGATTCCGGCGAGACGGAAATCGGGTTTTATGAAGGCGGCGGCATCGAACTGGAGGAGATCCTCCGGGAGCAGGTGCTGCTGGCCTTGCCGATGCAGAGGGTGTGCAGCGAGGACTGCAAGGGGATTTGCCCCGTTTGCGGCAAAAACCGGAACGAGACCGCGTGCGATTGCCACGTGCAAACCGCCGACGATCGCTGGAGCGCGCTCCGCAAGCTGGAATTGAAGTAAGGAAAGATCAGAAGGAAGAACGATGCCGAATCCGAAACGCAGACACTCCCAGAGGCGGACGTCCAACCGCCGCGCGCACGACGCGCTGAAGGCCAACGGCCTTTCGGAATGTCCCAATTGCCACGAGCCGAAGCTCCCGCACCGCGTGTGCCCGCACTGCGGCCAGTACAAGGGCCGCGAAGTCGTCGAAGTGGTTGAAGAATAGACCGGTCATGGCATGCTGACCATTGCGCTTGATGCAATGGGCGGAGACCACGCCCCGAAGATCGAGGTCGAAGGGGCAGTGCGGGCCGCCAGGAGTCTGGGCGTCAAGGTCATTCTGGTGGGCCAGCAGGACGTAGTCCGCAGCGAGCTGGCGACCCACGAAGACTACCGGCAACTCCCCATCGAGATCGTTCACGCCAGCGAACGGGTCACCATGGAGGACAGCGCGGCCAAGGCTGTGCGGACCAAGCGCGACAGCTCCATGCGGGTGGCGTCGCGGCTGGTGCGCGACGGTGTGGCGCAGTGTTTCGTGTCGGCGGGCAACACCGGCGCCGTGATGGCGACGGCGAAGATGGTGCAGGGCGTGATTCCCGGGGTGGACCGGCCGGCGCTGGCCGGGATTTTTCCTACCATGGAAGGCATCCCGGTCGTCTTGGTAGATGTAGGCGCCAATGTCGATTGCTCCCCGGAAATGCTGGCCCAGTTCGCGGTCATGGGGGAGATTTATTCGCGGCAGGTGCTGCGGCGGCCGAACCCGCGGGTCGGGATTCTGTCGATTGGCGAGGAGGATCACAAGGGCAACGACCTCACGCGTGCCGCCTGGGGGATTCTCAAGAGCCTGCGCATCAACTTCATCGGGAACGTGGAAGGCGGCGATATTTACGCCAGCAACGTGGACGTCATTGTGTGCGACGGGTTCATCGGCAACGTGGCGCTCAAGGTCAGCGAAGGCCTGGTGGACATGTTCAAGAAGCTGCTGCGGGATTCGCTGGAGGCCACGATCACGGGGAAGATCGGGTACGTGCTTTCCAAGAACGCGTTCAGCGTGTTCCGGAAGCGGCTGGACTATTCCGAGTATGGCGGGGCGCCGCTGCTCGGGGTGCGCGGCGGGTGTATTATTTGTCACGGACGCAGCAACGCCAATGCGATCAAGAACGCGATACGCGTCGCGGCTGAATTTTCCAGCGGCAACGTGAATCAAAAGATTGAAGATGAACTCAAGCTTGGCAAAGCCGGTGACTAGGCGCGGTCTCGCGCTGCTGCTTTTCGTTTTTCCCCTTCTCGCTCAAGATCAGCACGTGGCGTGGACGGTTACCGCCGACCCGGCGAAAGCCGCGCCGGGCGCCACGATCCTGCTGCGGGTGACGGGCAAAATCGAGGACGGGTGGCACCTGTACTCGATGTCGACGGCGGGAGCCACGCCAACCAGATTTGCCGTGACGGGAGCGGCGGTGGATTCGGTGCGTCCGCTGCAGCCGAAGCCGACGGTGGCGCACGACCCGAACTTCGACGCCGACACGGAATTCTACGAAAAGGAAGCGACGTTCCTGCTGGAGGTCGGCCTGAAAAAGGACGCTCCGGCCGGGACCGCGGACCTGGCGATCGGCGCGCGGTACCAGGTGTGCAACCCCAAGATGTGCGTGCCGTCGAAGTGGGCGGGGACGGCGAGGATCACGGTGGATCCGGCGGCTGCGGCATCGGCGCCCGTGGTGCCGGCGGGGTACAGCGAGCCCAACGCCCCCGCGGCGCCCTCAAGCGCGGCGAGTGGGAGCGTGGAGAGCCTGGGCGCGTTCATGGCGGTGGCGTTCGGCTTCGGGCTGGCCTCGATCTTCACGCCCTGCGTATTTCCGATGATCCCGATCACCATGTCGTACTTCCTGAACAAGAAGGGCGGCGTGGCGCAGGCGGCGGTGTTCTGCCTGGGGATCATCGTGCTGTTCAGCGGGCTGGGACTGGCGGCACGGATCGCGCTGGGGCCGTTCGGCATCGTGGCGCTGGGGTCGAGCCCGTGGGTGAACGGATTCATCGCGGTGCTGTTCATCGCCTTCGGGTTCAGCCTGCTGGGCGCGTTCGAGATCACGATCCCTTCGAGCATTCTGACGCGATTGAACAAAGGCGCGGACCAGGGCGGATTCATCGGCACGCTGCTGATGGGTTTGACGTTTTCGCTGGCCAGCTTCGCGTGCGTGGGGCCGTTCGTGGGGACGCTGCTGGCCGGGTCGGTGTCGGGCGGCGCGACGCGCCCGCTGATCGGGATGGTGACGTTCGCGACGGGGCTGGCGCTGCCGTTCTTCCTGCTGGCGCTTTTTCCCGGATACCTGCAGCGGATGCCGCGCGCCGGAGGCTGGATGGCGCGGGTGAAGGTGGTGATGGCGTTCGTGATCCTCGCGGCGAGCTTGAAATACCTGAGCAGCGTGGACCAGGTGCTGCAATGGGGCGTGCTGACGCGCGAGCGCTTCCTGGCGGCGTGGGTGGTGCTGTTCGGATTGGCGGGGCTTTACCTGCTCGGATTTTTGCGGCTGGAAGGGATCAAGAAAGACGAGGAACTGGGGCTGGGGCGGCTGTTCACCGGCGCGGCGTTTCTGATTTTCGCGCTCAGCCTGATCCCCGGGATGTTCGGCGGCAAGCTGGGCGATCTCGACGCGTATGTTCCGCTGGCCAACGCGGAGGGCGGCGGACCTTCGGCGCAGAGCGGGCTGGTGTGGATGAAGAACCAGTATCGCGACGCGCTGGCGCAGGCGCGGCGCGAAGGCAAGCTGGTGTTCGTCAACTTTACCGGGTACGCATGCACCAACTGCCACTGGATGAAGGCCAACATGTTTACGCGGCCGGAGATTGCGGCGGCGCTGAAGAACTTCGTGCTGGTGGAACTGTACACGGACGGATCGGATGCGGCGTCGGACGAGAACCAGAAGCTGGAGGTCGAACTTTTCAAGACCGTGGCGATTCCGTATTATGCGATTCTCGATGCCGACGGCAAGGTGGTGGCGAGTTTTCCGGGGCTGACGAAGGAGCCGGCCGAGTACCTGGCGTTCCTCGAGAAAGGGGACAGGCCGGCGGCGCCGGTTGGGGCCGCGGAGCAGGCGTCGAACCTGCCTCAGCCGGCAACACTCGACGGCAAGCCGCTGACGCTGCCCAGGGACAAAGTGGTGGTGGTGAACTTCTGGGCGACGTGGTGCGTGCCGTGCATCAAGGAAATTCCGAGCTTCAACAAGCTGAACCGCGAATTCGCCGCGAAAGGCGTGGCGGTCTACGGCATCGGCATGGACGAAGAAGGGATCGAGCGGATCAAGCCGTTCCTGGCCAAGCATCCGATCGAGTACACGGTGGGGCTGGGCAACCCGGGTTTCAACGAGACCTACAAGCTGGACGAGCTGCCGGTGACGCTGATCTTCGACCGTGCGGGCAAACAGGTGCAGCGCTTCGAAGGGTACACCAAAGAGGAAGACCTGCTGGCGGCGGTGCAAAAGACGCTGTAGGGGGTGGTTAAGCGAATTGGGGAACCCGGCCGATCTCGAGGGGGCAAACCGGGGTCAGACCGCTCTGTCCACGCGGCGATTAGCGATGACTTGCTGAAAGAGAGTACATGCGCCTTGGGACAGAGTGGTCAGACCCCGGTTGACGGTTAAGTACCCTCCTGCAGCGGCGCGTGCGGTTCGATGTATACTGGCCGAACCGGTATGCATCATCATCACCACCCTCCGACGGTTTCCCGCCGGACCCTGCTTTCGAAGATCATCCCGGGCGCGATGCTCGCACCCTGCGCCTTCCCCCAGAACAGCAGCGACATGGCCGAGCGTTTCCGCCAGATGTCGGCGGACTACGAGCGGAAGGGCCTGGCCGAGCCGTTCAAGGGCATCACGGCGAAGGGGAGCGTCGAGCCGGGACTATTCCCGATCCATGCGACGGGCGTTTCGACGGCGCCCGTGCGCACGGCGGCCGAGCGCTTCCTGGCCAGCCTGACGGCGGAGCAGCGCGGGCGCGCCATGTTCGGGGTGGACGATCCGGAGTGGCGCAAGTGGATGAACCAGCATTTCTACGTGCGCCAGGGAGTCAGCCTCAAAGAGATGACCGACCGCCAGCGCGACGCGGCGTTTGGGCTGTTGGGTGCGGCGCTGAGCGCGCGCGGGCTGAAGCTGACGCGCGACATCATGAAGCTCAACGAGACGCTCGCCGAGCTGAGCGACGACCACGAGTTCCTGGGCGAGTGGTTCTACTACTTCACGGTGATGGGCAAGCCTTCGGCTACCGAGCCTTGGGGATTCCAGCTCGACGGGCATCACGCCATCGTCAACTACTTCGTGCTCGGCGACCAGGTGGTGATGACGCCTCTGTTCGTGGGGTCGGAGCCGGTGACGGCGCCTTCGGGAAAGTACAAGGGGCTTTCGATTCTGCAAGACGAGCAGAGCCGCGGGCTGGAGATGCTGCTGGCGCTGGATGCGCCGCTGCGCAACCGGGCGATCCTGAATCCAAACAAGACCGACAATTACAACCTGACGGAAGCCTGGAAGGACAACGTGGTGCTGGACTACGCGGGCGCGCCCGCCGCGGCGTTTTCCAATGCGCTGAGGGGCCGGCTGGCGGAGCTGGTGGATCTGTACGTCGGCAACATGGACGACGGGCACGCGCGGGTCAAGATGGACGAGGTGAAGCGGCACCTGGACCGGACGTGGTTCGCGTGGGTGGGCGGGGCGGATTCATCGAGCGTGTACTACTACCGGATTCACAGCCCGGTAATTTTGATCGAGTTCGATCACCAGCGGCCGGCGAACCTGGCGCGCTTCGCGAAAGATCCGAAGACGCCGACGCGCCAGCATATTCACTGCGTGGTGCGGACGCCCAACGGCAACGATTACGGGAAGGACCTGCTGAGGCAGCACTACCAGGCGCATCAGCACGCGTGAGGTGAATCGGGGATGGCGGCCAGGAATCCGGTCAGGGCGTATATTTCCTACTCCAACCGCGACCGCGAACTGATGGAGGAGCTCGTCAGGCACCTTCAGCCGCTGATGAACGAGGGACTGCTGGCGCTGGATTACGACCTGGTGTCGCTGAAGCCTGGAGACGACTTCACCGCCGAACTGCCCCGCCTGCTTAGCGAGGCCTCGATCGCACTGTTCCTGGTGTCTCCGGACTCGGTATCGTCGCGGTATGTGCAGCAGGAGACGGAGCTCGCGATTTCGCAGCAGCAGTCCAAGGTCATCATCCCGATCGTCCTTCGGCCATGCGACTGGTTTCAGTCGCCGCTGGCGAAATACAACGCGCTGCCGACCATGGCAAAGCCGGTAACTACCTGGGACAACCGCGACGAGGCATTCGAAGACATCGTGCGCGGGCTGCGGCGGGTGGTTGAGGCGCCGCTGGGGACGCGCGAAGCCGGAGAGCTTCCCGCGAAGCACGACGGGCCGGTCTATGCGGTGGCGGTTACACCCGACGGGCGGCTGGTGCTGTCGGGCGGCGCGGATGGAATGGCGATCGTTTGGGACGGCCTGACGCTCAAGCCCGCCGGAGTTCTGGCGGGGCACGGCCGCCGCCCGATTTTCGATCTCGAAGTGTCCCCCGACGGGAAGCTCGCAGTAACCGCATCCGGGGACGGCACGGTGACGGTTTGGGATCTTGCCAGGTACAGGGCGCTGCGTTTGCTGGAAGGACATGACGGCGATGTAACCGCGGTTTCGTTTACGGAGAATGGACGGAAGCTGGTTTCCGGCTCGTCGGATTCGAGCATAAAGTTGTGGGACCTGGAAACCGGGCAAATCTCGAGCAATGCGACTGCAGACGGTCCAGTGAACGACCTGGTTGTGATGGCGGGCAGGGGGCTCGCGGTGGTGGCTTTGGACGCCGAACTTTCGGTGTGGGATTTAGGGAGCGCGCAGAAGATCCGGTCGTTCCCATTGGGCGCGATCGGACTCTGCGCCTTGCCGGACGGGTCCCGTGTGATCGCCTGGAAAAACGATGGATTCGTGATCCGAGATATCGATGGCGGACAGATCATCTCGACGGTAAATGCGCCGAGGATGGAGGCTCTGAGCGTTCTCCCCGGCGGACGGCAAGCGGTGTCCGGGCATCCCGACGGACTGAAGGTGTGGGACCTGGCCAGTGGCACGATGGTCCGCAGCGTGAACCTGGGCAACGAGGTGCCGACGGAACTGGCAGTCACGCCGGACGGGGCGCGCGTGATCTGCGGATTGCGCAGGGGCGGGATTTCCGCGTGGCCGATCGATCTTTCGGTTACCCGGGCGCTGCCGGCGGGCCGGGATCGCCTGCGGCTGGCTTATCTCGCGGTGATCGAATCTCCGGAGCTGTGGCGCGTGCTGGAGTCGTGGGACGAAGCGGCGCTTTCGGGGATCGGCGCACAGCTCAGGATTCCGTCCGACCAGGACGTGCTGGAGACGCTCGCTGCGCGGCATCCGAATACGGCGCCGCCGCCGCTTTGGGCCGCGTGGGTGGAGACGCTGTATTCGAGCAAGCTCGGCAAACGGCCCGACGCCGCATGAAACCGGAAACGCGGCAGGACCAGCTCGAACGCCTCGCGACGCGGATCTGCGCGGGCGAGGTCGTGTTCTTCATCGGCGCGGGTTACTCGCTGGACAGCGAAGGCAACACGGCGCAGTTGCTGGTGGCCCGCCTGCTGGCGCGGTTGGAAGCCTTGACGGAACATGCCGCGGCATCCGGCGACGCGGAACTGGCGGATCTGGGAAATCGGTTGAGGACCGGCCTGCGCACGACGTTTTCGTTGGAGAAATCCAAGGCCGGGTTCTCGGATCTGTTCGATAAAACCGAGCGGGCCGACGGCCGCCCCTCGGTGCTCTCCGCCACGCTGAGCTCGCTGTCTCAGAACTACTACCAGATCAACGACTGGGCGTGCAGTGCGTTCGAAAACCTGATCGCGAGATTTGCCGCAAAGCGGCCGGCTCCGGAATTCTTCACGGCGGCGAATGCGCGCGAGAACGAGCATCTGAAGCGGTACTCGGATGCCGCCAGCCTGGACCCGATCGATCTCGACTGGCTGCTGACGTTGTGGCAGCATGCTCTGGAGCACCCCGATGCGCGCGAGCGGATTGTCGCCGGCAAGGCGCTGTTTCTGGAGACGCTCGGGTTCCCCAGCGAGACAGTGATGTGCGGCAAGCCGATGCATCCGGACCTGGACGAGGTGATCTCCCATGCAGGCCGCGTGCGGCCGAGGCACCACGTGCTGGCGTGGCTGGCGGCGGAGGGGCTGAGTCCCACGCTGGTGACGACGAATTACGATCTGCTGCTGGAGTGTGCGTTCCGGATGGCGGGCATGCTGCCGCTTTCGCCGCCGCCGGAGCTGTGGACGGACAGCGTCGAGAATCCGCTGGCGAAGGCACAGCGGCTGAAACTGCCGCTGAACCGCCGCTATCGCCACTTTACGCGCGTGAAGGACGCCGCCGACTTTTTCACTTACGGCGACGCGCACGAAGCGGCCACGATCCACAAGATTCACGGCGACGTGGCGGCATATCGCATTGCGCGCGGCGCGGGCGACCCGGAGCGCTTTCGCAGGATGCTGCCGAGCATCGTATTCACGTTCCGCGAAATCCAGAACTGGCGTGAGGATTCGTGGTCGCGGGATCATCTCAGCACACTGCTAAGGCATCGCACCGTCGTGCTTGCGGGGTACAGCGCGGCGGATCCGGTGATTCACGACACGTTCCGCACCGTGTACGAGGAGATCGCGGGATACCGCGCGCGCACGCAAGACGGAGCGGCCGCGGCAGGTGCCGAGGCGTCGCGGGCGTTCTTCACCGACGTGGAACAGACGCGCAGTTTCCACGGGCTGGAGATTCTGCGCGCGTCCAGCCGGGCGGCGGGAGAACCGGGGCTGGAGCTGACCGACCATCCGAACCTGCTCACGTTCTACCTGGAGAAGGAGCAGTCGTTTCCGCACCTGGATGAGCTGTTCACCTGGACGTACCACCTGGTGGCGCGGGAACTCCAACAGCAGGCGCTGGAGGCGGAGGTGGCGCGCATTGCGTATCAACTTTTCGAGCGGCCACGCCCAGAGGAGGAAGCGAGGGCGCTCGTGAGCTCATTCGCCGCGCTCAAGCAACAGGAACAGCAGGAGGCGCGGCAGTGGGAACAGGCGAACGGCGAGGCGGCGAGGCGGGAGTACCAGCGGATGACGAACTGGACGACGGTATTTCACCGGCGGCTGATGCGGCAATACCAGGTGGCGGAGAGCCTGCACCGGAATCCGAGCGAGGCGTTCGCGGTGTACGCGGCGGCCCGATATCCCTGGTACGCGCCGATGTGCGAGCATCCGCAGTGGTGCGCCTGGGGAGCGATCCTGGAGCTGGCGATCCGGCGGATGGCGGGGGCGTACCTGGGCGTGGCGCCTGGGGCGTGGCCGGTCTCGAACGCGGACGTAGATGTGGCGGAGCAGGCGGCAGGCCCGGCGGTCCGGTTCCGCGCGAATGCGGGTGCGCGCGCGGGCAGCGAGCCGACGGTGCGGCGCCTGCTGTCCATCGAGCTCGGCACCGAGCGGCGGCTGTTCCCGCGAACCGCACCGCCGCGGCCGTTCGCGGCGCTCAAGCCGAAGATCTGGGAACTGCGGCCGGAGACGATCCCGTGGTGGACGAAGAACGACGTGCGCAAGCCGGTGGACACACCCTCCGCGCGCGCGGTGTGGGGGTGGGCCGCATTCGGCGAGGATCGATTCAACGAAGCCGGTCCGGCAGCGATGCTGGGAGGGCCTGAATACCATGAGCAAACCAGGTCCGCCTGACCCGATCGGCGCGCTTGCGGGCGCGCTCGAACAGCGCTTCGGCCTGGTGCGCTGCGCCGATGTGGCTGCGCTGCGGAACCGGAGCGCGGAGAAGCCGGCGGCGTTCGTCACGGGGCAGCGGATCCGAATCGGAGAATATTACGATATTCAGCCGGCGATGACGGTGTACGATGCCGGGCTGGGCACGCTCGGGCTGGTGGAGCTGATTTCGCGCACGGACCCGGAAGCGACCTGGCTGCGCGCAATCGAGCGCGCGGCGGCAGTGCGGCAGATTCTGATCGAAGCGGCGGAAGGCAAGTCCCGCAGCGGACCGCGGGAGCTGGCGCTGCAGGTGGAGCTGGTGCTGCTGGTTTCCGGCCAGTCGGGGAGCGGCACGCCGGCCTCGCTGCGCTCCGCGCTCACGCGGATCGCGCGCGAGACCGGGTATCTGCGGCTGGCGGGTTTGAGCATACTGGATGCGGACCCGCATCCCGACCTGCCGGACTCCGCGCTGCGGCGCGCCTTTGCATGGCTGCTGCGGGACACCAGGAAGTGGTTTCAGCGGGGGGTGTTCCAACCGGATCCCTCGAATTCCGGGCGTTTCTGGAGAACGGACGGCGAACTGTTGCGGCTACAGTTGAAGGACTACCGGCTGGCGGGAGTTCGCGAGTTCCAGTGCGACGGAGCATCCTGGCTGAACCTGGTGCACGGGCACAACGGTTCGGGAAAGTCCACGCTGGCAGAGTCGCTGGAACTGCTGCTCACGAACCGGGTGCAACGGCTGGATGAAGGCGGGGAAAAGAACTATTTCCTGGTCGTGCGGCATCGCGGGCCCGAGGTGCCGGATGGCGCGATCGAGAAGGCTTCGGCGGCGGAGGTAGCTCTGCTGGACGGCAAGGAGCAGGTGAGGACGCGAGTGCTGATCGCGCCCGGGAGCGTGACTCGCGAGGGAGCGCCGGCCGACACGGGCGTGCAAGCCAACTCATTTCGGATCGACCAGGTGTTCATGGACAAGCTGATTCGCAGCCAGCCGGCGGGCCGGGCGGCGCTTTTCCTGAGCGCGTTTTCGCCGGGCGAGGCGGACCGGCTGACCGGCCTGCAAAACCTGCGCAAGCAGGTGAGCGCGGGCTGGCAGAGTCTTGCCGAGCATGTGCGCAAGCGGGCGGAGGCGGCGACGGGGCCGGCCGATGGAACCACGGGCAGCCGTACCCTGACCGACGAGGAGATCGCCACGTTCGTGGTACGCGAACTGGGTCCGCTGACCCCTGCCGCGGACGGTGCGGATGCCGCTTCCGCGGAGTTGCAGCGCGCGTCGCTCGAGGCCCTGCTTCCCGCGGGACCGGAGGACATGGCGCGGCTGGCGCAATTGCATTCTCCACTCGCCGAGAGCATGGATGCGCTTTTGAAAGTGCGCGACCGCCAGGCGCTGGCGCAGGCGGCCTCGCAATTTCAGGCCAACGTGACTTCGCTGGCCGGATCGCTGCCGCTGCTGGTGGCGGACCTAAAGGCGGCGCAACTCGTCTTCCAGGAGTTCCAGGGGTGGATCGCGACGGGCCGCACGAAACGCGGAGAGAGCTTCGAAGCGGATCTGCGGAGGTGGCTGGATCTGCAGGCGCTGGCCGACCTGACTTCGCGGTACGGGGAAATCGCGTCGGCGGTCCAGGCAGCCGGAGCAGGCGGGTGGAAGCCGGAAGGCGACGATGCGTTCCTGCTGGCGATGCAACCGGATGCGGCAGCGAGGAACGCGACGCTGGCGGAACAATTGCACGACGCGCGGGCGCGGGTGGAGTCGTGGCAGCAGCGCGCGCCGCAAGAGGCGAGCCCGGCCGGGAGCGAGCCGACCAAGGTGCGGCGGTGGCTCTCTCCGAGGGAAGTCGAGGCTTTGAACCAGGTGGGCAAACGCCTGGCGAGCGCGAAGTGCGAGGACCTGGGAGTTCGTTTCAACCGGGCGCTGGCACGCGATCACGAAGAAACGCTGGTGGACATGGTGATCGGGCGCAAAGGCGGGCTGGACCAGGCGATCCGGGAAACCGCGGAGATCACGGGTGCGTGCGAGCGCCTCCAGCAAACGACCGCGGGGCGGAGCGGCGAGGCGGACGCGCTGGCGCGCATCACCTCGCTGGTGAAAGACGCGCGGCAGTTTCTGGAGCTATCCAAGGAGCTGCCGCAGAGTTTCTTCCTGAAGCTGGCGCGGGACCAGCAGGAGCGGGCGGAGCTGCTGGCGGCATTCAATGAATTGCTGGCCCTGATGACTCCGGCGCGGTGGGCGTATCGCGATATCGAGATCACTCCGGACGTAGCGGGCGGCGACCCGGCGCTGGGGCTGACGACCGCGGGCGGGGCGCGGGCGGACCTGCTTTTCAATACCGCGGAGCTGAACGCATTTGCGATGGTGTTGTTTCTGCTGCTGGCGCCCCGGCTGCCGAATGCGCTCAGGCTGCTGATCCTGGACGATCCGCTGCAGAACATGGACGAGCTCACGGTGGTCACGCTGGCGCGCGCGATCGCCAAGCTGCGGCCGCCCGTGTATCCGGCCGGCTGGCAGATTCTGGCGCTGTTCCATGGCGAAAGGAACGTCGAAGTGATCCGGGACGAAACCCCTTGCCTGGTTTACCACCTTCCGTGGATGCAATCGGCAGAGGGACCGGCGCAGGCTCAGGCGCCGCCGGCGGCGGCCTCGTGGCAGACGCTGACGGAGGAGTTAGTGGGGTAGAAGAAATGCGGGCCGGGAGGCCCGCGTTACTTCTTCACGGTGTCGCCGAAGGTGATGGTCGATTCGCCGGTGTACTTGTGATAATTGCGGAAATCGATCACGTTGCGCGAGCAGTTGCTGGTGCCGCGCTCGCAGCTTAACACCTCGGAGTGCACGGGCAGGAGGTACTGTTTGGCGTCGCCGAGGCGGACGTACTGGTAGTCGGTCGCCGATTCCACGTGGTCCAGCGGAAATTCGCCGGGCATGCCTTTGGCTTCCATTTCGATGCGCAGGACGCGCGCGGTCTGCGGGTCGACCCAGATCGAGCCCGTGTACGCCGGCATGTAGCTCTGCGAACCCGCGTGGATATCCCAGTGCGAGTTTTCGCGGGCCACTTCGAAATCGTACATCTTGGCCATGATGGAGCCGGCGCGCGAATCGCGGCGGTAATGGAAATTGGCGCCGGTGGCCGGATTGAAGAGATTGATCAGCACGGTGCCGAACTCGCCGGTGCTCCAGGCGCCGCCGGTCTCCTCGATCTTCTTCTTGGTCGGCTTGCCGTTGATCTGGATGTTGCGGTACTGCTCGACGCCGTTCTCGTAGATGACTTCGGTGGAGACGACGTCGATGGGCTGGAAGTTCGCGGGGCGCGTGTTGCTGTAGTAGCGCCCGATCATTTCCGTGCAGACATAGCTGGGGAGGGTCTCGGTGAACTCCAGGGCGCTGTCGGCGGCGCGGCGGATCAGCGGCTCGTCTTTGGGAAGCGAGGCGCGGAGGGGGCTCGGGTCATCGTCATTGTCGCCGCGGATGATGGTCACGGGGCGGTTCTCCTCGGGCGGAGGCGTGCCGCGGACCGCGGGCGCCGAGGACGCGGAGGGCGCTTGCGAGACCTGAGCGGTTTCCTGCGCGGGCACCGGCGCGGACTTTTCGCGCGACGAGTCCGCGACTCCGCCGCGCTTCAGCTTGGGCGGACCGGGGTCGTCGGCCAGCGGGGGAATGGACTGCGCGCTCTGGGTGGGCCGCTGCTCGCTCCCCGCCTTGGGCGCGTCCTTCGGCGTATCCTTCCAGGTGTCGGGGGTGCTGTCGCCGGACTGCTTGCTGGTGGTGGTGGCTCCCGCTGCGGCCTTCTCCCAGTACACGTTAACGGCACTCATGGTGCCGCCGGGGTCCTCCTGGGCCTCCACCGATACCTGATCGCCGATATTGAACTTCGGGTCCTTGACCTCGTCGCCGCTCTTGAAAAACTTGGTGCTGCCGGTGCGCTTGAAATCCATGACGCGGTTGTCGCCCAGCTCGATGCTGAGCGACTTGTCGTCCATGACCTTGAGCGCGCCGCGGAAGTTGGGCAGCGGCTGGTTAGATTTGGACTTAGGCGGCTGCTGTTTACCGCTGCGTCCGGGAACCGGAATGCCGGTGCCGCCGGGCATGCGCCCGGGATAGGGGGTCTGGCCGGGGTAGGGGTAGGTCTGCCCGGGGTAGCCCCCCGGGGGGTAGATCTGCGCCAGGGCGGCGGAAGACACGACAAGCGCGAGAATTGCGGATTTCACCTTGGTAGCTGAGATGCAAACAAATCCGCGAAGGTTACCAAATTTTAATCGAGTCATGGTACCTCCCTTCCCTCGGTGGAGGGGACCGTTACCCTCATGGTATGCTTATCGCCTGATAAATTAAAGGGTGGTGGCGTAATTGAGTTCGCATTGCCTGCTACTGATCGACGCGGACCCGGCGGTTCACGAGTCACTCGGGGGGCTCTTGAAGCGGGAGGATCGTACGATCCAGGACGCTTATGACGCCCATGAAGCCATCGAGCGATTGCGTGCGCTGCCGATTGACGTCCTGTTGGCCGGCCAGGGGCGCAATGGATTCGACGGGCTCAAGCTGCTCCGGCAAGTACGTTCCATACGACCTCAAACTAAAGTCATCCTCTCCGGAGAGCGCGATCCGCAGCGTGTGATCCGGGCCATCCGCCAGCGGGCCTACAGCTACTTCCACCAGCCTTTAGCGCGGGGCGGGCTGACCGACATGGTGCAGCAGGCTCTGGAGGCGGCGGACTGGCAGGACGACATCCGGGTCATTTCGGCGCGGCCGGAATGGATCAGCCTCGACGTCCGGTGCAAGTTCGATGCCGCGGACCGCACCACGCACTTCCTGCGAGAGATGCTCAGCGACCTGGAGGAGCACTTTGCCGACGACGTCAGTGCCGCCATGCGCGAGCTGCTCATGAACGCCATCGAGCACGGCGGCAAGAGCGACCCCAGAAAACGGGTCCGGACTTCGCTTTTACGAACCGGGCGCTCGGTCATCGGGCACGTCCACGATCCCGGGACCGGTTTCTCGCTGGACTTCCTGCCGCACGCCGCCATCTCGAATCCCGAGGACGACCCGACGCGCCACGTCGAGGTTCGCGCCGAGACCGGGAAGCGGCCGGGGGGATTCGGCATTCTGCTCACGAAGAACATGGTGGACGAGCTGCTGTACAACGAGCGCGGCAACGCCGTGCTGTTCGTCAAATACCTCTGAGTGCGGCGCCGGCTGGAGATCGGGGTCTGGCTGCTGGCGGCGGCGCCGGTTGTGTGGTTCTACTCGTGGACGGCGACTTCGAGCTGGGGGCCGTTCGAGTGGCGCAACGACAAGGTGGATCACTATAACCTTCTCGCCGACGGTTTCCTCTCCGGCCACCTGTATATGAAGCTCGATCCGCCGCCGGAGCTACTGGCGCTGCGGGATCCGTACGACCCGCTGACTAATGCCGCACTCCGTAAGCACGATGCCAGCCTGTATCACGGGAAGTACTACCTGTATTTCGGACCCGTGCCCGCGCTGGCGCTGTTCGTGCCGGCGAAATTGCTGGCCGATGTAAGCCTGCCGGAGAATTTCGCGGTGGTGCTGTTCGTGACGGCGGGCTATGCATTTTCGTGTTTGCTGCTGGTGCTGTTGCTGGAGTTGTCCGGCGTGCGGGTGCCCCTCTGGCTGCTCGGGGTGGCGTTCGCGGGACTGGGGCTGGCGCAATTCACGCCGATCCTGCTGCGGCGGCCGATGGTGTACGAAGTCGCGATCGCCGCGGGGTTCTGCTTCCTGACGGGCGGGCTGTATTTTCTGGCGCGCGATACGCCGTTGTGCGCGCTGCTCGCGGGAATCCTGCTGGGGCTGGCGCCGGGATGCCGTCCGCACTTCGCCATCGCGGTGGCGCTCTTGTGCGTGCTCTTCGTGCGGCGCGGATGGCTGCTGGTGGCGCCGGTGGCGGCTTGCGGCGCCGGGCTCGCCGCTTATAACTATGCACGCTTCGGCAGCGTTTTCGAGTTCGGGCAGAGGTATCAGTTGGCGGCCAGCGTCCACAACGAGATTCACCTCAGCCTGCGCAACGTGCTGCCCGACCTGTACGACCTGCTCTTCTACCGGCCGGTGAAGCTCGACGGGTTTCCGTTCTATCGCCTGCGCATCAGCAGCTTCGGAGAGCCGACGGCGGGAATGGCGGTGGTGATGCCTTTGTGCCTGATCGGGTGCGTGGCCGCCGCTTTCGCGATCGGGCGAAAGCGCTGGATGGACCGGCAGGTGACGCGAACCCTGGCGTCGCTGTTCGTGACGGCAGGCGCGATTCTGCTGTTCCTGTGCCTCACCGGGACTTCGAACCTTCGCTACCAGGTGGATTACACGCCGATCCTGTGGGTCGCGGGGCTGTTCGTGCTGCTGCTGATTTCCGCGCGCGCCGCATCGCCCTGGGTGCGGCGGGGAACCGCGGCGCTGGTGGTCGCGGGGTGCCTGTGGGGCGCGGCGGCGGCTGCGCTGCTCAGCATCAACGGGTACGAGAGCGGGCTGGAGACGATGAACCCGCAGGCGTTTCACGAGATGGCAGCGTGGTTCGGTGACTCGCCGCGCGCACGTGTGCCATGATGGGAGTTCCACAGGCCCATGGCTGAACTCAAGTCCCTCCCGACGTCCGTACTGGTCCACATTGCCAAACTGCTGAACGTGCCCCTGAAGGGGATGGCGGCAGTGATCGAGCTGCTGGATGGCGGCGCGACGGTTCCCTTCATTGCGCGTTATCGCAAGGAAGCCACCGGCAACCTGGATGAAGTCCAGATCCGCGAGATTCAGGAGAAGCTGGAATACTTTCGCGAGCTGGAAGACCGGCGCGAGACGGTGCTGGCTTCCATCGCCGAGCAGGGCAAGCTGACGCCCGAGCTGAAGGCGAAGATCGAAGCCGCCATGGAGAAGACGGAGCTCGAGGACTTGTACCTGCCCTACAAGCCGAAGCGGCGCACCAAGGCATCGATCGCGCGGGAGAAGGGGCTGGAGCCGCTGGCGCAATACCTGTGGGACCAGACCGGCACCACGCCGTTCGCCGAGCTGGTGCCGACGTTCGGCCTGCCCGAGGACGAAGCGCTGGAAGGCGCGCGGCACATCGTCGCGGAGTGGATCAGCGACAACGCCGATTTTCGCAAAGCGG
This sequence comes from Verrucomicrobiia bacterium, assembly GCA_035578025.1. GTDB lineage: Bacteria > Acidobacteriota > Terriglobia > Bryobacterales > Bryobacteraceae > Solibacter. The sequence continues at coordinate 18,541 of DATJYJ010000042.1, forward strand.
TGCGCGGCATGATGATGGCGGAGGGCCGGGTGGTGAGCCGCGCCATCGAAGGCGTCCCGGATCCCGAAGGCAAGTTCAAGATGTACGCCGATTACAGCGAGCCGGCGGCGAAGATTCCGTCGCACCGCATGCTGGCCATCCGGCGCGGGGCCAAGGAAGGCATCCTGACGTTCGAGATCGAGCTGGAGAAGATGCAGCCCATCGCGTATCTGCGCGGCAAGGTGATCAAGGCGCCGGGCGAATGGGTGCCGCACCTGGAAACGGCGATCGAAGATTCGTACGATCGGCTGCTCAATCCTTCGATTCAGACGGAAGTGCGTCTGGAGCTGAAGGACCGCTCCGACGAAGAAGCCATCAAGGTCTTCCGCGAGAACCTGGAGAACCTGCTGCTCTCGCCGCCGGCGGGCATGATGACGGTGCTGGCCATCGACCCGGGCATCCGCACGGGCTGCAAGCTTGCGGTGGTGGACGATACCGGGAAGCTGCTGGAGCACGCGGTGATGTATCCGTTCGAGCCGCGCAACGACCTGGCCGGCAGCGTGAAGACGATGGCCGGGCTGGTGGCGCGCCAGAACGTGCGGGCGATCGCGATCGGCAACGGGACGGCATCGCGCGAGACGGCGGCGCTGGTGCAGGATTTTCTGCGGCAGGCGAAGTTGACCAGTGTCTTCAGCGTGACGGTGAGCGAATCGGGCGCGAGCGTGTATTCGGCGTCGGAGATCGCGCGGCAGGAATTCCCGGACCTGGATCTCACGGTGCGCGGGGCGATCTCGATCGCGCGGCGGCTGCAGGATCCGCTGGCGGAGCTGGTGAAGGTG
>DATJYJ010000043.1:0-34383 GCA_035578025.1 Verrucomicrobiia bacterium
CCAAAGGAATTGCACGTAGTGCCCCGGGTATACCTCGTGGACGGCGGTGCTGATGATGGTGCCCCGGCTGAAGCCTTCCAGGTATTCCCCGGTCTGCCTGGCGGTCCAGGATTTTTCCGGCAAGGTGACATTGAAGAAGGCCTCTTTGGCGACCTTCTCATAGGGACCTGGCGGATCCATGGAGGCGGTGGTGAGCGCGCGCATGAAGGGCGGCGTCTCCTGGACGATGGGCGGCACTTCGGACGGAATGGTCACGATTTTGTTCCGCTCGATGAACGCGCGCAGGCCGCTGAGGACATCCTTGAAGCTGGGCAGCAGCTTGTCCGCGGGAGGATGATCGGTCATCGCCTCATCGAGGATCTGCTGAGGCGTGCGAGTCGCATCGATTTGCCTGGCTACCCGCTGGAACTCGGCCTGGTTGCGGCGCATGTTCTCGCGGCCGATTTCCAGCAGGCGGTCGAGGGGAATATCGGCCATCTCGTCGTAGAGCAGTTTCTTGCGGTAGTTTTCGGCGCCGATGCGGAAATCGCCGCCCGAGCGCGGCAGGAGATCCTCCTTGAGGAAGGCCTGGTAGGCGTTGAGGGCATCGATGACGCCCTGGTTGGCGGTCTTGAACTCGGCCAGTAGCGGCTCCTCATGCACGTCTTTGAAGGCCGAGGGAACATCGTTCTGGAAGAAGCTGACGATACCGGGCAACTGCTCGAGCGCGACCTCGGTGTAGACCTTCGGTGGATTTTTGAGATTCTGGCGCGCGGATTGAAAGACGCGCGGGATCAGTTTCTCGCGGGCGATGGCGCTCTTGAGACGCGCGGCGGCGGGCGCGTAGCTGCGGCTCATGATGACGAAGATGGCATTGGAGACACCCGAGGAGTAAATGTCCGGATTCTTCTCCCATGGACGGATGTCTTCGAGAGTCAGAAGGGCACCGCGGATCTGAGAGAGCACGAGGTCGCGGTCCGCGGCGGCAGCGGGCGAGAGTCCTTGCGCGCCGAACGATTCGAACTCGGAGGCGAATTTCTTGAGGGAGGCGATCTGGGCATCGATTTCGGCGCGCGAACCGGAGGGAAGTAAGTCGTCGTACTGATGAAAACCGGCCTGGGTGCCGGATACCGGATCGTACTGAAAATAGCATTCGTCGAAGAAGCGATCGGCCAGCTTGTTGAATTCGGCGTCGCGCTTTTGAGCGAAGCACACTCCGGCCAATGCGAGAATAAGGACGATCAAGACCCTCATGGAGTCGATTATAGCCGCAGCTCTCACGCGGCCCATATCAGTTGCATCGGCGCACCGCATGGCTTACCTTGGTGTGCAGGGATGACACAGGCTCAAAGAGAAGCTCTGGACAATGTCGTTTCGATCGAGAAGGAGATCCTTCATGGGACTCCGTGCTTCACTGGCACTCGCGTGCCCGTTCAGACGCTGATCGATTTTCTCGAGACGGGCGAGACGATCAATGATTTTCTGAAGGTCTATCCCGACATTCCTCGCGAGCAGGTGATGGCATTTCTGGAATTGAGCAAGCAAGTGCTGGTGGAACAACTCTCTTGCGCATCCTGATTGACGCCTGCGTCGATCCCAGAGTTGCGACTCTACTTGCCGACCACGCAGTGAGTACGTTGAGGGATCTCGGCTGGCAAAACCTCACAGACCAAGTTTTGATCGAGCGAATTCAAGGCCGTTTCGACGTGTTTCTGACTGCCGACAAAGGCTTCGAACATGAACATAACCTGAGGAACCTGCGATTCGGAATCGTGATTGCTCATGTCCCGAAGAACAAGGTTGAGTTCTATCGGGAGATTCTTCAGGAGTTGCAGGACGCTATCGCTCGAGTGCGACCGGGTGAGGTGGAACACGCCGGCGGTTCCAGCTTGCCGGAGAATCCGTGTTAGCCGCCATCCTCATTTTTGCCGCGACGTACCTGGTGATGGCCATCGGGCGGCTGCCTGGCTTTCGGGTGGACCGGACCGGGGCCGCGATCATCGGCGCGAGCCTGATGATCGGCGCGCGCGTGCTCACGGTCGAAGAAGCGTACGGCGCGATCAACTACGACACCATCATGCTGCTGTTCGGGATGATGATCGTGGTGGCCAACCTGCGGCTCTCGGGCTTTTTCACGGTGGTGAGCGCGTGGGTGGTGGAGCACGCGCATCGGCCAATCCTGTTGCTGAGCGGCATCGTCGCGGTGGCGGGCGTGTTCTCCGCGTTTTTCGTCAACGATACCATGTGCCTCGTATTGACGCCGCTGGTGCTGGAGATTACGCAGCGGCTGAGGCGGCGGCCGGTGCCCTACCTGCTGGCAGTGGCCATGGGCAGCAACGTAGGGAGCGTAGCCACGGTAACGGGCAATCCGCAGAACATGATGATCGCGAGCTTTTCGCACATCGGGTACCGCGCCTTTGCTTCGGCGTTGACGCCGGTTGCGGCAGCGGGGCTGGTGCTCACGGCCGTGGTGATCGCCGTGATCTATCGCGACGAATTCCGTGCGGAAAATAAGCTCGTTGCGGAGCACCGGCCGGTCCGCATCAATCGCCTGCTGCTCTGGAAATCGGTGGCGGTTTCGGCGGGCATGATCGTCTTTTTCTTCGCGGGGTGGCCGGTGCCCGTGGTGGCGCTGTTGGCGGGCGCGCTGCTGCTGGTGACGCGCAGAGTGAAGCCCGAGAAGGTCTATCGCGAAATCGATTGGGGATTACTGGTGATGTTTGTGGGCCTGTTCATCGTGATCGCGGGGCTGGAGACGACACCGGCGGCCGCCGACCTGTTCGCCACCGCATCGCGCTATCACCTGGAACGCACCGGGCCGATGAGCGTGTTTGCGGCGCTGCTCTCGAACCTGGTGAGCAACGTGCCGGCGGTGCTGGTGTTCAAGGGATTGGTTTCGCACCTGCCCGATCCGGCGCACGGGTGGCTGACGCTGGCGATGTCGAGCACGCTGGCGGGGAACCTGACGGTGCTCGGGTCGGTGGCGAACCTGATCGTGATCGAGCGCGCCCGGCACGAAGTGAAGATCGGCTTTTGGGAGTACGCCAAGGCGGGCGTGCCGTTGACCGTGCTGACGTTGGCCGCGGGCGTGTGGATGCTAAACTAGTGCTCTTGTCTCCACAGCTTTCGCGTACCGGAGAGTGGTTTCTTGGCTCCGGAATTCAGCAACCGAACGGCGGCGTAGCCCGCTACTACCATACCGACCGGCAGTGCAACGCGCCGGTCTCGACCGAGATTACGGGGTATGCGGTCAGCGCGCTGGTCTACATGCACTCGCTGAGCCACGACCAGCGGTATCTTGACGCCGCCGCGCGCGCGGCACGGTTCCTGGCACGCGTGGCGTGGAATCCCGCGATGGCGGCGATGCCGTTCGAAATCGAGCCGGCGGCGTTCAGCTACTTCTTCGATTGCGGAATCATTGTGCGGGGACTGCTTTCGGCGTGGCGCGCGACCGGCGAGGACGAGTTTCTCGGTGCGGCAGCCGCGGTCGGCGGGTCCATGGCGCGCGATTTCGCGAGTGAGAACGGCGACTTCCACCCGGTGATCGGACTGCCGGCGAAGATTGCCGAGCCGCGGGATGCACGGCGGTGGTCGCGGTCGCCGGGGTGCTACCAGTTGAAGTCGGCGATGGCCTGGTGGGACCTGTTCGAAGCCACGGGCGAACCTTGTTTCCGCGAACACTATCAACACGTGCTCGAATCCTCGCTGGCGGGGCACCTGGACTTCGTCCCCGGGCATCCGGACCGTCTCGGGAGGATGGACCGGCTGCACGCCTACTGTTATTTTCTGGAGGGCCTGCTCCCGCGCGCCAATGAAGCACGCTGCGCCGAGGCGTTGTTCGCGGGCATCGCGGTGGCCGGAGCTTGTCTGCGCAACATCGCTCCGGAATTTGTGCGGTCGGACGTCTACGCGCAGTTGCTGCGCATCCGCCTGTTCGCCGATTGGGCGGGCGCGGTGGCGCTGGATCGTGCCGCGGCGGAAGAGGAGGCTGGCACGTTGGCTGGGTTTCAGTGTGCCGGCCGCGATCCGCGCATCGACGGCGGATACTGGTTCGGGCGCAAGGGCGGGGAACTGCTGCCGTTTATCAACCCCGTGTCGGCGGCATTCGCGGGGCAGGCGCTGGAGTTGTGGGAAAGCCGCGTACCGGTGAACCGGCATCTGCTGATCTGACGGTGAAGCCGAAAATCAAGATCGCTTTTTTGAGCGGCACGCCCGAGCTGAACCGGCTGCTCACGGAGCGAATGCGGGAGGTGTATCCGGAGCTGCCGCTGTGGGTAGTTTCGGATTTTCCGCCGGAGGGCAGGCCGGAAGCCTGCCCCACGTGGATCCGGTATCGCGTCCGGCGGAGCTTCCTTTACAATCTCGCGCGCTGCCGGGAGGCGCTGCGCGGCTGCGAGATCCGGCTGGCCGGGGTGATGCTGGTGCCCAACGTGCCGTTTCGACGCATGCGCCTTATGGCGCTGTTGCTTTCGCCGCGGGGCTTCATCGCCTTCAACGAGAATCTGAACCACTTCATGCTGCGCCCGGCGCAACTCGGGGCGATCGCGCGGCACATCGTGTGGCGGGTGAAGAACACGGGGCGCTGGCTGCGGAAGAATCCGCCCGTCGCGGCTGCGATCCTGGCGCGCGCCGCCGCATGGCTGCGCCCGCGCTGGAACCGCACCACCGGAGCCGCGCCACAACTGCGCGACCCCGGGATCTCGCTGATCATTCCATCGCGCAACGGCAAGGACCTGCTGGCGGCCCAGCTTCCCGGGATCATGGCCCAGCGGCCCGACGAGATCATCGTAGTCGACAATGGCTCTGACGACGGGACCGCGGAATGGCTCGCGGAGGCGTACCCTTCCATCGCGGTGGAGGTTTCCGCCGGGCCGCTTTCGTTCGCACGCGCCATCAACCGCGGCATCGCGCGGGCCCGCTATTCGCACGTTTGCCTGCTCAACAACGACATGCTGATCGAGCCCGGCTTTTTCCGTGCTCTGCGGCGGCCCTTCGACCAGGTGCCGGATCTGTTTTGCGCTTCCGCCCAGATTCTCTTCCCGCCGGGCGTGCGGCGCGAAGAGACCGGCAAGACGGTTTTCGATCCCGCGGCACACCCGGATTTTCCGGTGTGGTGCGACGAGCCGCTCGCCGGGGAAGACGGCAGCTACGTGCTGTACGGAAGCGGCGGGTGCTCGCTGTACGATGCCGCGAAGCTGGCCGCGCTCGGCAATGTGGATGAAACCTACGCGCCGGCGTACGTGGAAGACCTCGATCTCGGGTACCGGGCGTGGCAGCGCGGCTGGCCGAGCGTGTACGCGGCGGGTGCGGTGATCGAGCATCGCCACCGGGCGACTACTTCGCGCTACTTCACGCAGGAGCAGCTCGATGTCATTCTGGAACGTAATTACCTGCGGTTTCTGGCGCGCGCGGTGAGTAGCCCGAAACTGTTCCGCAGCTTATGGCGGCCTTCGAAGCGTATGTTGCGCGAGGCGGCGGCGATCGCGCTGGGCGGCGGGCCGGCGGGCCGTCCCGAGTATCCGGAGGACCGGTTTCTGGCGCTGTGCTCCGGCGCGGTCAGCGTCTTTCCGGGCCGTCCCGCGACAGGCAAGGCGCGAGTGCTGGTGGCGAGCCCGTACCTGCCCTTTCCGCTGTCGCACGGCGGCGCGGTACGCATGTACAATTTGATGCGCCGCGCGGCCGCGGGGTTCGACCTGATTCTGGTTGCATTTGTCGAAGAGGCCGGAATGCCGCCGCGCGAGCTGTTGGACCTGTGCGCGGAGGTGGTGCTGGTCCGCAGGCCGGGGTCGCACGAGCTGCCGTTCACGGGACGGCCGGAGATGGTCGAGGAATTCGATTCGGCGGCGTTTCGTGCCGCGCTCGAGCAGAGCGTGCGCAAGTGGCGGCCCGGCGCCGTACAACTCGAGTTCACGCAGCTTGCGCAGTACGCCGATGTATGCGCGCCGGCGCGGACGATTCTGGTGGAGCACGACATCACCTTCGACCTGTATGAGCAGCTCGCCCGGCTCAGCGAGAACCCGGGCGTCGGGCGGGAGCTACCGCTGTGGCGCCGCTTCGAGACGGAGGCCTGGCACCGCGTGGACCGGGTGGTGGTGATGAGCGCGAAGGATCAGGCGATGGTGGCGGGTGCGAAGGCGATCGTGCTGCCCAACGGGGTCGATCTCGATCGATTCCGGCCGGCCGGGCAGCCGGCCGATCCGCGGCGGCTGCTGTTCATCGGCAGCTTCGCGCACCTGCCGAACCGGCTGGCGGTCGAGTTCTTCCTGAGCGACGTGTGGCCCCGGCTGAGGGGCGCGACGCTGCACATCATCGCGGGGGCGAGGCACGAGCGGTGGCGGCTGAACGCGGACCTGCAGCAGGCGGGGATCGAGCTCGAAGGCTTCGTGGAAGACGTGCGTCCGGCCTACGCGCGCGCCGCGCTGGTGATCGCGCCGCTCACGGCTTCGGCGGGGACGAACATCAAGATCCTGGAAGCCATGGCGATGGGGAAGGCGATTGTGAGCACGCCGGCAGGAGTCAACGGACTAGATCTGGCAGCGGGCCGGGATTTCGTTCTGGTGAATGCCGGGAGCGAGATGGCGGAGGCGATCGAACGGCTGCTCGGCGATGCCGGGGCGCGCGGCAGAATCGAGGCGGCGGCGCGGGAACGGGTCGAACGGGATTTCGGCTGGGACCACATCGCGCGCCGGCAGGCGGCGATGTATCGGGAGCTGGCTTGACGTTCGGGCGGGCGGACGACGAAGAGCGATCGTCCGCCCACCGGGGAGGACCTAGTCGGACTTGCGCCGGCGCACCAGCCAAGGTTCGATCGCGCCCGGGTTCTCCAGGATTTCCGCCTCGAGTTCCTGGATTTGTGCATCCAGAACCGCGCGCTCGATACCCGCTCCCAGGAAGGCGTCGCCGGTTTCGGCACGACGCTGCTCGATCAGGGCCAGAACTGCCTCACAGAGCTTCAATCTCTCGGCCGTATTGCTCATAGCCCTTACCTCCTGCTCACTTAGACGCAATCTTAAGTCCGGAGTTCCATGCATAAACAGTTGTAGTTGGTTATATTCAAGCGGAGTACTGAGGTTACTGAGAGGAAGCGTCAACGCCGGATCTGTTGGATGGCGGCGGTGGGTGCCGGCGGCTGTTGATCCTGGCTGCCCAGGCCCACGAAGAAGACGCCGACCAGGATCAGCCCGAGTCCCGCGAACTTCTGCCTGGTCAAAGGCTCATTGAAGAAGATCTTGGCCCACACCAGTCCCCAGATGTACCCCAATGACACCATGGGATATAGCACCGATAGCTGGCCGCCTTTGATGCCCGCGACATAGAGCACGCTGGAGCCCAGGAACAACACGACACCGAAGATGAGGCGGATATTCAGGAAGCTCCAGATGGATTTGGTGGTGCGCTCCGCGCCCATCTTGAGGAACGCCATGCCGAAAGAGCCGATCAGGCTGGCCCCGAACACCATCAGCATGCTGCGAACCAGGGGGCTCATTTCCTGCCTCCGCGGCCCATGACCGCCACGCCCAGCACGATAGTGACGATCCCGATGTTCTTGTACAGGTTCGAAGGCTCACCGAGGACGGTGTAGCTAAGCAAGGTGGTCCAGACGTAAGTCAGGGCGATGATGGGGTAGAGCATGGACATTTCGCCGTCTTTGAGCGCGAGGACCATGAGCAGGGTGTTGATGCCGTAGATCGAGTAACCGGCGATCAGGGGCAGGTTGAGCACGATCGAGGTCAGGTCGCCGGTGATCGATGCAGTGCCCTTCTTGATGAGCAACTGGGCGAGGGCGCCCAGCACGGTGCAACTGAATACCAGAGCGACGCTTTTCCAGTGGGACGGAGCATGCGCTGTTTCGTGGCTTGTAGCTGGTGAACTCAAAGGAGGACCTGTGTATGACGCCAATTCCGATGCGAGTCCCCACCAGAATACCAGGAAAATAGGAAAACCGGGGTCAGACGGGACGTTCCCCGGTTTTTTGGGGTTCTAGTCGGCCTGGAGCGCCGAATACCGGCGCAAAATCCGGCAGACCCGGGCTTTTCGGGCTTTGGAAAGCGGGGAACGTCCCGTCTGACCCCGGTTTCCCGGTTTTTGACCCTGGTAAAATGGTGTCCTGTGGATCAGGACAACCTTGCCGTGGCGGCCGATGAACAGGCTGCGCAGCCTGAGGCGCCGCGGCCGGAGCCGCAACGCGGATTCATAGCGGAGTGGACCGTCACCATCATCCTTCTGCTCTTCGGCACCACCAACCTGGTGCAGGCCTTTGTGATTCCTACCGGGTCCATGGAAGACACCCTGCTCATCGGCGACCACCTGTTGGTCGACAAGCTGGCCTATTCGCCTTCGGGCCCTGTGTCGAAACACGTGCTTCCGTATTCGAACATCAAGCGGGGCGACATCATCGTTTTCCGCTATCCTGCCGATATCACGCAGACCTTCGTCAAGCGCTGCATCGGAGTGCCTGGCGATCGCATCCGGCTGGTCAATAAGCAACTCATTCTCAACGGCAAACCGGTCAATGAGCCGTACGTCTACCACAAGACGGAATATATCGACTCGTACCGCGATAATTTTCCGAGCGAGCCCAACGTCCACGTGGCGGAATCGGCTCAGGACATGCTGACCAACCATACGCGCAACGACGAAGTCCTTGTGCCGGCAGACTCGTACTTCGCCATGGGCGACAACCGCGATTCGTCGCTGGACAGCCGCTATTGGGGGTTCGTGCCGCGCGCGAACATCATCGGCAAGCCGCTCATCATCTACTGGTCCTATGACGCGCCCACCGAGGACCTGGCGAAGCCCATCATGTCCATCGACCACCTGCTCGACCTGGTGCAGCATTTCCCGACCAAGACGCGCTGGAACCGTACGTTCCGCCTGATTCACGGCTATCCGCTGAACTGAGATGAACCGACATCATTACGGCCTGATCCTCGCCGGAGGACGTGGCACGCGCTTCTGGCCGCGCAGCCGCAAGCGCAACGCCAAACAGGTGCTCAACGTGGTAGGCGATCGCAGCCTGATTCAGGCGACGGTGGACCGCCTCTCTCCCGTCATTCCGCCAGAACGCCTCTGGATTCTCACCAACGAACACCTTCGCGACACGATTGTGCGCCAATTGCCCGAGGTGCCGGCGCGGCAGATCCTCGCCGAGCCCGCGCCGCGCAACACCGCGCCGGCGATCGGACTGGCGGCACGCATTCTTCACAGCGCCGATCGCGATGCCGTGATGGGAGTGTTCCCGTCCGATCACGTGATCGGGCAGACGGCGGTTTACCGGGCCGTGCTCCGGGGCGCGCTCAAGGCAGCGGGGAGGGGCGACCTGGTAGTGGTCGGCATCCAGCCTCGCTGGCCCGAGACCGGTTACGGTTACATCGAATTTCCGAAGGGGTGTGCTGCCGGCGCCGCGGAGGCGTTGGCGGTGCGCCGGTTTCACGAGAAGCCGCAGCTCGCCAAGGCGCGGCGCTACATGGCGGCTGGAAACTTCTTTTGGAACTCGGGGATGTTTTTCTGGCGTGCGGGAGTGCTCCTGGATCAGCTGCGGCGCCACCTGCCCAAGACGGCCACGCTGCTGGCATCGCTGCCGGCGTTCGGGACGCGCCGGTTCGCGGCGGGTCTGAAGCAGACTTTTCCGCTGTGCGACAACATCTCGATTGACTACGCGGTTCTGGAAAAGGCGGCGGGCGAGGCGGGGGTCAGCGGGATCGCGGCCCCGGACTTTGGGTGGAACGACGTGGGGAGCTGGAATGCCGTTTACGAACTGCTCCGCCGCGACGCGCAGGGAAACGCCATGGAGCTCGAATCCATCGCCCTGGATTCGCACAACAATTTTGTAGACGCCCGCGGCAAGTTAGTGGCGCTGGTGGGCGTGCGCGACCTCATCGTGGTGGACACCCCCGATGCCCTGCTGGTGGCGGACCGGGGCCGGGCCCAGCAGGTCGGGGAGATCGTCAAGCTTCTGGAGAAGCGCGAACGCCACGACCTGCTGTAGGACCGAGCAGCCGGTCAATTCCGGAGGTCGACCGCGATGGTCACGGTGTTGCTGCTTATCATGCTACCGTCCGGCCGTGCGATTTGTACCGTGAGCGGCACCTCGTCGCCGGAGAGCCCCGCGGGTACGACGGCGTTGACCACGCACACGCCCGCGGTTTCAGAGGGCTCCACGGAGACGACCTTGGCGCTGTCGGCGCCGATCTGTAACTGCGGCAGCGGGGTAGTTGAGGAGCAGCCGATTCCGGTGGCGCGGACCGCGATCGTATCGCCGGGCAGAACGGGATTGCCCGTGAAGCGGTAATCGGACACCGCGGCGAGATTGCCGGACGCGGCGAGTACGGCGAGCGCCTGTCCACGGCCGGAGCCATCCACGCTGTAGATGCCAGGCGCGGTATCGTTCATCGTGGTTTGCAGGGCGTTGGACACGCCGGAAGCAGTCTCAACCCGGATCTCGAGCTGGGCGGATGCGGGAGCCGCCGGGCAGAGGAAATCGACCCGGGTTGCGGAGACGCTTAGCAGCGCGGCATATTCACCGTTCACCAGTACCCTGGTTCCGCCGATGCCGGTAGCGGATGCGGACGGATCCGCGGCGGAATCGGCGGAATCGGCCAGGAAACGACCGAAGAGCGAGGCCGCCGCGCCAGGACTGCATGCGCCCGGAGCGCCTTCGCCTGCCCCGTTGCGTACGTTGCGCAGAATCGGAGTTCCGTCGGACACGCTAAGTTTGACCGCCTTGTTAAGCGGGTCGCCGGTTGGACGCACAGCGGTGAAGGAGATCTCGCGCGAGCCGATATCCTGCGTGCTGGAGAGCCAGCTAAATGCACCGGTGGTGTTGTCGAAGGTGGCGGAATCCGGCAGGCCGGCGGCTGAGACCGTGAGGGGGGTGCCGTCCGCGTCGTAGGCCTGAACCGAGAAGCGCGCCGGAGAGCCGGCCTTCACGGTCAATTCACGTGGTGCGGCCAGAGTAGGTGTATCTGACGGCAGCACGGCGAGGGACTCGGAGACGGAATCGGAGCCGAGAGTTGCGGTGATCACGGCAGAGTCGAGACCGGCGGCCTCGGCTGCAGTCACCTTGAATCGGATCGTGCGGGTGCCGGCGCCGGGCTTGAGCACCGCGGGCACCAGGATGGTGGCGGAGCTGCTGGCGATCTTGAGTTCGGTGGCGGCAGCCGATGGCTTGCCTGTCTCGACCTGGCAGGTTGTGCTCTTACCGGCGATGACGTGTTTCGGGACACAGGAGATCGAGTTGAGCGCCCCTCCCGTGCTGCCGCCATAGCTGAGGGCCCAGGTTGCCGCGATACTGCTGTTACCCAGGGTCGCCGTGACTACGATGGATGTCAAGTCCGCGGTTGTGCCTGTGAACGGGAAGGAGACCGACTGCGAACCGGCCGGTACGGTGACCGATTCGGGTACCACAATCGAGGAGGAGCTCGAACTTAACGATACCTGCGTGGCGGACGAAACAGTCGCGCTGAGGTTCAGGTTGCAGGTCCCAGCTATGGGAACGGTCGTGGTGGTCATGTAGCACCCGAAAAATGTCAAGCTCGGACCAGGCGGCGGCGGAACCAGGGAAATGGTTGCGGCGAAAGTGGAACTCCCCACGGCGGCCGTCAGAGTCGCGACTTGAGATGTGGCGACGATTCCGGTGCTGGCGGCAAACTGGGCCGAGGTCGCTCCGGCCGCGACTGAAACCGAGGACGGCGCCGTCAGGACAGTAGTGGCGTTGTTGGCGAGTGTCACTGTGGCTCCGCCGGCCGGGGCCGCCTGGCTGAGTGTCACCGTGCACGTGGTGGAGGCGTTCGACGAAAGCGACGGGGCACCGCATTGCAGTGAACTCACGCTCATGGCGCTGGACGTGCCCACGAGGGTAAATGTCACGGATTGACTGGAACCGTTGAGCGAGGCTGTGAGGGTAGCGGTCTGGCTGGCTGTGATGTTCTGGGTGCCCACGGAGAATGTAGCGGTAGTTGAGCCCGCCGACACGTTCCAGGAAGTTGGAGCGACGAGCACAGCGGGAGCGCTGTCAGCGATCGCCACGGTGACCCCGCCCGTGGGCGCCGCCTGGCTCAAGCTGACCTGGCAGAACGTAGCCGAATTCGAGGATAGCGACGTACTGCTGCAGTGCAGCGAACTGACGGTCACGCCGGCGGCTGCCAGCAGTGAAATGCTGGTCGAAGCAGACGTTCCGTTGAGAGACGCCGTGAGGGAAGCGGTCTGAGCCGAGGTGATCGAACCGGCCGAGGCCGTGAAGATGGCCGAAGTCGATCCTTGGGTGATGCTCAGCGAAGCAGGGACGGCAAGCAGGGTGGGGACCGAGTTCCCCAACGACACCGTGACCCCCCCGGTGATCGCGGCCTTGTTGAGGGTCACCGTGCAGGTCGTGGAGGCGTTCGAGGCCAGTGATGACGCGGTGCATTGCAGGCCCGTAACGGTGTTGGGCGCGATCACCTGGATATTGGCGGACGCGCTGGATCCGTTGAGGGACGCAGTAACGGTCACGCTCTGATCCGAGGTGACGGCTCCGCTACTGACCGGGAAGGTGGCGGTTGAGGCTCCCGCGACCACGTTCACGGATGCAGGTGCCGTCAGCTGCGACGGGAGCGTATCAGCGATAGTTACCGTGACGCCGCCGGCCACGGCCGCCTTGTTCAGCGTGACGGTGCAGGTGCCGGAAGCATTCGAGAGCAGGGAGGTAATGCCGCATTGCAGTGAAGTAACGGTGTTGGAGGAAACGAGGGAAATGCTGGCGGATGCGCTGGTGCTATTGAGGCTGGCGGTCAGAGTGGCCGTCTGATCGGCGGTGATGGAGCCCGTGCTGGCGGTGAAAGTAGCCGTGGTGGCTCCGGCGGCGACACTCACTGAACCCGGGACTGTGAGCGCGGAAGACGCGCTGTTGGCGAGGGTCACAGAAACGCCTCCGGCGACGGCTGCCTTGTTGAGCGTGACGGTGCAAGTGGTGGAGGCGTTGGAGGCGAGCGAGGGAGATCCGCACCCTAGCGCGGTGATGGTATTTGGTGCGACCAGCGATATGGTGGCCGAAGCGCTGGAGCCGTTGAGCGACGCGGTGAGAGTCGCAGTCTGATCGGCGGCGATGGCGCCGGCAGCCGCGGAGAACGTGGCGCTGGACGAACCTGATGGAACGTTGACCGAGCCTGGGACCGTCAGGGCCGTGGCACTGCTTCCGAGGGTGACCGCGGCCCCGGTATCCGATGCGGCCTGATTGAGCGTGATGGTGCAGGTGGTGGAGCCGTTCGACAGAAGTGAAGCGGCTCCGCACTGGAGCGCGGTGACAGTAGTGGCGGTCGGGCTGGCCACTAGGGAGATGGTGGCCGACTGGCTGGAGCCGTTCAGTGAGGCAGTGAGGGTAGCGGTCTGGCTGGTTGTGATGTTCTGGGTACCCACCGAGAATGTAGCGGTAGTCGAGCCGGCCGACACATTCCAGGAAGTTGGCGCCACCAGCACGGTGGGAGCGCTGTCAGCGATGGCTACGGAGACCCCGCCCGTGGGCGCCGACTGGGTCAGGGTGATCTTGCAGAAGGTCGCCGAATTCGAGGAAAGCGTTGAGGCGGTGCATTGTAGCGAACTGACGGTCACGCCGGCGGCTGCAACAAGTGAAATGCTGGTCGAAGCCGTCGTTCCGTTTAGAGACGCCGTGAGGGAGGCGGTCTGAGCCGAGGTGATCGAACCGGCCGTGGCCGTGAAGGTGGCTGAGGTCGACGCTTGGGTGATGCTCAGCGACCCGGGGACGTTCAGCAGGGTGGGGACCGAGTTCCCCAACGATACCGTGACGCCCCCGGCGACAGCGGCCTTGTTGAGCGTCACTGTGCAGGCAGTAGAGGCATTCGAACTCAGCGATGACGCGCTGCATTGAAGGCCGGTGACGGTGTTGGGCGCGACCACCTGGATATTGGCGGACGCGCTGAATCCGTTGAGGGACGCCGTGATGGTCACGAGCTGATCCGAGGTGACGGCGCCGGTGCTAACCGGGAAGGTGGCGGTGGAAGCTCCCGCGGCGACGTTCACGGATGCTGGCACGGTGAGCTGCCAGGGGATGCTGTCAGCGACGGTTACCGTGACGCCACCAGCAACGGCCGCCTTGTTGAGCGTGACCGTGCAGGCGCCGGAAGCGTTCGAGAGCAGGGAGGTAATGCCGCATTGCAGTGAAGTAACGGTATTGGAGGAAACCAGGGAAATACTTGCGGATGCACTGGTGCCGTTCAGGCTGGCGGTGAGAGTCGCGGTCTGATCGGCGGTAATGGTGCCGGCGGCCGCGGAGAACGTGGCGCTGGACGATCCGGAGGGAACGGTTACCGAACCCGGAACTGTCAGAGCAGCGGCGCTGCTTCCGACAGTGACCGCCGCTCCCGAGCCCGACGCGGGCTGATTCAGGGTAATGGTGCAGATTGTGGAGCCGTTCGAAGAGAGCGAAGTTGCTCCGCACTGGAGCGCGGTGACGGCGATGGAGGGGGCGGGGTTGGTGCCCACTAGGGAAATGGTGGCCGATTGACTCAACCCGTTGAGTGAGGCCGTGAGGGTAGCGGTCTGACTGGTTGGGACGTTCTGAGTACCCACTGAGAATGTAGCGGTAGTTGAGCCGGCCGACACATTCCATGAAGTGGGAGCCACCAGTAAAGTGGGAGCGCTGTCCGCGATCGCGACAGTGACCCCGCTGGCCGGCGCCGGCTGGGTCAGGGTGATCTTGCAGAAGGTGGCCGAATTTGAGGAAAGCGATGAAGCAGTGCATTGCAGAGCACTGACGGTGAGAGTGCCCGGCGCGGCGAGGTTGATAGCGAAGGACTGGCTCACGCCGTTGAGCGACGCGGTGACGTGGGCCGTCTGGCTCGTGGTAAAGGCCGTAGCGGTAGCTGGAAACGTAGCGCTCGTGGAACCCGCGGCAACGGTCACGGAACCCGGCACTCCGAGGCTGGAGCTGTCGGAGGAGAGCCCCACCACCGCCCCGGCAGAGCCACTGAGGGTGATCGTGCAGGTTGCGGAGGCAGAGGGTGCCAGAGTGTTTGAGCTGCAGGACAGGCTACTCGGCACCAGCGAGACCGGAGCGCCTGGTATGCTAATGGATCCTCCACTGCCTGCAACGCTGACGGCGGAACTGTCGGGCGCGGCTCCCAGCGTCCCGGTAACCCCGATGGCGAGTGTGCTGACGCCCGACGCCGGGGTGACAGAAACGGCGGCCACCGGACCAGTGGGAATCGAAGTGGTATTCATCCCGTAGAGCACGCAGGTGGTGCCGGTGGAGTTGGGACCACAGGTCACAGTCATTCCAGCGGAGGTTAAGGCTGGCGCGGCGGCTACAGAGAAAGCAGTAACACTAGCTGATGGGTACGCAAAACTCCATTGCAGCGCGGCAACGGTACTACTAGAAGCCGTGGCTAAGGATAGGGTCAACGGTACTAAAGTACCTGAACTCCCTGTAGCGGACGACAGACTTAGCGTTGTCTGTCCCCAAATGCCACAATTTAAACAAGTTAATATGATGATAACGTTCAGGATCCCGAGTTTTTTGGTCATTCAGCGCGACTCCGAAAACGGACCTTAGCACCATTAGAAGTACTGGTACGAGTTGGCACTTGATATCGGACCACTCGTTGACAAAGGTGCATATCCGTACGTTTTATCAGGGGCTAATAAGGTATTATCCTATGGACTTTCAATAGGTTTTGTATCAATTATAACGATGAAAAGGCGAATATGATCGAAAGTAAATAGTTTTAGGTGATGAATATTACTTTGGCAGGGAAACACAGGAAAAACTAAAGTTTGTGTGCAGGAAAACCAGAGATCGCCGCCCGGCTTGGTGGTCGATCTGCGGTCGCCCGGTACCATTTGCCTGAAATTGAGCCTTCCGTACCAGGGTCCTGTGTCTTGACTTGATTCACGCATGCTGTATTCTGGCGGAGTCCTGAAGAGCACATAGCGAGGAGCACGCTACAGGACGGGAGGGTGGCGAAGATCACCCCAACGGAATCAGACTCTGCCGTCAAACTTTCAGGGGGTTTGGATGCGCAGAGCAAATGGAGGAGCCTGTTGAACACACCAACTCCGCGTGAAATCCGGACAATTCTGGTCGGCGAAGACGAACTCGAAGTTCGAGGGTACTTGGCTACGGCGCTTCAGTGCCTTGGCTATCGCGTTGAACTTGCACAGGATGGCGATGAGGTTCTGGCTTGTTTGCAGGCTTCGCGGGGGGACATTTATGCGATCCTGCTCGATCTGATGATGCCAAACCGGGACGGCTTGGACACGCTGGTCCAGATCCGGCGGATGGACGCGGCGATTCCGGTGATCGTGATTTCGGGTGCGGCATCCACAATTAATGTGGTTGCAGCCATGAAATGCGGGGCCACGGATTTCCTGTGCAAGCCGGTGTTGCACGAGGAATTGCAGCGTGCGATTGCCCGGGCCGTGGAATTGAGGGCGCCGGAAGCGGCGCCGCGAATGAAGGTTCGTGCGCCGGCGTCGCGGGTTTTCGTCTGCCGGGACGAGCGGATGCGGGAAATCCAGTCGCTGTTGGGGCAGGTAGGCTGGTCCGAGGCGCCGGTTCTGATTCAAGGGGAAACCGGCAGCGGCAAGGAGGTGATTGCGCGGGAGCTGCACGCGTTGTCGCCACGAGCCGATAAGCCGTTCCTCAAGCTGAATTGCGCCGCGCTTCCGTCGGAACTGGTGGAGAGCGAGCTGTTCGGGTACGAGCGCGGTGCGTTTACGGGCGCCTATCAGAAAAAGGCCGGAATGTTCGAGCTGGCGGACGGGGGCACGATCCTGCTGGACGAGATTGGGGACATGGATTTCCGGCTTCAGGCGAAGCTGCTCCAGGTGTTACAGGATCATGAATTTCAGCGCATTGGCGGGAAGGATGTCGTCAAGGTGGACGTGCGGCTGATGGCGGCCACCCACGTGGACCTGGAGGCGGCCATCGCGGAGAGGAAGTTCCGCGAAGATTTGTACTACCGGCTGAACGTGATCAGTCTGAAGATACCGCCGCTTCGCGAAAGGCGCGAAGACCTGATTCCGCTGGCCGAGTTTCTGGTGCGCCGGCATATTGGCCCTTCCGACCCGATCCCATTGATTACGGAAGAGTTAAGGCACGCGATCGTGAGTTATTACTGGCCCGGCAATGTGCGTGAGCTGGAGAATTTCGTGCGCCGGCTGATCATCCTGCGGGATGCGTCGCTGCTGGCGCGGGAATTACACACAAGAGCCATGCGCAAGCCGTTGGCAGCGGTCGCCGTCGCGGACGCTCCGGGCGTTGCGCCTTCCTCCGGTGCGGAAGCCGCTGAGGCGCCGATTCTGGAGCAGGTCACCAAAGCCAAGCGTCAGGCCGAGGTGGAAGCCATCGTGGCGGCGCTGGACTCGACGCATTGGAACCGGAAACGGGCCGCGATGCTCCTGAAGGTGGATTATAAGGCCTTGCTATACAAGATGAAACGCCTGGGAATCGAAGAACGGGCGAACGCCGGGCGCGAGCCGGAGAAGCCGAGAACGCAAGCTGCCCGGGCGGCGGGGGACTCGCGGAGCTGAGTCGCATAGCTGTGCCGGGGCCAGGAAGATTACCGAAGCTTGGTGAAGATTCCCAAAGATTGGTGCCCTGGAAGTGCGGATTACACACAATTCGGGCTCCGGACTGTTGGTACCAAAACTGCCTATCCTTGGTTATGGCACTCCGGCTTCCGAGTCGAATTCTGGCGGCGTGCGGGTGGACGCTGGTTCTGCTCCCTTGTCTGGCGGCTGCGGCGTCTACAGCGGGTAAGGATCCGGTCGGCTTCGATTCCGCCGTGCTCTCCGGCATGGCGGTGCAGCAGTTGGCGCCGGTTTCGGGGTTCGTTACTCCGCCCGCGGCGGCGGGCATGGAATTTCCCGGAACCGCCGAAATGCTGAGCCATCCGCTGCTGGCGGGACCCTACCATTCCGGCTCGACCCTGGAGATCGCCGATTCTCAGGCGGGTGATGGCGACGATGACATTCGTCCCGATCCCCGGCCGAGAATGAAGAAATTCATGCTGATCGTGCTGCTGATCGGAGCCGTTGTCAAGTATCTTACTTCGCCGAGTTATTTGAAACTTGTTAGCGAAGTAACCGATCCGTGGGCATCTTAGGTTACCGTGCCGTCCTGAGTACTTTCCATCGTATTCTCACAGGATGCCATCCTATTCCGGCGTGCGCCGCAACGACTTCAGCGGGCGGCGTATCGACCGCGACGTCACGCGGATCACCTGGGATCCGGTGATGGCCGAAAATGGCGGCTACAAGCACTTCATGGCCAAAGAAATTCACGAGCAGCCGTGCGCGGTCGGCGACACTATCCTGGGTAGGATCCATCCATCCACTCGCGGACGACGAAAGGCGATCGTTCGCGCCACGCCTACTACTGGTCGCGCATGCGAATGTTGGTGGACAGGATCATGCGAATAGTTTCCACCCAGTCATGGCGGGCGTTTTCGTCGGTGGCGATCGGCTTCTGCTCGACCAGGTTGGCCTGCAGAAAGACGGGCGGGGGCTCTTCTATGTCATCTACGACGGTCACCACCTTGAGGGCCGGTTGTGCCAGGCGGAGGTCCGCGATAAAGGAGGCGGCATCCGGCAGGTTCGCGTTGATAACTACGAGATCGGCATTAAGTCCAAGCTCCGTCAATAACTTGCTGGCGCCGGAGGCGCTTACGGCGGGCAGCGCGTAAAAACCCGCCTGGTCCAAGGCGTGCCCCAGCCAAAACGCAAACCCCAAGTCGTTATCCACGATGAGGACGGTTTTCACGTCGATGTTGGTATCAAGTAATTGCAAGGGGCCGGAAGCATAGCAATCGGCACGCCACGGTTGCCAATCAATTAAATTCAAGTAGTTACAGACTTTTCACGCGCGTGGCAAACCCAATGCAGCGAAGAAAGTCACACGAAATTGCCTTTAGTACCGTACTATACGGGGCAATTATATCCTAATTACCTGGACCCGGAGATGGTTTCACGCCTCGCCCTAGAGCCGGATGATTTTCTCTGAAGTCAGGCTGCGCAACGCATTCCGGGTGTCGACGATGAGGTTGGCTCTCTCGACGAGGGCACGGTAGTCGAAGTTCGCGTGGTCCGTAATGATTACTCCGCAATCCGACTGAGCGAGGGCCTCGTTGGGGTCGGTGGAGAAGAGAGTTTCGTCTTCGATGCGGAGAGTCGGGACATAGGGGTCGGTGTAGGTGACTGCGGCGCCACGGCGCCGGAGCAGGTGGATGATATCCAGGGCTGGGGACTCGCGGACATCGTCGATATCGCGTTTGTAGGCCACGCCCAGAATATGGATTTTC
The DNA here is from genome assembly GCA_035578025.1 of Verrucomicrobiia bacterium. GTDB lineage: Bacteria > Acidobacteriota > Terriglobia > Bryobacterales > Bryobacteraceae > Solibacter. The sequence continues at coordinate 19,272 of DATJYJ010000043.1, forward strand.
GAGCCTTTTACGGCCTTGCCGCGGTCGTTGAGGGCGTTCTGCACCTTTTCGACGACGAAATGTGGCATCTGGCCGTTGATATACCCGGCGAGCTCGATGAAGCGGGCCTCGATGCCGGCCTGCTTGGTCTTCCAGGAAAGATAGAACGGGTCGATCGGGATGCAATGGCCGCCCAGTCCGGGACCGGGATAGAAAGGCATGAAACCGAACGGCTTGGTGGCCGCGGCGTCTATGACTTCCCAGATGTTGATGCCCATCCGGTCGCACATCACGGCCAACTCATTGACCAGCCCGATGTTGATCATGCGGAAGGTGTTCTCGAGCAGCTTGACCATTTCAGCGACCTGCGTCGAGCTGACCGGTACGACGTTTTGCAAGGCTTGCGAGTAGAACAACTTGCCCATCTCGGTGCAGGCCGCCGTCACGCCGCCGACGACCTTGGGGATGTTCCTGGTCTGATACTTGGGATTGCCGGGATCGACCCGCTCCGGAGAGAAGCAGAGGAAGAAATCCCGCCCCACCTGCATGCCGCCGCCGGAAAGCATGGGCAGCACGAGTTCATCCGTGGTTCCGGGATAGGTGGTGGATTCGAGAATTACCAGCATCCCGGGATGAACGTATTTGACCATCTCCTGGCAGGCCGACACGATGTAGCTCATGTCGGGGTCCTTGGTTTTGCGGAGCGGCGTGGGGACACAGATGTTGATCGTGTCCAAATCGGCGACGACGCTGAAATCCGTAGTGGCGCGCAGCTTGCCGGCATCCACCAGGGCGCAGACCTCATCGGGGAGGACGTCCTGGACGTACGAATCCCCGGCATTTATTCTCTCGACTTTGGATTCAATCAGGTCGATTCCTGTTACCGAAAAGCCCGCTTTGGCGAACTCGACCGCCAGCGGAAGTCCCACGTATCCCAGGCCGATTATTCCTACGTGTGCCGTGCGGTCCGAGATCTTCTTTGCGAGTGTTTCGACGGCGGGGGCCGTCACCGGTACAGTCCCTTGCAACATGAAATCAAAGCTCCGTTTCGAGGAATTTCGAGGAGAATACGGAGCAATTCAATCACCGATTCCGCTAGCCGAGTTGGCCTTGGTTTTTCCCGTGCCGGCATCTTCCGAGAGGCGATTTTCGAGGCCCAGTTTTTTCATCTTGTACAGCAGCGCTTTGTAATCGATTTTCAGGAGGGCGGCCGCGCGTTTCCGGTTCCAGCGGGTGGATTGGAGGGCTGCGAGTATGGCATCCGATTCAACCTGCTGCTGGGCCTTGCTGACCTGTTCGAAGACGCCATCGCCGGGAACGGACCGGGCATCCCCTGCGGCAGCGGGGAGGCGAAGCGGGGGAGCTTCCGGCTTGGGGAATGCCCTCGGCCGCAAGTCCTGAGCCAGCATCACAGGATCGCGGAGAATCAGGAATTTCCGAACCACGTTTTCCAGCTCGCGCACATTTCCGGGCCAACGGTGTTCCATCAGGGCCTGCGCCAGACCGGGTGTGATCTCCGGCATGGGGACGTTTACCGGGGCGTGTTTTCGCATCAAGAACCCGGCCATGGGAACGATATCTTCCTGCCGCTCGCGTAGCGGGGGTAGCACGAGGTTAATCACATTCAGGCGGTAGTAGAGGTCTTCGCGGAAACTGCGGGCGGCGATGGCGGCTTCCAGGTCGCGGTGGGTCGCGGCCATCACGCGCACGTCGACTTTGATGGTCTCGCGGCCGCCGATCCGGTGGAACTCGTGGTCCTGAAGAACCTGCAGCAGCTTGGCCTGGAGGCGGACATCCATGTCGCCGATTTCGTCCAGCAGGATGGTGCCGCCGTCAGCCATCTCGAACATGCCCGCCTTCTTTTGAAACGCGCCGGTGAAGGAGCCACGCTCGTAGCCGAACAGCTCGCTTTCCACCAGTTCCGAAGGCAGGGCCGCGCAATTCAATTTCAGGAAGGGCTTCGTGGCGCGCGGCGATTGGGCATGCAGTTCCCGGGCGATCACTTCCTTGCCGGTGCCGGTTTCACCCTGGATCAGGACTGGAGCCTCGCTCCAACCGACCTGGGCCACCAGGGCATAGATCTCCGCCATGCGCTGGTTGGATCCCAGGAAAGTCTTATTCAGGACGGAGGTTTTGCGCGGAGGCGCCGGCGCATCCAGGGCCCCGTTCTTTTCCAGGGCGCGGTTGAGCGCTCTGGCGAGGTCTTCGTGGGATACGGGCTTGCACAGGAAATCCGTCGCGCCCATCTTCATGGCCCTGACGATATTCAGCGTGGAGGCCTCGCCGGACAACATGATCACGGGCAGGTCAGGCCGCGTACGGCGGATCTCGAGCAAAGTTTCCAATCCGTCGCGGTTGGGCATGAGGAGATCCAGCAGCACGGCCGAGAGGTTTCCGTCCAGTTCCTGGACTGCGGACAGAACCTCGTCTCCGTCAGCGGCGGTTTCGACGGAAAATCCCAGGCATTTCGCAACGGTTTGCAGGTAGTCGCGGACTTCAAGTTCGTCCTCGCCGATCAGAATCGTGGATCCGGCATGTGTGCGGTTGATGCTCAAGTGCCTCCTCCGTGTCGCTGGTCAAGCGATCGTCTGCAGTTTAACTTGACTGGTGCGCGGGGACTGCCGGGTGTTACATCGGCAGTACTACGCTGAACATGGGACCCTGGTCGGTGTTCTCGGCCCAGACGGTTCCCTCATGCTGGTTAACGATCATTCTCGTGATGGCCAGACCGAGCCCTCCCCCGGAACGGTCGCGGCCACCCGCATAGGATGTGTATTCTTCGAAGATATCATTGAGGTGCTCCGGCGGGATAGGACATCCGGAGTCGCGAATGTCGATGCGGTAGGAATTGGGGTCGTGCCGGAGGCGGTGTCTGCGCTCGGCTCCCGGCGGAATGGCGGAACGCGTGACGCGCCGCTCCCAGAAATAAGGATAGCAGCGGACGTCGATGGTGCCGGCTTTCGGGGTGAACTTGCAGGCGTTGTCCATGATGTTGATGAGAACCTGCTCAATCTGACCGGCTTCGAAAAACAGGGGCTGGTCCGGCGCGACGACGTCCGTGTTGATGGCGATGGATTTATCTTCCGCGAAGGGCGTAATTTCGTGGAGGGCCTGTTCCAGGCAGTCGCGAATGTCGCCGTGCTGCAGGTCTGGGCGGCGCTTGACGTGCCGTCCGACACTCAACTGGAACATGGCGGCGGCCATGCGCGAAAGGCGCTTGGCACTGTGCTGCATGCGCTGGAGCACCTCCCGTTGGGATTGAGTAAGAGGGCCGAGGGGCTCGCTGAGCAACAGCCCGCAGTAGCCGCTGAGGGCGGTGAGGGGCGCGCGAAAATCGTGCACGGCGCGGGCGAGGAAAGTGGTCCGGTCCTGATCGTATTCCTGAAGGCGCAGGTTGGCCTGTATCAGGCACTGGAGGATCTCGTCGCGGTCGGCGCGCAGGGACAGAGCCGAGGATAGATGGTCATTTCGTCCGCTGGAGGCCAGGAAGGCGGCCAGAGTGGCGCGAGAGACCGGCTTCAGCAGGATGTGGCCGTCGTCGGCGCCGGTCTGTTCCCGGAAGCGTGCCAGGTCTTTGCGGTCGACCAGAAACAGGTGTTTGGAGGGGCTGGTGAAGACGCAATCCGGCAGGGGGACATCGGGATGGCAGTCCCAGAGGGAGAGGTCGGAGTCCTCGGACGCTTGCTCGGCGGAGACCACCGTCAGGTTCCAATTGTCGCCGGCGATTTCGGAGAGCACCTCCCGGCAGAGCCGGTAGAGCTCACGGTCTTGAGAAAAAAGTTGTGCGTGCATGGTTGAAAAATGAACTCAGGAGCTCAGGATCTTCCGGGATCGAAAGCAATCCGGCCTTCCGGCCGGCAAGGGAAACGAATTCGAACAAAGTGCCAAAAACTGAATCTTTGAGACCGGCAGACATGTAACAGGAAACCAATCGGCTCGAGGTCTGGACGATGCGGCGCCTGTGTGTTTCCGGCGGACTGAGCCGCCGGTGATTCGGCCTTTGAAAAATCGCGGGGACCCGGACAAGGCGATGCTTCGGGGCCATAGACTTGTACGTTCCAGATGAAAAATGCGACAGGCGATCGACGTCCATAACGAAAACCGCAGCGATCTTGTTTTAGCGATTTTCATGCCACGTCAAACCCCGACCCGGTGCGACGATCGTCAGGCGGCACAGAGCAGGGATTGAGCATACCCGAGAAGAGTGGCGGGAGCGGGAGGTGCCGGTTTGGGCGCGATTCCCCAGAAAAGTACTAAGGCCCGGTCGGCGTCGTCTCAAATCAAATCGTCAAGGCGGGCAGGACGCGAAATCAGGGAATCTGTTTTCTGGCGGCCGCCCGAGAACTGGACAAGCATTCCTTCAAATCTCGATTTTCGGAAACATTTCCCAAACTACTAAATCCCGCTAATTCCCGCCTTTCTACTTAACCATATCATTACATGTGAATTAGTAATCGGCAGCGCAATTGCTGCGTCGAGTGTCGCCTGAACTTTATGAAAACAAAGCTAATTAAGACAATTTCAGTCCGCATTGCGGCGTTCGCTCTCCTGTCCGGGTGCATGTATGCCGATTCGATGGAGTGGGTTGGTAACTGGGCGGGGGTATGGTCGGGATTTGGTACTAGTCCTTATACGGCGTATGACGCGACGCTGGGGAAAGACATCACGATTTTCTGCCTGGATTTCAATGATGAAATCGCGCCTCCGTACGCTTGGAATGCGAATATCTATGCTCTCAATCCGACGAACGTGACGAACAACGCGCAATTCGGCGGGAACTACGGACACGGTGTTCAGGCCCCGCCGAACCCGGCGGCCTTCGCGTTTCAGGGAGATACTGCCGGGAGCTACTCGGTCGATATGACCGCGAGCCCGGACGCGTACACGCGATACCTCGAAGCCGCCTGGCTATTCAGCAACATTCAGAAGGCCGGGTCCGGGGACCTCAACAACGAGATTATTTCCCAGGTCGCGGCCTGGGAGCTGTTTGTGGATTCGAATCACATCGGCACGTTGCACACAGATATTCAGTCGACAAGCGGTACTTACACTTTCAACAATTACCTGTATTCCGTCAATCATTATGGGAGTATTTCAACCGCATCGACTTCCGGCCTGAGTTTCGAGCAGGCCGTCATCGAGGCGCTGAGCGCGGCGGAACAGGCAGTCACGGCTGAAAACTGGGCGGGCTCGGCGTTCATGGGAACGTGGGACCTGGTGACCGCGGACCCCACCTGGGTTGGCACGCTCGGCAACAACAAACCGGCGCAGGAGTTTCTCACGCCGATTGCCAATCCGGAACCGGGTGCGATCGTGCTGCTCGGCAGTGCCATACTCCTTATCGCCGCCACGCAGTGGAAGCGGCTGGCAGCGCGGCTGGCACGGCCGGACATCCAGAGTTAACCCGATCACTAGTTCACCTGCATGATTGAAGACGGGGCAGGCCTAAAAGCCTGCCCCAATGCTTTTTATGGCCCGCGAAATGCACGATTGAGGCGGTATGTTCCGCGGCAGAGTATTCTCCTGGACCACCTTCGTAGTGTTATCGGCCGGAATTGTTATGGTTTCCTGTCGAAAATCCCCCCAGGCCAGGGAGGCGAATTTCCTTTCCAATGGTCAGAAGCTTTTCGACAAGCACGACTATCCGCGCGCTCTGCTGGAATATCGCAATGCCGCAGGGGCGGTCCCCCGGGACGCCGAGCCGTATTACCGCATTGGCCTGACGGAGCTTGCGATGGGGAACCCCAGGGGAGCAGTCGCAGCGTTGCGGAAGGCGACGGAGCTTAACCCCAAGCACGAAGGCGCGCAATTGCAACTGGCCGCGCTACAGACCGCGACGACCAACAAGTCGTTGGTGGAGGACGCCTCGTCGCGTCTGCAGGAGGTGCTGAAGGCATCGCCGCAGAATACGCAGGCGAACGACCTGCTGGCGCTCGCCGAATGGAAGCTGGGGAATAATGATGAAGCGCTGAAACGGCTCGAAGAGAACCTGCAGAAGTTCCCGTCGAACCTCAGCTCGTCGGTTCTGCTGGCGCGATTCAAGCTGAGCAGGAAAGACTTCGACGGCGCCGAGGAGGCGCTGAAGAAGGCGGTTGCCGCGGCTCCCGATTCGTCGTACGCCGCAATGGCGCTGGCCGAGCTTCACCTGATGGCTGGAAAAAACGACGTTGCGGAGACCGAGATCCGGCGGGCAGCACAACTCGACCCAAAGAACGCGCGGGCGCTGTTCGGACTGGCGGCAATCCAGTCGGCGGGCAACCGGATGGACGAGGCCGAGCAGACTTACCGGCAGATCTCAGCGCTTCCGCGGAAAGAATACAAGCCGGTTCACGCGCTATTCCTGTTCAAGACCGGCAAGCGGGAGGCCGCCCTGGCGGAACTCAAGAAGTTGGCGCAGGACGACCCGCGGGATCCGGCGGCACGGCGGCGAGTGATTGCCGCCTGTTTCGCGATGAAGAAGCTGGACGAAGCGCAGAGCATGCTGGCGGCCGATCTGAAGAAGAACCCGAAGGACGCGGACGCGCTGCTGATGAGAAGCGAGATGTTTCTGCGAACCGGCAAGGCGGCCGAGGCGGAAAAGGACTTGGAGCAGGTGCTCCACTACAAACCGGATTCGGCTGAAGCCCACTTTGCCATGGCTCTGGCATACGCGGCCCAGGGCATGGAACAGAACGCGAAGCGGGAACTGACGCGCGCGGTGGAATTGAAACCGTCATTGCTGGATGCCCGGATTGCGTTGGCCCGCACCTACACGCAGGAGAACCAACCCAAGGCCGCCATCGAGCTGCTGGATCACACGCCCAACAATCAAATCAACCTTGCCCCCGTCATGGTCGAGCGCAACTGGGCCCTGCTGGCGATGGGCGACACGGAAAAGATGAAGCCGCTGCTGGCGGCTGCGCTGGCGTCTCACCGGGAGCCGGTGTTCGTGCTTCAGCAAGCTCTGCTGCGTTACGAAGAGAAAGACTACGCGGGAGCCAGATCCAGCGCGGAAGAAGCGCTAAAGGCCATGCCCGACGATGTGCGCCCCGCGCGGATTATCGCCGAATCCTATGGGGCCCAGAAGCAGAATGAAAAGGCCACGGAGCGTCTGACGGAAATCGCGCGGTCGCACACGAATTCGGCACCATACCAACACTTGCTGGGCTTGTGGCTGACGAAGCTCGGGAATCGCGGGGGCGCGCGGCAGGCTTTTGAAGCTGCATTAGCCGCGGACCCGGCGTTTGTGCCGGCGGAACTCACGCTGGCGGACATGGACCGGAACGAGAACCACTCCGACGCCGCGGCGCAGCGCCTGAACCGCGTTCTGGCGCGCGATCCGAAGAACAACGGGGCCCTGATGCTGATGGCCGAGTTGGATATGGCAGCGGGCAACCGGAACGACGCGATCGCCCGGTATCGCACGGTTCTGAGCTCGAACGCAACCAATGTCATGGCACTAAACAACGCCGCATACCTGCTGGCGTTCGACAATCCGGACGAGGCCCTTACGCTGGCTCAGCGGGCGGCCGAAGCGGCTCCGGACAGCCCGGCGATACAGGACACGCTGGGCTGGGTCTACTACCGGAAGGGCATTTACCGGTCGGCGATCAATTACCTGTCGGCCGCGGTGAGCAAGGAGCCGACACCCCGGCGGCAATTTCACCTGGCCATGTCCTATATTCGGGCCGGAGACTCGGGAACCGGCCAGAAAATGCTGCAAACAGCTCTGCAAAAAGACCCGAAACTGCCGGTTACGGAGCGAGGGTGGTAGTACAGCGGGTAGTAGCCTCCGGCCAACCAAAGGTAACATTGAAACTTCTGCGAGACCGCCCTATCGTTCGTGTTAAGGTGATTGCCCCCGCCGCAAGCTGGATGGCCAGCATCACCAGAGAATAGCGAGATCTTGCAGGGTTGGTATGAGAAACCGACAGATTTTCTTGAGGTATACCCTGGCTGGCGACAGCCGCACGCATGTGAAATCGGCGTATCGAATCGTGATCGACGGCCAAGGCGGCCTGTTGCTTTATCGGGTGGAAAGCGGGCAGCCTGAGAGGGTGTGCCTCGACGAACTGGAGTCCTTCAGCATCCACACGGTCGGCATTCCCAAGCGGCCCGCACGGGCAGTGGCGGCCTGAGACCGCATCGCCCTACGACGTGGCCTTGCTTCGCTGAACAGCGGCCATTTTCGCCATCTGAGCTTCCGCACGGCGCTTCATCTCTTCGGGAGCAACATCCTCTTTGTGCGTGGCCAAAGTCCAGGAGTGGCCGAACGGATCCATCAGTTTGCCGAAGTGATCACCCCAGAACTAATTCGCTCCCCGTGGAGCGAAGGCGTATAGAGTATCACCCGCACCCACGATCAAGTACTGCCGGCCGTCCAGGAGCCAGGTAGATGGTCCGTTGCTCACATTCTGAGCGAGGCGGTAGTGCCAGAGGATCTTGCCGGAGGCAGGATCGAAGGCGATGAGATTCTGCGAGGGGTCGCCGGTAAAGAGCAGTTTGCCGGCGGTGGTCAGAATTCCGGAGAACGACGTGCCGAAGGTGCCGCTGGGGTAGGTGTGGCTCCAGGCGATGTTGCCGGTCTTCACTTCGAGCGCTTCAAGCACGGCTTCGGTGATGAGCCCGCCGCCGCGGCCGCCGTAGCCTTCGGGCTGTTCGTCGGTATCGGTCAGATAAGCGATGCTGTAACCACGAGCGGCATTGACATAGAAGAGCCCTGTATCCGGGCTGTAACTCGGCGGCGGCCAGTTAGTCCCTCCGCCGGCGGGAATGTTGATCAGCGAGCCATCCACCTGAGGCTCCTTGGCGGGGTCGGGAATCGGCTGTCCCTTGGCATCGACGCCTTTAGACCAGTTGACGCCTGCGAATCCTTTCGAGACCAGGTTTTTTCCATTGGTCCGGTCGAGGACGAAGAAGTATCCGCAGCGCGCGGCCTGGGCAAGGAGCTTGCGCGGGCGGCCGTCGACGGAAGCGTCGAAGAGCACCGGGGTTTCGACATTGTCCCAATCGTGAGTGTCGTGGGGGGATGCCTGGAACCACCAGGCGAGCTTGCCGGTATCGGCGTTGAGCGCAACGATGGAGGCCGTCCAAAGGTTCGCGCCCTTGCGGCTCTGTCCGGCATAAACGGGGTTGGCATTTCCGGTGCCCCAGTAGAGCAGGTTGAGATCCGGGTCGTAGGTTCCGGGCATCCAGGTCATGCCGCCGCCATGGTCCATGGCGGCTTTGTTGGGCCAGGTGTCCGAGCCGGGATCGCCGGGTTTTTCGGGTTCGCTCCACCAGCGCCACTGCAGTTCGCCGGTTTCGGGGTCGCGGGCTTCCAGGTACCCGCGCACATCCATGGCATCGCCGCCGACGCCGACCAGGACGTGGTTTTTGACCACCATCGTAGACATGGTGGTGAAGTACTGGAGCTTTTCGTCGGCCACTTTCTTGCGCCAGCGTTCCTTTCCGGTGTGCGCATCGAGGGAAATGAACCAGCCGTCGGGCCCGAGAAAGTAGAGCCAGTTGCCGTACATCCCGACGCCGCGCTGGCCCACGAGGTGCCCGCCGTGATCTTCCCAATCGTATTGCCACAGGAGCCGGCCCTGGCGCGCGTCGACGGCGAAGACGTGGTCGGGAATCGTGAAATAGAGGACGCCATTCACCAGGAGCGGGGTCGACTTGATCACGGGATTTCCGACGCCGCGCTGTGGGCCGATGCCGGCGATGCGGTAGGTCCAGACGGGTGTGAGCGAACTGATGTTGGCGGCGTTGATCTGCGCCAGCGTGCTGTAGCGGCGCCCGGAGTAGTCGCCGTTGTAAGTGGGCCAGGAGTCGGCAGGCGGCTGAAACAGGCGCAGCGCTTTCGGGTCAAGGCCCTGGGAGGCAGCCAACACGGGGAGCAGGAACAGCAAGGTTCGTGGATTCATTTCAGGGTCACCAGGTAGGCGGTGAGGTCGTGGATATCGGCGTCGGAGTATTTGTCGAGGAGGGTGCGATGGGCGGTGAGCCGATCTTCCACGTCGACCTTTACGCCGTCGTCGCGGTTGAACGAGCGCCGGGCGCCGGAGCCATCGGTGAGATCGACCGAGAAATCGTCGATGCGCGCGAGGGTGCCGCTGACCTTCTCGCCGGAGGGCAGCTCCACGGTAACTTTTCGCGGAGCTCCCCGCCCTCCGCCGGGCCACAGGAAGCGGTTTTGCAATTGGTCGGGCGGGTAGCGCGCGGCGATCTTCGCGAGGTCGCCGGTGGGCGAGTGGCAGGCGGCGCATCCGCCGGCGCCATTGAAGTACTGCTCGCCTCTCTTCGGGTCGCCGGTGACCACGTTGAGGGTTTTGTAGGTGCCCCGGTTGGCGGTGAGCTCGACGCGCAAGTGCAGGAATTGCGCGATATCGGAGAGCTGGGCGGAGGTCATGGCGGCGAACGCGGGCATGCCCTTGTCGGGGCGTCCGTCGCGCAGCACGGGAACGATGAGCTCGCCTTTTTCGTCGTGCAGGACGACGGGTGAGCGGACCAGGTCAGGACCGCTGGCGCCATTGGCGTTTTCTCCATGGCAGAAGCCGCAGTTTGGGGAATAGAGTTTGGCGCCGCGCTCGGCGGCTTTGGCATCGGGCGGCGGACCGAGGCCGAGGAATTCGCGCAGGGCTGGACCGCCACGTCCGCCGCGACCTCCGGCGGGCGGCTCCTGCGCGGGGAGTAGGGCGGCGAGCGCGAGGGCGGAGATGGCGCAGAGCATCCTCATGGGCGTTCAGACTATAACGTTCGCGGGGAGAATTCAACTGGTCGACTCCGGGGCCGGCTGGAGAGGATACTGAGGCGCGACGGGCCTGCGGCCGTCGACCGGTGAAGCCGGCCCCACGGGTCTGAGTCAGGATCTCTTGAGCATTTCGCGCACCTTGCCTGCGATCGCTTCCGCGGTGTAGGGCTTGGGGAGGAATGCGAGATCCTGGTCGAGCACGCCGCGATGGGCGATGACGTCGGCAGTATAGCCGGAGGTGTACAGGACGGCGACCTCGGAGCGCGCGGCTTTCATACGCTCGGCAAGTTCGCGCCCATTCATGGTGGGCAGCACGACGTCGGTCACCAGGAGGTGGATTGGACCGGGGTAGCGCTGCGAAAGTTCCAGTGCCTCGTCGGCGTCGGCTGCGTTGAGAACGTGATACCCGAAGGCGGCGAGCGCGCTTACGGCGAAGGCGCGCACCTCTTCCTGGTCTTCCACCACCAGCAGGGTTTCGGACCCGCTGGGCGGCGGTCCGGCGTCCGCACTTTCCGGTACAGCATCGGTGCCGGCGATGCGCGGCAGGTAGATCTCGAAGCTCGAGCCTTTGCCGGGCTCGCTTTGTACACGAATCCATCCGTGGCTTTGTTTGACGATGCCGTAAACGGTGGCCAATCCCAGGCCGGTACCCTGGGCGAGACCCTTGGTGGTGAAGAAGGGCTCGAAGATGTGCTCGCGAGTGCTCTCGTCCATGCCGTGGCCATTGTCGGACACGGTGAGGCGGACGGCCGGGCCCGGCGTAACTTCGGGCCGGCCGGCGGCGCTCTGGGTGTCGACCTCGACGACGTCGGTCTCGATGATCAGCCTGCCTCCGTCCGGCATGGCGTCGCGGGCATTGACCACGAGATTCATCAACACCTGGTTGATCTGGCCGGGATCGGCGAGAGTCATCGCCGGTCCCGTGCCAAGCCTGGCGATCAGCTCGATATCCTCTCCGAGCAGCCGGCTGAACATCTTTTCGCACTCCCTGACGACGGAGTTCAGGTCGATCGGCCGCGGCCGGATCATCTGTTTGCGTCCGAAGGCCAGCAGTTGTTGGGTGAGGCTGGCGGCACGCTCGCCCGCTTTGCGGATCTCCTTGACGTGCTGCCGCGCGGGATGGCCGGCTTCCAGTTTTCCCAGGACAATTTCGCTGTACCCGTTGATTACGGTCAGGAGGTTATTGAAATCGTGGGCCACTCCGCCGGCCAGGCGGCCGATGCTTTCCAGCTTCTGGGCTTGCATGTAGCGTTCCTGGGAGTCGCGCAACTCGGCCTGCGCCTGGCGAGTCCGCGTACGCTCGCGCACCAGGCGGATGGTTTGCCAGCAGGTAAGCCCGAAAAGGGAGGCGAACAGGGCGGTGGCGATGGCCAGGCGCGTTTCGCGCCGCCGGGCATCGAGCAAAGCTTCCACGGATTCGACGTCCTCGCCGGACATGACGCCCCACTGTCCGAATATGGACGCGAGCCGGCCCTCCTCGGCCATGGCGCCGATCTCCTCGCGGATGGCATCGGCGGCGGCGCGCGACTCGAAGGTGGCGCCGACTCCAAGGCGCGAGCGGATCTGCGGAACTCCGATCCAGCGAAGCGTATGACCACCGCACGCGGGCATTTCCATGAGCGCCGAGATGGCGGTGTATTTATCCATGAAAGCCGCGTCGGCATGTCCGCCGCAGGTGTCCTCCAATACCTCGGTAATCAAGGGGCGGAACAAGGGGGTCGCAGCGGGCAGAAGACGTTTCAAAAGAACGGTATCGATTGCGGCATTGGAAATTCCGACCCTTGCAGTGGACACATCCTCGATTCGTTTGTATTGGCTATCGTTGCGCACCAGAAGGCAGTGTTCATGCTGAAGGTAAGGCTCGGATATGTGGAAGGCCTTGAGGCGTTCTGGTGTAATGGTGATGAGAGGCCACAGGTCCACGCTTTTGCTCTTCAGGGCGGATTCCGAGCTGTCCGGCCAGAAGATCCATTGGAGAGAGATGCCGCGGCGGCGGGCCGCCTCCTTCACCAACTCGACGGAGAGCCCCGCCTCTTTCCCATCCGGTCCGCGGACCTGAAACGGCGGCGAGATCATCCACCCGATGCGATACACGTGCTGCCCAAACCCTGCAACGCGAAAACGCCACCAGCCGGCAAGGCCGGCGGCGGCCAGGACACCGAGGGCAATGACTGTTGTCCGCCTGCGCACAAGTTAACCGTGACACATAAGGGTAGCAATCGCGAACCGCTGCGGGAAAGTCATGTGCGAGGCGCTACAAACCTGCGTTGCGCGCGCAGATTCTGGCGATGCTGGACCAATCCAGATTGGCTTGACCCGATGCCACCCCCGACAGGAGGTGATCGCGAACGAGACTGGCGATGGGCATCGGTGCCGCGCATTCCTGCGAGGTTTCGAGTACCAGCCGGATGTCCTTCAGCCCAAGGCGCAGTGCGAACCCGGCCGGGTCGAACTGTTCATTCACAATCAAGCGGCCGTAGTTGGCGTAGACCGGAGAGCCGAATAGCGCGGTCATGGCATCGAGGAAGACGTGGGGGTCCACGCCGGCCTTGCGCAGGCAGGCGACGGCTTCGCCGAAGGTTTCGATCATGCTGGCGATCATGAGATTGCCGCAGAGCTTGAGGGCGTTCGCCTGCCAGGGCTGATCGCCGGCGACGAAGGTCTGGCGGCCGATGGCGGCGAAGAGGGGCTGAAGACGATCCACGAGTGCGGAGGGTCCGGCCGCGACCACCACCAGCTTTGCGGAGGCGGCGGCCTCGGGACGGCCAAATACCGGGGCGCTCAGAAATCCCTGGCCGCGTTTGGAGTGCTCGTCCGCAAGGCGGCGGGCCATGGCGGTGCTGATGGTGCTGGAAGAAATGTGCGCCGCGGCGGGCGGGAGCGCCCCGGCGATGCCAGCGCTGCCGAAGACGGCGCTCTCGACGGCGGCATCGTCGCTCAGCATGGTGAAGACAGCTTCGGCATCGCGGCAGGCATCGGCGGGCGATTCGGCAATCCGCGCGCCAGCCGGAGCAAACGCTTCCGCTTTGGCGCGAGTCCGATTGTAAGCCGTGAGGTGGTGCCCGGCGCCAAGCAGGTTGCGAGCCATGCCCTCACCCATGTTCCCCAGTCCAACGAATCCGATCTTCATTTTTCCAGCGTAGCGCCCCGCCAGCTACAAGGTCTTCTGATCCACTTTCTGAAGCTGGGCATCTTTGACGCCGTTACACATGTGAACACTCAGGCCGCTGACGTGATGAAGGGCAAAGACCGGAGTGTCGGCGGCGTGCGGGCTCCTGATCTGGAAGAAGTCCGCGTCCTGGACATCGTCCAGTACGAACGCGGGCCGGTGGTCTTCCTGTGCGGCCTCGATTACGACGCTATCGAACTGAATGCTCCTGGCGTGGCGGACGTAGAATCCCTGGGAGGGCATTTTGTGCCGCTCGAGGGGAGCGGTGGGGCCGCGGCCGGCCTGCGGCTGCGCTGCTCCCCGGCCTGCGGCGCCGCGGCCCTGTCCCTCGGCCACGAACTGGCCGTCGGGACCGCGGCCGTTGCGTCCGGGGCGGGGCGGAGCGGTGAACATGTCCGGCTCGGGATAGATGTCCTCGTACTCGGGCGGCTGATATGCGGCGTCTTCGCGAGTGCCGCCGCCCTGGTGAAGGATCTGGACGTTGCTGATCTTCACGTCCTCGATGTAGTGGCCGGGAATTCCGCTGATTACCGATCCCAACGCCGACACGGAGTTGGAGCACACCACGTTGCTGATGATCACGCGCTTGAGCGTGCCCACCTGCGTGCCCTCCGGACCGCGCAAGCGGCTGCCCAGGCGCAGGAAGATGGGCGCGCTCATGATGTCGCGCATGGAGATGTTGGTCACGGTCACATCTTCCAGCAGAGCCCCGTCGACCGATTCGAGCGCCAGGCCCTGGCAGCCTTCGAAGACGCAATTGGAAATGGTGATATTGCGGAAGCCGCCGCTGGATTCGGTTCCGAACTTGATCCGGCCCGTGTGGGGGACGCGCTGGTCCGGGCCGAATTTCCGGTAGGTGCCGTCGAGCATGGTGCCTTCCTGCCAGCAGCCGCTCACGTAGCAGTTGGTGATGGTGACGAACTCGCAGACTTTGGCCCGTCCCAGGGCGTAATCGGCCTTGAGGCAAATGCCGTCGTCCCACGGCGAGTTGACGTAGCAGTTGGACACCCGCACGTTGCGGCAGGCGTCGATGTCAATGCCATCGCGATTGGTGTCGATCTTCAGGTTGTCGACGGTGAAGTTGTCGACGCCGGTGGCCAGAATCCCGAAGTGTCCGCCATGCAGAATGGAAAAATCCCGCAGCAGGACGTTGTGACAGTTCTTTAATGCGATCGACTTGTTGCCGACGCCCGGGATTTCCGCGCCTTGGCCGCGGCTCAACCCGCGCCCCCAGATGCGTCCGTCTC
>DATJYJ010000044.1:0-26890 GCA_035578025.1 Verrucomicrobiia bacterium
TCCCGCCCGATCTCCTCGTGGCGGACCTCGCCGCTCTTCAGCAGGGCGCGCGCAACGGCAATGGTCTGCTCGGTGTCGTCCGTGGTTTCGCCGATTCGCCATTCGTAGCGCTTGCCGGCGTATCGCGGGATGACGTCTCCCGGCCGGCCGTGAAATCCCGCGATCCCGCCCGGGTACCACTGCCGGACAGCCGGGCGCGACAGCGTCTCCGTCTGCTTGCCGATGGCATCTCCAACGGCCAGCCCCGTGAAGCACCCGATGGCCCGTTCTTCCAAGCCCTGCATGACCGCCTCGCGCACGGTATCATTTTTCAATATGCTCACCCGGATTGCCAGTGCCGCACTGTGGTTTGCCGCCGCGCCCGCTTTCGCGCAGAATAGCTGGTTCCAGCCGGCATTGCTCGAGCGGCCCGACGTGCACAAGGCGCTGCAATCGGTGGATGAGCGCTCGACCGCCATCGTCGACGAATGGATCCGTCTGGTGGAGACGCCCGCGCCTTCCACCAAAGAACAGGCGCGCGCGAAATACATCCGCGCGGAGATGGAGAAACTCGGGCTGGCCGATATCCGCACCGACGACATCTTCAACGTGAGCGGGGTCCGCAAAGGTACCGGCGGCGGGCCGACGGTCGTGTTCGCGGCCCACATGGATACCGTATTTCCCGAAGGAACTCCGATCAAGGTCACACGCGAGGGCGACATTATGCGCGCGCCGGGCGTGGGCGACGACACCTCCAACCTGATGGCCGTCCTGGAAATGTTCCGGGCGCTGAATCGCGGCGACGTGCAGACCAGGGGCGACCTGATCTTCCTTGCCTCGGTGCAGGAAGAGCTGGGATTGCTGGGCGCCAAGCACTGGCTCGAGACCAGCGGGTACAAGCCCGACATGTTCGTGGCGGTGGACGTGGGCGCCACCGACGTCTGGTACGGGGCCCTGCGCATCAACCAATTCAAATTCTTCTACACTTCGCCCGGCGCGCACACCCTGGAGAGCCGCGGTGCGCCCAGCCCGGCCAAAGCCGTGGCCAAAGCGATCACCGCGCTCTATGAGATGCCCTTGCCGCCGGTGGCGGAAGGTCTCGGCACGTTCAAGCTGCCGGTGCTGAACGTCGGCATGCTGGGCGGTGGCACGGTGGTGAACGCCATTCCGCGCGAAGCCTGGTTCACGGTGGACCTGCGCTCCATGGACAGCCCCACGCAGGACCGCCTGGAGAGCGCCGTAGTCTCCACCGCCCGCCGCATCGGCGAACAGGAAGGCGTAGGCTTCCGCATGGAAAAGAAAATGGGTATCGACTATTCGAAAGCCCGGCCGCAAGCTGAACGGCTGCATCATCCGTTAGTGCAGACGGCGCTGGCTACCGGCAATTACTTCCGCAAGCCGGGCACGCCGGAGATCGTTCCGCAGGACGCAGGTTCCACCGACGCCAATATCGCGGTGAGCATGGGCATTCCCGCGGTGGCCGTGGGCGCGGTGTCGGAACACATGCCGCACCGGCTGGAGGAGTACGCCGAGGCAAGCAGCATCGTGCCCGGAATCAAATCGCTCATCGCGCTGGCGGCGGCACTGACGGCGCATTAGCCTGTTAGGGGCATGCGCAAAACCACGCGTTTGGAGTCGGGATCGGAGCTGGAGAGCGCCAAATCTGCTCGATAAATCTGGCCTTGTCGAACCCCATAAGTCATGAGCGGCGCTTATGGAAGCTGGGGTTTCCGATATGCCCACGACCGAAGCCTCAACAACTATCGCAAGAGGCAATAGCTACGGTAGCTACGGTTCAAGATTGCATCTCCTGGGCTACCTTTGCGCTGTTCCTCATCGCTGCCGCGCTTCTCCTCATCTTGCTGATAATTCTGCTACGAAGCTCGAAGAAAACGTGAAACCGGCACGCCGGGAACAGTGCCGCGGCCCGGGGTTTTGGTCTGATCGCACCTAAAGCCGCGGCTCCGGCGAGGGGACATCAATCGACGTTCAGCCCCAGGAACCTGTGCGCATTGCCGTAGCAGATGTTGCGCACCATGGGCCCGACGAGCTCGTCGCTGGCCGGCATCTCGCCGTTTTCGATATCGCGGCCCAGCAGGTCGCACAGCACGCGGCGGAAATACTCGTGGCGCGGGTATGACATGAACGACCGCGAGTCGGTGAGCATGCCGAGGAAGCGCGAAAGCAGGCCGCAGTTGGAGAGCGCGTTCATCTGCCAGGTCATGGCTTCCTTCTGGTCGAGGAACCACCAGCCGCTGCCGAATTGAATCTTGCCCGGCGTGACGCCGTCCTGGAAGTTGCCGATCATGGTGGCGATTACGTAATTGTCGGCGGGATTCAGATTGTAGATCACGGTCTTGGGAAGCGCGTTCTCCGAATCCAGGCGGTCAAAGAAGTTGCCAAGGGCGTCGGCCTGTAGGCAATCGCCGATGGAGTCCCAGCCGGTATCCGGGCCCATTTCGCGGAAGCGGCGCGCGTTGTTGTTGCGCCGGGCGCCCAGGTGAAGCTGCTTGGTCCAGCCTTTTTCGGCATCCAGCCGGCCGAAGATCATCATCATGTGAGAGGCGAACTGGATGCTTTCTTGATGCGTTGCGGCGTGGCCGGAGCGCGCGCGTCCGAAGATGGCCGAAGCTTCCTGCTCGGAGGGAAAGGTGCCGAAAGCGTGATTCAGGCCGTGGTCGCTGAGACGTCCGCCCATGGAATGGAAGAAGTCATGGCGCTTTTTCAGCGCGTCTACAAAATCCGTCAGATGGTGGATGCTGGCGTTGCTCGCGGCTTCCAGCTTGTTCACCCACGGATTGAAGACCTCGGGTATGTGGACGTTGAGGGCTTTATCGGGGCGGAACGTCGGGAAGACCTTGGTCTTCAGGCCCGAGGCGGCGATGGCTTTGTGGCAGGCGAGATCGTCGGTCGGGTCGTCGGTGGTGCAGACCGCCTTCACGCGGAATTTGCCGAGGATGCCGTGGGCGCAGAGCTCATCGGTCGCCAACGCTGCATTAGCCTGCTCCCAGACGCGCGGCGCGCTCTTTTCGTCCAGCAGCTCGTCGATGCCGAAGTAGCGCTTCAGCTCGAGGTGGGTCCAGTGGTAGAGCGGATTGCGGAGCGTGTGGGGCACCGTGCGGGCCCAGGCGAGGAACTTCTCGTAAGGATCGGCCGCGCCCGTACAGTAGCGCTCGTCGACGCCGTTAGCGCGCATGGCCCGCCACTTGTAGTGGTCGCCTTCCAGCCAGATTTCGAAGAGGTTACGGAAGCGGCGGTTCTCGGCGACGTCTTTGGGCGGCAGGTGGCAGTGGTAATCGAGGATGGGTTCGGGTTGGGCGAACTCCTGGTAGAGGCGCCGCGCGGTCTTGGTGGACAGGAGAAAATCGTCGTGAATGAAAGACATAGGGCGGTAAATTTCGATTGAATCATACTTCGCGGGGGTTGTCGCCGGCATGACTGCCGCGGGGCGGGAGGCTTGGGCCGCAATGCTAGGCTGAAGATATATGCTGTTTTCCGACTCGGTTTTTGCCTCCCGCTTCGCCATTACCCGGCAGGACCTGGAATCTTATCTGGCTGAAGCCTTGAGCCAGGGCGGCGACTACGCCGACCTGTATTTCGAGTACCTGCTTACAAGCTCCATCAGCCTCGACGAATCGATGGTCAAGAGTGCCACCGAGGGCGTCTCCATGGGGGTTGGGGTGAGGGTGATTGCGGGGGAGCGCACCGGATATGCCTACAGCGACGACCTTTCGCCGGACAAGATCCGTAAGGCCGCCAATGTGGCCGCGCACATCGCCGCGGCGCCCGCGAAAGTCGAGAAGTTCGATCTGAACGAAGGGCGGCGGCACAACCTGTATCCGGTAATCACCGCGCCGACGGAGACAGCGTTTTCCGAGAGGGTGGAACTGGTGAAACGCGCGGACCGGGCGGCCCGCGCCGCCGATTCGCGCGTGTTCCAGGTGCAGGCGTTCTACGCCGACAACCTTCGCCAGGTGATGGTGGCGACGAGCGAGGGCGTGCTCACGTTCGACCGCCAGCCTTTGGCGCGCCTGAGCGTGTCGGCGATCGCGCGGCAGAATGGCGGGCCTCCGCAGCGGGGGCACGCGGGCGGCGGCGGGCGCGTCGAGCTGGATTTCTTCCTGCACGAGAAGACGCCGGAACATTTCGCCGCCGAAGCCGTGCGCGAATCCATTACCATGCTGGACGCGGTGGACGCTCCGGCGGGTGAGATGACCGTGGTGCTGGGACCTGGCTGGCCCGGGATTCTGCTTCACGAAGCTGTGGGGCACGGGCTGGAGGCAGACTTCAACCGCAAGGGCGTCTCCGCTTTCAGCGGGCGGATCGGGCAGAAGGTGGCGAGCGAACTGTGTACGGTCATCGACGACGGCACGATCGGCAATCGGCGCGGCTCGCTCAATGTCGATGACGAAGGCCATCCCACGAAGCGCAATGTGCTGATCGAAAACGGGGTATTGCGCGGCTATCTGCAGGACAAGCTGTCGAGCACGCTCCTGCGGTCCGAATCGACGGGCAGCGGCCGGCGGGAGAGCTACGCCCACATCCCCATGCCGCGCATGACCAATACCTTCATGCTCGCGGGGGAGAGCGACCCGGAGGAGATTATCCGCTCGGTGCCCAAGGGAATCTACTGCCGCAACTTCGGCGGAGGCCAAGTGGACATCACCAGCGGCAACTTCGTGTTTTCGGCCTCGGAGAGCTATCTGATCGAAGACGGCAGGCTGGCGCGGCCGGTGCGCAACGCGACGCTCATCGGCAACGGTCCCGAGGCGCTCAAGTATGTCAGCATGGTGGGCAACGACCTCAAGCTCGACGAAGGGGTCGGCACCTGCGGCAAGGACGGACAGAGCGTGCCGGTTGGGGTCGGGATCCCGACGATCAAGATCGACCGCATGACGGTGGGGGGCCGGGCTTGAGCAACAACCATCTGGGGGAACTCGCGCAGGACGTGGTCCGGCAGGCGCTGGAGGCAGGCGCGACCGACGCGGAGTGCACGATTGCCGAGGGCGACGAGTTCTCGACCAATGTGCGCATGCGCGAGGTGGAGAATTTGAAGGAAGCGGGTTCGCGCGGTGTGGGGCTGCGCATCCTGATCGGGAAAAAGACCGGGGCCTCGTACACTTCCGATTTTTCACGCGAGGGAATCGCCCATATGGTGAGATCGGCGATCGAGCTGGCCGATCTCACCACCGAAGACCCGCATGCCGGGCTGCCGGATCCGGACGAATTCGGCTCCGCCGGCGGCGATCTGAAGCTCTACTCGCCGGGAGTGGCCGGGTTGGACACCGGCCTCAAGATCGAGACCGCGAAGCGCGCGGAGTGCGCCGCGCTGGATTTCGATCCGCGTATTGCCAACTCCGACGGCGCGTCATTCGACAGCTACGTCGGCCGGCACATTTTCGCCAACTCGCGCGGATTCGCGGGGGAGTACCGGTCCAGCTACTGTTCCCTGAGCGCTACACCAGTCGCGCGCGAGGGCGAGAGCATGGAGCGCGACTATTGGTTCACCATGGCGCGCGGGTTCGAGGGACTGGAGGCTCCGGAGGAAGTGGGCCGTACCGCCGCCCGGCGGGCGCTGCGCCGGTTGAACGCGGTGAAGGTGGAGACTCAGAAGGTGCCGGTCGTTTTCGAGCCGCGGGCCGCGCGCTCGCTGCTCGACAACATCTACGAAGCCGTGCATGGGATGTCGATCTACCGTCACGAATCCTTCCTGGCGGAGAAGCTGGGCGAATCGGTGGCGAGCGAGCTGGTGACCGTGGTCGACGACGGAACGCTGCCCGGGCTGTTCGGCACCTCGCCCTTCGACGACGAAGGCGTGCCCTCGCGCCGCACCACGGTGATCGAGCGCGGCGTGCTCAAAAGCTACCTGCTGAATACGTACGCGGCGCGCAAACTGGGAATGAAGACTACCGGCAACGCATCGCGCGGGCTGACCGGCAACGCGGGCATCGGGCACGGGAACCTCTTCATCGAGGCCGGCGTCCCAACGCCGGAGCAGATTTTGGCGGGCATTTCCAACGGGTTTTACGTCACCGAGCTGATGGGGTTCGGCGTGAATGTCGTGACCGGCGATTATTCGCGCGGGGCCGCGGGCCTGTGGATCCGCAACGGCGAGCTGGCGTTCGCGGTGAGCGAGGTGACCATCGCGGGGAACCTGATGGAGATGCTGCGCGGGATCGAGGCGGTGGGCAACGACCTGGAGTTTCGCGGCAGCGTGGCTGCTCCTACAATCAAGATAGGAGAGATGACCGTTGGCGGCAGATAAAGCAGTCAAAGGCTCGGCCCCGAAAGCATCCATCCCGCCGGTGGCGATGGTGATCGGCCTGGTGCTCGTACTGGGCGTGGCCGGGTTCCTGTACCTGGACCGGTTATCGAAGCAGCCGCCGCCTCCTCCGCCGCCATTGACGGGCGAGGCGCGCGAGTATGTGCGGGCGCGAAATCTCAAGCTGGCCGACGTGGAGATGAAGGCCCACGAGAGTTACCTGAAGCAAAGCGTGGTGGAGATCACGGGCACGATTCAGAACGTGGGCGACCGGCGGCTGAAATCGGTGGAGATCTACTGCGTGTTCTACGATCCGTTCGGGCAGGTGGTGCTGCGCGAGCGGGTGCCGATCGTCAGCCAGCGGACGGGCGGAGCCGCGCCGGGCGAAACCAAGCCGTTCCGGCTGGCATTCGACAATGTCCCGGAGAGCTGGAACCAGGCGACGCCCGACCTGGTGATCGCGGCCATCGAGTTCGCGTAGGCCTTGGACCGGCTAAAGCCTGGCCCACATCAAAGCGGCATCACCTTCGACACGATCTGATCGTACTTCGCCAGATACGGGAAGCCGGGCGGCAACAGCAGGTTGTCGATGTTGTGGCCGATCTCGTCGGCGTGATCGGCCGGCCAGGTGTTCGGGTCGAACGAGCCGAATTGGGCGGACGCAACGGTCACCAGGCCGTCGTTGGGCTGGCCGGTTAGCGACGAGATGTACCGATGAAACAGCAGCAACACGGCGCACGTCTCGGGAAAACCGGTACGGCCCCCTCCGGCGACCGAGAAATACGCGACCGCGGGGTCGCTGACGCACGTGGACGAGAATTTCTGACAGAACGGCGTGGTCAGGTTTCGTAAGCCGTCAAGCGAAATGCCGAGCGCGTTCAGGACCGGCTCCAGCGGGTTGCGGTTCAAGCCGAAGGGAAGTGCGCTGAACGCCGATAACTGCTCCGGGCTGTCGACCAGGTCGGCGATCGGCGATCCCAAGTGCGGCGTCGAGATGGTTGTCAGGGACCGGATGGGAGTTTGAATCTTATCGGGGTTCGCAGGCGATAGCATCCAGCGGCTATCGAGCCCGCCCATGCTGTGAGCGATGATGTGCGTCTTCTGCGCGGCGTCCAGATCGCCGGAAGCCATGGCGGCTTTGATCTGATCGCGGAGCTGCGTGCTGCGGACTTCGATGCCCTGAGTGGGATCCAGCGTGGGGGCGATGACCTTGAAGGCCTTCTCCCGGAGGTGCTCAGCCACACCGTTGAAGTACTCGATTCCGAATTTCACTCGGAAACCGAGGATTCCGTGGACCAGAACGACGTTCATCGGGGGAGATCATATCACGGCGCGCGCGGGTTTCAATTTGGCGTACACGAGCGCTCGCTGGAAGGTGCACCATCGCACTCCGTCCCGTCGGCCGGGACCGCGGAGCAACCCTACCTGAAGATGTAGTTGCAGCACGGTGTAGGAACATCCGAGAGTGAAAACACATTTGCGAGGAATAGGAATGCCAGAACCTGACCATGCTGGCGGTATCCGGGTGCTCGTAATCGAAGACCAGAGTGCGCCGCCCCGAACTCCCGCCGATTGCCGGCTCTCCGACCAAGAAATCCGAGTCCGGCAACTGCTGGCAGAAGCTGGGCGTGCCTGTCAATACAATCTCTTTCCACACACGCCAGATCTTCCGGAAACTGCAGATGCATTCCAGGTCGGCGGCCGTCGCCAAGGCGCTGCGGACCATGGTGATCGGGTAGGGTACTGTGGAGCGCTCCTATGCATTCAGGTAGGTGACAGTTTCCTTCTTCGGCCTTACCCTCACATGAGTGCGCGCCGAGTGCGACACGATCCTGGAGGGAATCCGATGTCACAGACAACTCAGTTTTCGCGGTGCATGATCTTGTCAACCGCCTACGGGCTGGTGGCTCTGACCGTTATGGCGGCTGGCTTGGTTCCAGCGATGTTCGGTCAGACGAACCTGGCCTACTCCAAGGCCAAAGATCCTGGGCCGCGCGGCAATCCGGCCACACCTTTTCCCAACCCGGTCTCCGGCCTGAACCGTAACGAGCAGGCTTTGTTCACCGAGAGCCTCCTGCGTGTCTCCGAACTGGAAGGCACGTGCGACACCTGTTCGCAGCAGCCACAGAACGTTCCGCCCATCGACCCCGATCCCAATAACCCTCTTTCGCCGTCACACTTGGTGAATTCGGCGGGTATGGGGCCGGTGTTCAACGCCGACCAGTGTTTCATCTGCCATTCGCAGCCCCAAATCGGCGGCAGCTCGCCAAAGACGAACCCGGCCAGCCTGATTGCTCACCGCCTGGGCGGAACCAACGTGGTTCCTCCGTTTGAAGAGCCCAATGGCGTGTTCCGCGAGACCCGCTTCAAATTCAACCCTGACGGTTCGCGCGACGGCGGCGTGCACAGCCTGTTCACGGTCAAAGGCCGCTCCGACGCTCCCGGTTGCAGGCTGGACCAGCCTGATTTTGACGCGGCCGTCCGGCAGCGCAACATCTCCTTTCGCATCCCCCTGCAGCTTTTTGGATTGGGGCTGATAGAAAGCATCTCTGACACCGACATCCGCAACAACATGAACGCCGACGCCAAAACCAAGCACGAGCTGGGCATCAGCGGACATCCGAACATGGTGCCCAACAACGGCACCATCAGCCGCTTTGGCTGGAAGGCACAGAACGGCTCCATCACCATCTTTGCCGGAGAGGCTTACAACGTGGAAATGGGCATCTCCAACGATCTCTTCCCCATCGCCCGCAATGAGGACCCGGCGTGCAATGTGGCCTATGAGCCCTTCGATGTCCCGCGCAGTGAGGACGGGCTGTACAACAACCCGCTGAAGATCATGCCGGCCTGGCTGATGTTTACCGAGTTCATGCGCCTGGTGGACGCTCCGCAACCCGCTCCGCTCTCCGCCAGCGCCGCACATGGCAAGGATTTGTTCACCTCGGTGGGCTGCGCGCTCTGCCATACGCCTTCCTTCACCACGCGCGGTGTGGTCAGGCCGCAGGCGCCGCGCGAAGAGATCGGCCCGCACGTGGCGGCCTTGCGCGGCAGGCAAGTCAATCTCTTCTCCGACTTGCTAGTCCATAATATGGGCGCTACCTTGGCTGACAACATCGTCCAGGGCGCCGCCGGTCCCGACGAATTCCGCACCACGCCTTTATGGGGCCTGGGCACGAGGCTCTTCTTCCTGCATGATGGCCGCACCACAGACCTCTTGGTCGCGATTCAGGATCATTTCTCGCTCGAGGGCTCTGATGGCGGAGATAATCCCTCGAAGGATGGAGATTCTCACAAGTATGGGCCTTCGGAAGCCAATGCTGTGATTCAGCGCTTTAACGGTCTCAGCGATATTGATAAACAAGCAGTCCTGGACTTCCTGCGTTCGTTGTGATCTGCATCTGTGGGGTCCCTGGCCCGCTCATGCTCATTTTCACCCGTGTGGCTGGACCATCCGGAGGTGGTTGCGCGCGCGCGGTGGCGCGGCGGGTTATAGTCTTTCGAGAGACTCCCGATGACTCGAACCTGTGCGCGGTTGGCATTTGCGGTCCTGCTCAGCGCTGCGATCGGCACGGCGCAGCGCGGCGCCCCGATTCCGCAACAACTCGTTTTCACGCCGTATCATGCCAGCGGCATCTACGGCGTGGGGGAGACGGTCGGGTGGACCGTGACGCCCGGTCCGGACGCGCCCACCTATTCTTACAAGTGGACGATCCGGCGGAACAATGCGGCGGTGCTGAAGGAAGGCAAGCTGGATCTTTCGGCGGAGAAGGACACGATCGAAATCACCGGCGAAGAACCGGAGATGATCTACGTCGCGATCGAACCGGTGGCGAAACCCGGCGAAAGCGCGAATGGCTTTGTCGGAGGCAACACAGGGCGCAACAACGGTCTGTATGCGGTGGGGGCGGCGGTCGCGCCGTCCAGGATCGGGCTGGCGGCGCCGCGTCCGGACGATTTCGACGCATTCTGGTCGCAGAAGCTTTCGGCCCAGGCCGGGATACCCATCAACCCGAAGCTCGCGCGGGTGGAGACCGACGTTCCGGACGTGGAGCTGAACACGTTCGTGCTCGACGCGCTGGGATCGAAAGCTCAGGGGTACGTGGCGAAGCCAGTGAAGGAGGGCAAGTTCCCCGCCCTGGTGCTGCTGCAGTATGCCGGAGTGTACGCGTTGAACGCGCATGCGGCCGCCTCGCGCGCTGCCGAGGGCTGGCTGGTGATCAACGTGGACGCGCACGACAAGCTGCCCTCCGACCCTTCCGGCAATGTGCCGCGCAACTATGCCGCGGTGGGCAACACGGACCGCGAGAAGAGCTACTTCCTGAACATGTACCTGCGCGACTCGCGCGCCCTGGATTACCTGTTGACGCGGACAGATTGGGACGGCAAGACGATCGTGCTGATGGGGACCAGCATGGGCGGCCAACAGAGCCTGGTGCTCGCCGGATTGCGGCCGGAAAAAATTACGGCGGTGCTGGTCTGCGTGCCGGCCGGCACGGACGCTAATGGCGACCTCCACGGGCGCAAGGCGGGATACCCCAACTGGCCCTCCAACGATCCCGAGGTCATGAAGACCGCGCTGTACTTCGATCCGATCAACTTCGCTTCGCGGATCAAAGCGCCGGTGCTGGCGGCCATCGGTTTCATCGATACCATCTCGCCGCCGGCGGGCATCTGGACGGCCCTGAACCAGATCCCTGTGCCGAAGGAGCCGCTGCCGATGATCGAATCGGAGCACAACAACCTGACGCCGCAGAAGGAGCAGAACTGGGATGAACGATCGAAAGAAGTGCTGGGGATTCTCCTGAACGGCGGAGAATTTAAGCCGAACGAGCTCCGTTGAGGCCCTATTCCTGCCCGATGGCGACTGAGGGAGCGACCCGCCGCCCGGATGGCCGGGGCCGCGCACGCGAGAAGCGCGACCGAGGGCGAAGCTGGGTTGCCTTCTGGTGCTCGCGGCGGCGCGGGTGGCGTCGCAAACGGTGGAGGGCAGCGTCCTGGACGCCGCGGCCGGGGCCGGGGTCGGCGGGGTAAAGGTGGAGCTGCTGAAGGGGGGCACCCCATTCTACGAGACCGCCACGGACGGCGGAGGCGGCGGGCAGTTGAGCGACTCGCCACTGGGGATGTCGTTCCACGGAAACACCGATGCCCACGGCAATTTCGAAGTAGGGATGATGCCCGGAGCTTACAGGCTCTCGGTGCTGCCGCCACAAGACATGAAGCCGCCGGAGCCGGATGCGGAAGGCCCCGCGCTGGTCTGGACGCGCAGCTATTATCCGCGAGTGGCTTCTTCCAAGGGCGCTTCCAAAATCGTTGCGAGCCGGCTGGAATCCAACCCGGATGGCACGTTCGAAATTCCGGCGGAGCCGCATGGCGAGTGCCACCTGCTGGCCGAAGCGCAGAAAGGCGGGGTCAAGTTGCGAGCGCTGGACTGGCTTGCAGTGAAGGGGCACGCTGTGGAGAACGTCAAGCTTCGGCTGGCAGCCCCGCTGACGGTGAGGGGCAAGGTGATCATGGAGACACCCGGGGAACTGCCGGCACCGAGAATGAACCCGCTCATCCTGGCGCTGCGAGGTGGCCGGCAGTCCGGGGCTGACGATATGGCGTTCCTCGCAGGCGTGCCGATCAATCCGAACTACGCGCTGGCATTCGCGGGGATTGGTCCCGCCCTGGCCGTGAACGAGGCGATGATCAAGGACGCGGTCAGGGTCACGGTGCGGGCCGGCGAAGCTTCTACGGCGGACGTGAAAGCGATCACCAGGCCGGTGTTCTGAGTCGGGGCCTGAAGGGCGGTTGCGCACTTAATTGATTATCAGATCCGATATAATTGGATTTCCCGGGCCGTGAACACTGGCGGTACCAGTCTATGCAGAGGAGGTAAGGACTACATGAACCTGAGCCAACTGGCGAGGTCGATCTGCGAGTCGCCAACCCTGAAGCTGAACGAGACGGCAGCCCTGCTCAAGGAAAAGGGTGAGCCGGTGATTCATCTGGGAGGCGGCGAGCCGAAGAGCAAGACGCCCATCGACGCCATCGTGAGCTGCACGGCCATGCTTCAAACCGGCGACGTCAAGTACACGCCCGCCGACGGAATTCCCGCGCTGAAGAAGGCCATCATCCGGTACACCGAAGAGCACTACGGGCGGCTGGCGGCGCCGGACAACGTGATCGCTTCGAGCGGCGCGAAGCAGTCGATCATGGTGCTGCTGCACGCCATCCTGGACCCCAAGCAGGAGGTCATCTTTCCCGCACCGTACTGGGTGAGCTACCCGGAGATGGTCAAGCTCGCCGGCGGCGTGCCGGTACCTGTAGCTGCGCGCGATGGCGGCTTCGAGCCGACCGTCGACGAGATTGCGGACGCCGTGGGACCGTATACGAAGGCGATCATCCTGAACAGCCCGAACAACCCGTCGGGCGTGGTGTACTCCGAGGAGTTCGTGGCCGGCGTGGTGGAATTGTGCGAGAAACGCAGCCTGTACCTGGTCATGGACGACACCTACAATCGCCTGATCTTCGACGGGCGTGCGCCAACCAACTGCTACCGGTACGCAGGCGTGCACAATATCGATGCGTCCAAGCTGGTGGTGATCAACTGCGTGTCGAAGATGTATGCCATGACCGGATTTCGAATCGGCTGGGCCATCGGCAACCGGCAGTTGATCCGGGCCATGACCAATATTCAATCGCAGGAGACGTCGGGACCGGCGGCGCCGTCGCAGTGGGCGGCCGTGGGCGCGCTCAACGGCGTGCAGTCATCCATCGACACGCTGCGGATGACTCTGGAAAACAATCGCAACGTGATGATGACTCACCTCTCGACGCTGCCGGGTGTGCGGGTGGCCAGGCCGGGTGGCACGTTCTACTGTTTCCCGGACTTCAGCGCGTACGAGAAGGACTCCGCCAAGCTCTCGCGCTTCCTGCTGGACAAGGTGCGGGTGGTGACCGTCCCGGGCCGCGAATTCGGCATGGAGGGCCACCTGCGGATCAGCTTCTGCGGAACCCTGAAAGAGATCATGGAGGGCTGCGAACGCATCAAGTGGGCGCTCGATCCGAACGCGCCCAACGAGATGTTCCTGGGAGACCGCAAACTGGTGAGGGACTGGCGATGAACCCCTATCTGGATATCCCTTCGCCCGCGCAGGCCGAAGCCGCCAAACTGGCCAGCGTATACGGCCTGAGCAATCACGGCCTCGCCAATCTCAAGCGCGTGTACTGGAACCTGCCGACGGCGGCGCTGTACGAGGAGGTTGTATTTCGCGGAGAGGCGCGCATCGCGCATCTCGGTCCGGTGGTGGTGAGCACCGGCAAGCACACCGCGCGCGCCGCGGCCGACAAATTCGTGGTCCGCGAGCAATCCTCAGAAGAACACGTGTGGTGGGGGCAGTACAACCGGCCGTTCAGCAGCGAAAAGTTCACCACGCTGTTCACGCGGCTGCAGGCCTTCCTCCAGCAGCGCGACGTGTTCGTGCAGGATTGCTATGCCGGGGCCGATCCGGACTACCGCATGCCCATTCGGATTATCACCGAAAAGGCGTGGCACAGCCTTTTCGCGCGCAACATGTTCATGAAGATCCGCAAGACCGAGGAGTTGAAGAAACACGCGCCGGAGTTCACGGTGATCTGCGCGCCCTCGTTCCTGGCGTCTCCGATCATCGACGGCACGCGCACGGAGACCTTCATCATCCTGAGCTTCGCCGAGCGGCTGGCGATCATCGGCGGCTCGGAATACGGCGGCGAAATCAAAAAGACGATCTTCACCGTGCTGAACTACCTGCTGCCGCTGGAGAATGTGCTGCCGATGCACTGCTCGGCCAACGTGGGGCCGGGCGGAGATGTGGCGCTGTTCTTCGGGCTTTCGGGAACCGGAAAGACGACGCTTTCGGCCGACCCGTCGCGCAGCCTGATCGGCGACGACGAGCACGGCTGGAGCGAGAACGGCGTTTTCAATTTCGAAGACGGCTGCTATGCCAAGGTGATCCGGCTCTCGCCGGAAGCCGAGCCGCAGATCCACGCGTGCACGCGCCGTTTCGGCACCATCCTGGAGAACGTGGTGCTGGATCCGATCACCCACCGGCTCGATCTGAACGACGACGCGCTCACCGAAAACACGCGCGGCGCGTATCCGCTCGACTATATCGAAAACTACCTGCCGCCCAAGATGGCGGGACATCCGCGCAACGTCATTTTCCTGACCTGCGACGCCAGCGGGGTGATGCCGCCGATCGCGCGGCTGTCGGCGGACCAGGCAATCTACCACTTCATTTCGGGCTACACGAGCAAGATTGCCGGGACCGAGATCGGCCTGGGCGCCGAACCGGAGATCACCTTCAGCGCCTGCTTCGGCGGGCCATTCATGGTGCATCACCCGTATACCTACGCGCGCATGCTGAAAGCGCGCCTGATGAAGTACGGCGCCACCTGCTGGATGGTGAATACCGGTTGGACGGGCGGGCCGTTCGGCGTCGGCAAGCGGATCAGCATTCGGCACACGCGCGCCCTGTTGAACGCCGCGTTGAGCGGAAAGCTGGACAACGTGACCTTCCGCCGGGATCCGGTATTCGGATTTGAGGTGCCGGAAGGGTGCGAAGGCGTGCCTTCCCAGATTCTCGATCCGGCCGGCAGTTGGCCGAACCGCGAGGCGTACTACCGGCAATACGGGGCGCTCGCCGCCCGCTTCATCGAGAACTTCAAGCTTCTGAAACATGGCTGCCCGGAAGACCTGGTGCAGGCCGGGCCGCGGATGGAATCGGTGGTCGAG
Source organism: Verrucomicrobiia bacterium (assembly GCA_035578025.1). GTDB lineage: Bacteria > Acidobacteriota > Terriglobia > Bryobacterales > Bryobacteraceae > Solibacter. The sequence continues at coordinate 15,000 of DATJYJ010000044.1, forward strand.
CTGAGCGCGTCCTGACTGTGGCCGTCACTCGTCGCGCAACGCCGATGTCGGATCGAGCCCGGCGGCCCGGCGCGCCGGAAGCCACGATGAGATCGCAGCGATCGCCAGGAACAGCACGACCATGGCGGCAAAAGTCGGCGGGTCGGTAGGCTTGATGCCGACCAGCATGGTGGTCATGATCCGCGTGAGGCTGAACGCGGCCAGGATGCCAACCCCGACCCCGATGACGCTCAGGCGGAGGCCGTGGCCGACGATCAGGCTGAAGATGCTGGACGGCTGGGCTCCCATGGCGACTCGGACTCCGATTTCGGCGGTGCGCTGCCGCACTACGGTCGCGAGCACACCGTAGAGTCCGACAGCGGCCAGAATCGCGGCAATCCCGGCGAACACGCCGATCAGGATCAACTGGAAGCGCGTGCCGGACTGGGCATGCCGGACCACCGTGTCCATGGTCTCCATTTCGATGAGCACCATGCTTTTGTCCTGCTGGGCGACGGCCTGGCGCACAGCCGAAGCGAGGCGGGCCGGATCGCCGGCGGTGCGCAGCGCCCAGCGCGCAATTCGGCCGTGACCGACGTAGCCGTCGGTGATGTAGAGTTGCTCGCGGCCGGGGTCGGCAAGCGAGACCGTGCGCTGGTGCGCGGCCACGCCGATGATCTGCACCCACTCGGGCTGGAGGCCGCGGATGCGGATGAGGATGCGCTTGCCGAGGGCGGACTGGCCGGGAAAGGCTTTGGCAGCCAGCATCTGGTCGACCACCACGCCGTCGCGCTCGGGAGCGTTATCGGCATCGGTGAACGAGCGGCCGGCGAGGATGGGAGTGCGGACGGCTTCGAAGTAGCCCGGGAGAACGATCTGGAAATCGACGGCCATGAAGCGGCTGGGATCGGTGAGTGCGGGCTCCAGACCCCAGCGGATGGGGCTGAAGTTGCCGGTGAGAGGGAACGGGAACGACCCGGCAACAGCCTCCACGCCGGGAATGGCGGCCAGCTTGTTCTTGAGATCGCGCATGAAGGCGGCTCGTGCCTGAGGCTGCTGGCCGCGGCGTCCGCCGAGCAGCCCGAAGGTGAGCAGGTTCTTGGAATCGAAGCCGGGATCGACGCGCTGCAAGGCCAGGAAGCTGCGGAACATCAGCCCGCTGCCGACCAGCAGCACGAAACACAGCGCGACCTCGATGACCACGACGGCGTTGCGCATCCAGCCGCCGCCGGAGAGTCCGACATTGCGGCTGCTGCCGCGCAGAACCTGGGCGATGTCGGGCCGGGCGGCGCGGATGGCCGGAATGAGGCCGAAGATCGCGGCGGCGCTCAGCGCGATCGCCGCCGTGAAGGCGACCACCGAGGCATCGATGCCGATCGTATCGAGGCGCGGCAAGTCCGCGGGAGCGAGGTCGCGGAGCTCGCTGATGCCGAAAGCGGCGAGGGCGATTCCCGCGGCGGCCCCGGCGAAGGCCAGCCATCCGGCTTCGGCGAGGGTCTGGCTGACCAGCCGCCACCAGCTCCCGCCGAGCGCGGTGCGGACGGCGAGTTCGCGCTCACGCAGGGACGCGCGCACCAGCAGGAGATTGGCGACGTTGGCGCACGCGATGAGCAGGAGGAAAATGACCGCGCCCATGAGTGCCACGATAGCGGGGCGCACCTCTTCGACGATGTGCTGGTGCAGGGGCTCGACCCGGAGCGTATAACCGGCGGTGCCGGAGATGATGAAGTTCTTGCGCGTTTCTTCGGAGACGCGATCGACAGCGGCCTGGGCCTGGCGAATCGAGACGCCCTCGCGAAGCCGGGCGATCACGCGGTGCTGGACCTGGTTGCGGTTGGCGGCGTCATATGGGATACGGGCCGCGAACCAGATGTCGGGCAGCCGCTCCATGTTGGCGGAGGCAGGGAAGAGGAGCTCGAATCCGGGGGCGAGTACGCCGACGATTTCCGTGGCGCCCTGCTGCGCGCCCGGCATGCCTTTGCCGATGATGTCGGGCTTGCCGCCGAACCGGCGCTGCCAGAAATCGTGGCTCAGGATGACCATGGCAGGCGGCCCCTGCGGCGCGGGAGCGGCGGCGCCCCCGGCGGGAGCGGGAGGAGGCGGCGGTTGGGGCGTCCCGTCGGAGTCGGTGAAGCCACGGCCGAACGCCATGCCCGCGCCCATCGTCCGGAAGAAGTTGGTGCTGACCTGGGCGCCGCGGACCTGTTCGGAGGTGCCGTCGTCGCGGGGCACGGTGTTACGGAACGTGACGACAGAGGCGACATCTTCGAAGGCGGCAGTGGTGCCGTTACGGAGGTCGAGGAAATCGGCGTTGGAGACGGGGAAGTCTTTCACGTTGCGCCGGCGCATGTCGCTGATGACGAAAACCAGGCGGTCGGGGCTTTTGTAGGGGGGCTTTCGGAGGAGGACGGCGTTGGCCACGCTGAATATGGCAGTGCTGGCCCCAATGCCGAGCGCCATGGTAAGAATCGCGGCAGCGGTGAAGACCGGCGTTTTGCGCAAGGTGCGCGCGGCGAAAACGAAGTCGCGGAAAAGCATGGATCCCCCTCCTGGTCAAGGACGTGCGGATGGTTAGAAGGATAGCAGAGCCCAAAGCGGGACAGGTTCCGGCTCCTGCTAAAATAGAACGTTGTGACGCGCCAGCGGGTAAGTGCGAACCGCCTCCTTTGGGCTGCGGGAATTGGATCGCTCGTCTGGCTGGCCGATCAGCCGACGGTTGCCGGCTACCAGCCGCTCGCGCAAATGTTTTGGGATCCGGGAGTTTTGCGATTGCCGCTGAGGGACTATGCTGCTCTATCGCTGTCCTGGCTCACCGCCACTCTCTTTTGCCATCTCGTGATTTTCGCCCTGCAAAGAGCGCGCACCCGCAATCACAGACCCGCCGCATGAAACGGCGGCATCGCAGTAGATCGACATGGGAACTATTCTTGAACGAATTGAATCTCCGGAGAACGTCAAACAACTCTCGATTCCTGAGCTGGAACAACTGGCCTCCGAAATCCGCGAAGAGCTGATTACCGTCCTTTCCGTCAATGGCGGCCACCTGGGGCCGAACCTGTGCGTGGTGGAGCTCACCATCGCGCTGCACTACGTGTTCGATACTCCCACCGACCACTTCCTGTTCGACGTGAGCCATCAGGCTTACGTGCACAAGATCCTCACCGGCCGCCGCAGGCTGTTCCCCACCATCCGTACGCCGGGTGGCCTGAACGGGTTCATGCTGCGCACCGAGAGTCCCCATGACTGCTACGGCGCCGGCCATGCGGGCACGGCTCTCTCCGCCGCGCTCGGCATGGCGGTCGCACGCGACAAAATCGGCGGCAATGAACATGTGGTGGCAGTGGCGGGCGATGCCGCTTTCACGTGCGGAATCACCTATGAGGCCCTCAACAACATTGCCCACCACACCAAGCGCCTGATCGTGGTGCTCAATGACAACGAGTGGTCCATCGATAAGAATGTCGGCGCCATCGCGCATTACCTGAACAAGATCGTCACCAACCCGCGCTACGACCACCTTCATGAGCGCGCGGGAAGGTTCGTCGAAAAGCTGGCTGGCAAGGGCGCGCTGCGCATGGCGCGGCGCGCGGAGGAGGCGGCCAAGAGCATGCTGCTGCCCAGCGTCATTTTCGAGGAGCTGGGCCTGACATACTATGGCCCGATCGGCGGGCACGATATCGGGGCCCTCATCAAAACCTTCGAGTTTCTGAAGACACAGAAGCGGCCGATCCTGCTCCACGTGCTCACCCAAAAGGGCAAGGGTTTCGAGCCCGCAATTCAGAAACAGAAGAAGTTCCATGGCCTGGGGCCCTTCGATCCCGAAACCGGCGAAACCAAGCCGCTCAGCCGGCGCACGTATTCCGAGGTGTTCGGGGACACCATGGTCAAGCTCGCCGACGTCAATCCGAAGGTGGTGGCCATCACCGCGGCCATGCCCAACGGCACCGGCCTCGACCGCTTCCGGCCGAATCATCCCGACAAGTACTTCGATGTCGGCATCGCGGAGGAACACGCGGTCCTGTTCGCCGCCGGCCTGGCCGCCAAAGGGATGAAGCCCTTCTGCGCGATCTACTCGACCTTCCTGCAGCGCGCTTTCGATCCCGTCGTGCACGACGTGTGCCTGCAAAATCTGCCGGTAGTCTTCTGCATCGACCGCGGCGGACTCTCCGCCGACGACGGCCCGACACATCATGGCCTGTTCGACATCAGCTATCTGCGGTCTGTCCCCAACATGGTCCACATGGACCCCAAAGACGAGGACGAATTGGCGGACATGCTGTTCACCGCACTGAACTGGAACGGTCCCATCGCGGTGCGCTATCCGCGCGGCCTTGGCCCCGGAGTTCCCGTGAAGGACGTCCCCAAGGCAATCCCGATTGGCAAGGCCGAATTGCTGCAGCACGGCGAACGCGATCGCGTGCTGATCTTCGCTCTCGGCGCCATGGTGTCGGTCGGGCAGGAACTGGCGCTGCGGCTGGAAAGCGAAGGGATTTCCGCCGCTCTCGTCAACGCACGCTTTGCCAAGCCCCTCGATACGGAGACCCTGGAGTTCTACGCGCGCAGCGTGGAAGTGATTGTCACGTTGGAAGACCACGTACTCAACGGCGGGTTCGGCAGCGCGGTGCTGGAAGCGTTGAACAGGCTGCAGATCGCCACCCCCGTGGTGCGCATCGGCTGGCCGGACCAGTTCATCGAGCACGGCAACCTGGCAGCCCTGCGCGCCCGGTACGGCGTCAGCGCCGAAGCGGCGTTGACCAGGCTGCGGCCGCATCTCGGCCCCTGTGGCGATGCCTCTGTGCCTAAGCCCGATCGGGTGGTCAACTGGTAAACACGGGGGGACAACGCCCCCCGGTGCATCGCGCAGCTACTTGCTGCCCTTCTTGGCCGGCGCTTTCTTGGTTGGCGTCTTGCTCTTCGTCTTGCAAGCCATAACGGCAGTGTAGCAACGATTTCAGAGTGATACATCCCAAATCCAGGGGTCTGCCGCAGTATACCGGCGTCCTTGACTGCCTGATCGCTTCGGAGACATACTGTGTCTGATTTCCTTGAGGCTGTCGCTGGCAATCTCCGTTCCGCTCCAACTGATCCGCGAAGTGGCGCAGGACGCCAGGCACACGGTTCGTCTCTGGGGGCGCCATCCCTGGCACACAGGTTTTGCGGTTCTGGCCCTGGCCATCGGGATTGGCGCGAATACGGGTGTTTTCAGCGTAGTCAATGCGCTTTTGCTGCGCTCCCTGCCGTTTCAGGAGCCCGAGAGGCTGGCCTACCTGAGCAACTTCCTCGCGCCCCATGACAGTGCGGCCGAATTTCACAAATGGCGGCAGCAGAGTCCGTATCTTGCCGATGCGGCACTTTTCGAGGCATTCGATGTCAATCTGGGCGGCGCCGGCGAATGGCGCAGGGCCCATATCGCCCAGGTATCCTCGAATTTCTTCCCCGTGCTCGGCGCGCAGCCAATCCTGGGACGCGGATTCACTCCTGGTGACGATGTGGACGGGACGGGCTTGGGATCGGCCGGCCGCAACGCGGTAGCGGTGATCGGCTACGGGCTCTGGCAAGCACTTTTCGGAGGCGATCCAAAGGCCTTGGGAGCCACGATTCGCATCGAGGGAATTCCGCTCACCGTCGTCGGTGTCGCGCCGCCGGGATTCGATTATCCGGGCAAAGCCGTGCTTTGGAAGCCCGCAGCTTTCAGCCGGGGCAACAACGGCTGGGAAGTGATTGCACGGTTGAAGCCCGGACTCACGTGGCCCGCAGTCCGCCAGGCATTCGCCGCGGAAGCCGATCGCCTCTGGCCCGGACGCACAGCGTTGCAGAAGATCCAATCCCCTTCGCGAATCGCCGGGCTGAGGGACCAGCTCGCCGGCCCCACAAAGAATGCCTCGCTCGTACTTCTGGCCGCGGTAGCGTTGATCCTGCTCATTGCCTGCACGAACGTCGCGAACCTGTTATTGGCCCGTACCGCGGATCGCGCCGCGGAGTTGTCCATCCGTTCCGCGCTCGGTGCAAGCCGGGCACGGCTCTCGCAGCAATTGCTGACCGAATGCGTGCTTCTCGCGCTGGCTGCCTCCCTCGCCGGGGTCTTTGTCGCGTTCTGGACAACATCCATCGCAGCGAAGGTTCAACCGGCGCCAATTGCCTCCCAGACGTACTCCATTCTGGATGGCCGCGTGCTGGGCTTTGCGATCGCGATCTCGGTTCTCAGCGGACTGCTTTTCGGTGTTCTGCCGTCGCTATCCGCCGGCAGGGCCCACTCGCTCGGGGCGCGCGGCTCGAGCGGCAATCGGAGGACTCGGCTGGTTCGCGAAGCATTGGTTGCGGCGCAAGTAGTGCTCGCCGTCGTCCTTCTGACGTCTTCCCTATCCGTGGGGCGTGCGTTCATCCATTTGATGCAAATCGACCGGGGATTTGTCGCGAAGGGCCTGGTGACCGTGAACGTATCGTTGCAGGGAACGAATCATCAGGGCGGCGCGCGCAGTCGTGCGTATTTCGAGGAGGCGCTGGCCCGCGTGCGCCGCCTCCCCGGAATTCGGAGTGCCAGCGCCACGGAGTTCCTTCCGCTGTATGCCACGGGCTTCATTGGAGGCGTGTTCGACGTCGACGGCAGACCGGGCCGGGCGCCCGCCACCGTGATTCCCGTGTTTTCCGACTACTTCCGAACCATGGGCGGACGTATTGTGGCGGGACGAGAGTTCACCGCCGCGGACGTACAAGGCAATGCCAGGGTCGCCATCGTGAACGAGCGCTTTGCCGCGGAATTCGGTCCGGCCGGTGACGCTCTCGGACATCAGGTCTTCCGCGAGCCACGGAAGATCATCGGCGTGGTCAAGGGGATGGACTATCGAACCGCGAGGAACGACCCCATCGACGCCAATCCGAGGCTGGTGTTCATCCCCTCCACTACGCCCGGCGGATTTTTCTCGACACTCGTGGCCCGCGTCGACGGCCGTGCCGAAGATCGCCTCGCAATCGTTCGTGACGCGATTCAGTCGGTAGACCCGCAGGTTCCGGTGTTCGGAGCGAAGACCATGGAACAGCGGTTGGATGACGCGCTGGCGCGGCCGCAGTTTTATCGGACCGCAGTCTCCTGCTTCGCCGCATTCGCATTGCTGCTGGCCTTGATTGGCATCTATGGCGTCATTTCATATGCAGTTGTCCGGCGAACTCACGAAATGGGCGTACGCATGGCTCTGGGAACCACGCCGGCAGGACTGCGATTGGGCCTCGTGCGCCAAGGCTTGCTCACGATCGGCTTGGGAGCCGTCGCGGGAGTTGCCGGGGCAGTGCTGAGCGGGCGGTTCCTGGAAAGCCTGGTCGAGGGCGCGAAACCCGCGGACGCCGCGACCTATGCGGGAACGATTCTCGCGATCGCATGGATTGCCGCGTCAGGGATCTGGGTGGCGACCCGGCCCCTTGCCCGGCTGGATATCGTGGAGATCCTCCGCGCCGAATAGCAGCTACCGCGCCGCGGCCGCTACCGGATTTCGGCTAAACTGAGCGTCGTTGACGCACCCCAAATCGGACCGCCGCAGCGAGCCAAAACAACGCCACGCAAAGAACAAAGAACCCGATTCGGTGATGGGCCCACGGAAGACGGTCCGCACGATAACTCAGATGTCCGGTGCCAAGGCGCAGGCCTTCCGCCGTGAGCGACCACTCTTCGCCCAACAGCAGTCCTCCGACCCCGAATGCCAATGAGCAAAGAAGGGTCATGGCGATGGCTGCGGTCATGCTATCCTCTGGCGGATAACGGCGGCCAAGCCGGCCGGCGAGCAACATTGCCAGCACGCCATAAAGCAGAAGGAATGGGACGATCACCGTGAGATCGGTGACGAGGCTGCGGCGGCCAAAGAACTGAAGCATCTCCCCCGGCGGGACGTTGTGCGACGTGCTGATCTGCTTCAATAGCGAGTTCCTGCAGGTGTTCATGACTTCGCTGGGCGGCCGCTGCCGCCCGGATTGCGAGCGGCGCTGGGCGTCCATGTATTCGACCGCCAGTTCTTCGGCTAATTCCACGTCTTCGCGGATGTGCCGCGCATCGCCTCCGCGGCTTGGGTCAAGCGTTCTCGCGCCAGGTTCCTCCGGCCAGATACACTGCGAGTTGCGGCCTTCTCTCCGAACGCATCCTGTGAAGATAAGAGAAATCACCAACCCCAGAGCCGCGAGAGAGGCGCTTGCGACCTTCATGCTAAAAATTTAGCACATGGCCGCCACGCAAACGAAGGTCGCTCGCGGGCGGCCCCGGCGAAACAAGGGCAGCCGGCCCCGCATAAACCCGATCCTTTGCGACCCGGCAGGGTCCGCCTTACTAACCGTTTCAAGACCTTCCCGTTATAACAACAGGGAGGAGTCTGCATGCTCGAAGCCACTCTGACGGACCTGCGCTACGGGTTGCGCCTGTTGGCCAGAACGCCCGGCTTTACAGCCGTCGCCGTGCTTTCCCTGGCGCTCGGTATCGGCGCCAATTCCGCGATCTTTACGTTGATCGATGCCGTTCTGCTGCGGACGCTGCCGGTGAAAAACCCGCAGGAACTCGTGTCGCTGAATGTGGCTGAGCCTTCCGAGCACCGATTTCCCCGGTGGACCGACGGCAACTCGGACACGGCATTCCCATACACGGCCTACCAGCAGATGCGCGCCCGCAACCAGGTGCTCTCCAGCCTGATCGCATTCAAATCTCTGGGACGATTGAATGCTCAGGTGAACGGAGCCGCCGAACTGGCCCGCGGCCAGTTGGTGACGCCGGACTATTTTCGAGCTCTCGGCGTCCGCCTCGTCCTCGGCCGGGACTTCGCGGAGGATGACGACCGCGCCGGAGCCGACCCCGTCGCCATCATCAGTTACAGCTATTGGCAGCGCCGCTTTGGCGCCGACCCTTCGGTCACGGCCAGACGAATCGCGATCAATGGCGTTTCCTTCGCGATTATCGGCGTAACCATGCCGGAGTTTTTCGGCTTGCAGGCGGGCAGCGCTCTCGACGTGAGTATGCCGTTCGCGGTTCAAGCCCAGGTGCTGCCCAATCTGGCGGAACCGGGCGTTTCCTTGTTCACCGCCGCGGACCATTGGTGGATCGAGGTCATGGGACGCCTCAGGCCCGGCATCACGGAAGAGCAGGCCCGTGCAAATCTGGACGTCGTTTTCAGGCAATCGTTGACGGAAGTGCAATTGCCCACCAAGGCCGGCGAGGCTCGGGCCATACCGGGAATTCGGGTCGTGGCCGGCGGCCGGGGGCTGGACAGTCTTCGAAGCCAGTTCTCGAAACCGCTATTCATTTTGATGACGGTGGTCGGCGTGGTTCTGCTGATCGCCTGTGCCAACATTGCCAATCTGCTGCTGGTGCGCGCTACGGCGCGGCAAAAGGAGATCGGCGTGCGCCTGTCGGTGGGAGCGACCCGCGCCAGGCTCGTCCGGCAGCTTTTGATCGAAAGCCTGGTGCTGGCCTCGCTCGGAGGACTGGCAGGGCTGGCGTTGGCCTACTGGGGCAGCAGCATCCTTGTGGCGATGATGCAGCGCGGGAACTTCCCCATCGTGCTGGACCTGCGTCCGGATATGAGCGTGCTCGCGTTCACTGCGGTGACGTGCCTGCTCACGGGCGTGCTTTTCGGTTTGACTCCCGCGGTCCGCGCCACGCGTGCGGATCTCGTGCCGGCGCTCAAACAGAGCGCGTCCAACCTGGCATCGGGCCACGGGCGGTTGCGCCTGACCAGGTCGCTGGTGGTCTCCCAAATCGCGCTGTCGCTGGTGTTGCTGTTCGGCGCGGGACTCTTCGTGCGCACGCTGGTGAATCTCGAAACGCAGAATCTGGGATTCGCACGCGACAATCTGCTGCTTTTTGGCATCGCTCCGCGCGAGGCGGGCTACAAGGGCACACGTTACGCCAATCTTTGCCGGGAGATCCAAACCCGTATCGCCGGGCTTCCAGGAGTCAAATCCGCGACTTCCTCCCTGCACCTGTTGCTCAGCGGCTCCATCCGCGGCAACGGCATCGCCGTGCCTGGTTATTCACCGGCGCCCAAGGAGAACATGAGCGTCCAGGTTCTGCCCGTGGGAACCGATTTCCTCTCCACCATGGGCATCACCCTTCTACAGGGACGCGACCTGACTGCGCACGACGACGAGAACGCGCCAAAAGTCGGGCTGATCAACCAGGCCATGGCGAGTAAGTATTGGGCCGGGCTGAACGCCGTCGGGCAGCATTTCAAGATGGGAAAGCTCGACCTGGAAGTTGTCGGCGTGGTGCAGGACGCAAAGTACAGCAGCTTGCGGCGCGAGACGCCGCCGATCGTCTACCATCCCTACGTGCAGGATATGGACAGCATGCCTCACATGCATTTCGAGGTGCGCACGGCCGGCGACGCTACACCGCTGCTTCCCGCCGTCCGGCAGGCGGTCCGATCCATAGACAGCCGTTTGCCGTTATTCGACGTGCGGACGCAGACCCAGCAAATCGACGAACTCCTGCTCCAGGAGAGATTGTTCGCCAGGCTGACCGGATTCTTCGGCGCGCTGGCCTTGATCCTGGTCTGCGTCGGGCTCTATGGAGTGATGTCCTACGCCGTGGCGCGGCGCACCAATGAAATCGGCATCCGCATGGCTTTGGGGGCGCAGCGCGGGAACATCCTGGGCATGGTACTGCGAGAGGTTCTGCTCCTGGTTGGCGTGGGTGTTGCGCTCGGCGTCGCCGGGTCGTTCGCGACGGCGAGGTTGGCGGAAGCCACGGTATCGGGCCTGCTCTTCGGTCTGAAGATCGACGATGCCACGGTGATCGTATTTGCCGCGGTGGTGCTGGTGGCGGTCGCCACACTCGCCGGCCTGGTGCCGGCGCGGCGGGCCTCCCGCGTGGACCCGATGGTGGCGCTGAGATATGAATAGAGGTGGCGGCCCCGCAAGGACCGCCACCTGCGTTACCCTTTTATTCGTGACCCTCCTCAAACTCTTCCTGGCCGGCGCGCTCGTCGCAGCCGCCGCCGAAATCGCCCTGGTCCAGCCGGCCGACCTCGCCGGCCACCTCTCCGCCAAACCCGCCATCTTCCAGGTCGGACCGAACGTTCTCTACCGCAGCAAGCACATCCCCGCCGCCCTCTACGCCGGCCCTGCCTCCAAGCCCGAAGGTCTCGCCTTGCTGAAATCCGCCGTAACCGGCCTCCCTCACGACCGCGAAATCGTTGTCTACTGCGGCTGCTGTCCCTGGGACCGCTGCCCCAACATTCAGCCCGCCGTCGAAGCCCTGAGGCAGCTCGGCTTCACCCGCGTCAAAGCCCTCTACCTCGCCGACAACTTCAAAACCAACTGGATCGACAAGGGCTTCCCCGTCGAATGATCCGATTCGCCGCAAACGACCTATGAGTACTGTGAACTCCGCCCGCCATTTGCCTGAATGACAGCTTTACAATGATCGGACCTGAATATATCATTGATGCGCGGGGCCCCGACCGCCCGGCATAGTGGCCGCACCGCGCATGCTGAGACGCGGGCGTGACAACAACGACTGCCAGCTCGGTTATCCACACCCACAGCAACGGCGGATGTGAGAAGAGTCATGTTCCAGATACGCGTGTTCTTCTTAGCGGCCGGCTTGGCCGCGGGCGCCTTCGGCCAGACCAGCATCTATCCCGCATCCTTGAAATTGGCAGCCCCTGTGGGCTCCACAACGCCGGTGAGTGGGAAGGTCGCACTCGCCACCTCCAGCAGCTTCGGCCAGTACGTCAGCTTCGACCTGACGGTTCAATACACAGGCTCCGCCCAGGGATGGCTCTCCGTAACCCCCCTCAACGGCACCACGCCTGCCACCATCGTCGTCACCGCCGACCCGACCAATCTCGCCATCGGAACCTACACCGCCCAGATCCTGGCCACCGTCGGACCCTTGCACACGGGCGCGTCCGCCGTGATCTCGTTCATCGTCGCTCCCA
>DATJYJ010000045.1:0-14116 GCA_035578025.1 Verrucomicrobiia bacterium
GGCCGTTGGGGAAACTGCTACACTCCTCGACGAAGGCCTCCACCCACGGCGCGATCGCCGGATGAGGCAGGTAGACATTGCCGCTCTCGACTTCGGCTGAGCAGGCCTGCGCGCGGACGATCTTGCCGCCCTGCGGGTTGACCGCCACCAGGCCGGGAATCTCGCGCCGCAGCATCTGAATCACCGCGGGACCGTTCGCCTTGTCTTCCACCAGCTTGAGCCGCGCTTTCGGCCACTTCGCCGAGAAGGCTCGCACGGCGTCGAGCGTTTCGGGGAATCCCAGGCGCTCGCGGCGCTGATCCAAGAGAAAGCGGTCTGCGCGGCGTATAGCCCACAAACCGCCAGCCACGTAATCCGAGCTCTGCACGTCCTTGAATGACATTTCCCAAGACTGGATTTCCTGGTCGAACTCATCGGGCAGGTTGACGGCGTGTTCAGGATCTTGCCGTCCGGCATGCGCACATGCACCGGCGGCAGGTCCATAAACTTCGGTTTCCAGTACCGCCACCGCCAAGATCTGAAGATGCAGCCTCCTGCGGGCGCCGGCCGCTGCTGGAACTGCCCGGCATAACGGTAGCTTCCCAAACTCGCTTTGTAGCTTGTGATCGCGGCTTGGTTGATTCTGTGAGCAGCGATTTGGCATGACCTGGCGGAACGTTTATGATGATGTGGCCTATTCGCCCTTCGGTGACTGCCTGCAGGTTTGTACAGATCGCGTCGATGTGGATACCATCGATAAACTCAGTGCTCGGTTCCAGGACTGGCCAAGCCTGCACCACGAACTCCTTCAGGCTTCGTCTGGCTTTCTCCGCCTTGACCCGTTCCAGTTGAAATTCTGGCGCGTTCCAGGATTCTCTCAAGCTGGTCGAGATCCTCATTGCTGAGTCGTGTGTAGTCGATATCGGTTTCATCATCCATTCCATGAGTTAATTTGATTTGTTTAGTTTCGGGGGCGAGCCGCTGCAACAGTGCTTGAACGGCCCAGGGTTCGCGACGGCGCGCGCATTCCCAGAGCAGGGAGGCAGCTTCTTCAGCTGCACCTTGGGTAATCATGAGGTGTAAAAACACTCCTCGAATCTCAACCGGTTGCGGGCCACACCCACCGGATTGCCGGACTGGCCAAGGCTGCCAGCGAAATCGGTTGCCGGCCTTGAACTTGGTCTCCGGATTGCCAGATTGTCCAGGTTTGAACCTAGGCTAGGCTAGTGTCCCTTGCCATTGGATTTGCTCTTAGCTCGATCCCGTCGAGTCTCCGCGGATGGAGTTCGAGAGGCATCCCGGCTGGATGTCTGGGCGAGACGGGGGGAGTCGGATATGGCGCTAGGCGCCTTGATCACAAGGGGGGCAGGTGGGTTCGACAGTTGGTTGCAGTTGGGATTATTGGCAAGGAAAGTGCGAAAGGCATCCACGGTGGCCCGCCAGTCTGCTGAAAATTGGCCTCACCGGCCAGGAACTCCATTTGATTAGGTCTGATCCCGGCACTTGAGAGAGTGCTGGCAAAGTCGGTCGTAATCGGCACGACTGTGCCTAATGCCAGGGCGGCTGCAGGACGCATTCCGCAGTTAGAGCTGTCCGTAGAACAGCCCGTGAGAAACTGATCGAGGCCACACGCCGATGGGTATGATGTGCGGCCGACGGCGGTAAAGTGTTGTAATGATGCGAATGGGACTCTGGGGCTTCCGAGCATTCGTTTGGCTGTGCGTTAGTGCCTGCTGGGCCGATGGGGCTGTACGGAAACCGCTGGGCGTGTACGTGCATTTTCCGGTAAGCGATGCAATCGCCAGCTATCCCGGAAAGGCGCCCTCGGGACCCGCGTTGCATACCTACCTGCAGAATTTTTACGCGGGGCTGTTAGCGGACCCGGCGATCGCCGGAATCGCGTTCGGCGCGCACTGGGATCAAACACAACCATTGAGCGGGACCGCGCCGAGCAGCTTTGACTGGAGCTACCTGGACGACGTTTTCGCGGCGGCATCAGCAGCGCACAAGACTGTCCAACTCATCATGACGCCCGGAGTAGATGCGCCTGCGTGGCTGATGGCGCAACTGCCATCGTGCGATCCGCTGTTCAAGACGGGGAGCGCTCCTGCCAATTGCGGCTCGGTTACGTTCGCGGGATTTCCGGAGCAGCAGCGCGCGGATACCAATGTGATGCCCCTGCCCTGGAACACGGTATACCAGCAAGCGTGGACGGCCTTCCTGGTCAGCTTGAATGCGCGCTATGGATCGAATCCGGCGTTGGTGGCGGTGGCGATCGCTGGGCCAATTTGCGCGTCGGATGAGATGATCCTGCCGACGACTGTCAATACAACAGCGCCGCAGCCTTCCGGGCTGGCGCCGGACGATATGTGGGCGGCGCTGATTCAACACTCGTTCCCGACGAACGCGTCATACCAGAAAAGCGACCAGGTCTTCATCGATGCGTGGAAACAGGCGATCGATGCGGCGGAGAGTATCTTCACCGATGTGACCTTGTTCCTTGGGCCGGACGCGGGCCAGGATTTGCCGACGTACGGCTTGACGTCGGTAACACCGCACGCGGACAATACGCTGTTCGCGCTTGAATGCTCTACCGCGGTGAAGGCGCAGTTGGTCTCGTGCGAAGCCAAGACGGAGATCCTGTCGTATTTTGTGACGGTAAATGGTCCGAACGTAAAGGCTACGCAGGTTGGGGGAATGACGGCGTCGAGTCAAAGCACGAACGGCAACATTGGTGTGCCTGGCGTCAAGACGCTGACGTCGCTCATTCCGGCGCCAGCGGTTCCCTTTGTGGGCGGGGCGGAGTTCGATCACCCGATTTCGCAAAGCGACTCGATGCAGCAGACGGGGTGTCCCGACGGGAACAGCGATTGCGTGGGGCTGACGATAGAAGAAGCGGCGTATAACGTGCTGACGGTCTTCTTCAATCAGACTCCGGCGGCCGCTTTCTACGGAGGAACGGTGGGCACAGCGCCGATCCAATACCTGGACGTTCCATTGAGCGACCTGCAGTATGCGCAGGCCACGGATTGTCCGGCGAAGCCTAGTCCGTCCCTTGGGAACATGTCGCTGCAGGACCTGTACACTCGGGCGAACCGGGACCTGTTGTCGATGGCGGGACAGATGATGCCACCACTGCCGGCATCGACGTGCACGAAAGCCGCGCCAGCGCCGGCGATCACTCTGGTGGCGAACGCGGAGGGGGAAGCGCAGGTGATTGCGCCAAACACCTGGGTGGAGATCAAGGGATCGAATCTGGCGGCGCCGGGAGACGCGCGGGTCTGGCAGGCATCGGACTTCAGCGCGGGCGGGCTGACGATGCCGACGCAGTTGGACGGCGTGAGCGCGACGGTGAACGGCAACGCGGCGTACATTTACTACATCAGCCCGACGCAGGTGAACATTTTGACGCCGCCCGATGCGATATCGGGATCAATTCCGGTGCGGCTGAGTTACGGCGGGCAGACGAGCGCGGCGTTCACGGCGAAGGCGCAGGTGTTGGCACCGGCGTTCTTCGTGTTTGGCGGCGGGCCGTACGTGGCGGCGACACATGCCAACGGCACGTACATCGGGCCGGCGACGCTATATCCTGGGTCGACGACGCCGGCGAAGCCAGGGGAGACGATCGCGATCTATGCGGATGGGTTCGGAGCGACGAACTCGCCAGTGCGCAGCGGGTCGGTGATGCAGTCGGGCGTGCTGACGCCGGCGCCAGAGGTAACAATCGGCGGCGTTGCGGCGTTGGTGCAGTTCGCGGGGCTGGTAGGGCCGGGCGAGTTCCAGTTCAACGTGGTTGTGCCGACGGGGTTAGGCAACGGTGACCAGGCGATTACGGCGACTTACAGCGGCGCGTCGACACAGGCTGGGACGTTGCTGACGGTCCACAACTGACAGAGAGGCGCGGGGCGCGGCGTGTGTCCCACGACAGCGGGAGCAGCCCTACACTCCGGTGTACCCAACGCGGGCAGAACCTTGTTGGCTGAAGAGCCCGGCGTAGCTTTCGTCGAATTGCTTTCCACTAGTCACCATTGAAACAGCAGCCTTACTCAGGCTTACCGGAACGATACGATTCCGCTTATCTGTTAGCCGGCTGAGCGACGATTTGCGTGTTCTTGGGGTCGCCCAGCTCGGCCGAGCGAAGAGCGTTGCCGGAGGGCAAGGTCGAGGCGTCCCATCCGCCGCCGAGCGCCTTTACGAGATCCACCGCGGCGGTCATGCGCCGCTGCAAGATGGTGATGGCGGTCTGCTGATCATTGAGGGCGATGATCTGGGTGGTGATGACGTTCAGGTAGGAATCGGTTCCCGCCCGGTAGCGCTGCATTTCGAGATCCAGCGCTTCCTGAGCGGCGGATACGGCTTCCTGCTGGTGCACGGCTTCTTCCGCCAGATAGCGCAGATTGGAAAGATCGTCCTCGACTTCCTGAAACGCGGCCAGAACGGTCTGCCGGTAAGCCGCGACAGTTGCGTCGTACGACGCCTGTGCGCTCTCCAGCGTGGCTCCCCGGCGGCCAAAGTCGAAGAGTGTCTGAGAGAGTGAGGGGCCCGCGGACCAATAGCGGCTGGCGTATGTGGCCAGATTCACCAGATTGCTTCCCAGAAAACCCATGCTTGCGGAGAGAGTCAGGGTGGGATAGTAAGCCGCCTCGGCGATGCCGACGTTCGCGTTGGCGGCAGCCACCTGGCGCTCGCCGGCCGCGATATCGGGACGCCGTTCGAGAAGCTGTGACGGAAGACCCACCGGAATAGGCGGGGGCGGGCCGCCGATGGTGGTGGAGGAAATTTCGAGCGCAGATGGCGGCTGGCCGGTCAACATGGCGATGGCGTGCTCGTCCACCGCGCGCGCGGCGCGCATATCCGCATACTGGGCCCTGGCGCCCGCGAGCTGAGTTTGCGCAAGGGTGATATCGGAGCGCGAGGCAACACCGCCGGCGTGGCGGTTGATCGTGAGCTGAAGGTTCTTCTCGTAACTTTCGATGGTGTTCGCCAGGACGGCGACCTGCATGTCCTGCGCGGCCAGCAGGAAGTACTCGGTCGCCAGCAACGCCTGCTGGCTCAGCCTGACATTTTCCAGGTCGGCCGCGCTCACCTGCGTATTGGCAACCGCATTTTCGACCGACAAACGGACCCGGCCCCACAGGTCCGGCTCCCAGGACGTGTTTATGGGCAATGTGAAGGTATTGCCGGACTGTTTCCTGGCGTAGGTTTGCGTGATCGCCGGATTGGATCCGATGGAAGGATAGTAGTTTGCGTGGTTGGCGAGGACCAGAGCTCTCGCCTGGCGGAATTGCGCTTCCGCCACTTTGACATTCTGGTTATTGACGACGACCAACTCTTCCAACTGGTTCAGCCGCTGATCGCCAAAAACCTCCCACCATTTGCCTTTGAGCAGCGCATCGCTGGGAGTGGCCACCTTCCACTGGCTATTTTCAGCCAGCCCTTTGAATGCCGGCGGCGCCAGCGCCGCAGGCCGCTGGTATCGTGGCCCAATGGTACAACCGGAGCCAATCAGAGAAACGAAGACCGCGATTTTCCGCAGGCGCGTCATCAGTCACCTCTCCCGGCGATTCCGCCGGGAACCAGAAATCCAGGACGATTCCGGAATCCCGGCTGGCGGCGCGAGAAGCGCGTGCGCAGCCGGTCAAAATAGAGATAAACGACGGGCGTGGTGAACAGGGTCAACATCTGACTGACCACGAGTCCCCCGACGATGGAAATTCCGAGGGGTTTGCGCAGCTCCGCCCCGGCGCCATAGCCGAGCGCCATCGGCATCCCGCCCAGCAGCGCACACATGGTCGTCATCATGATGGGCCGGAACCTCAAAAGACAGGCCTGGAAGATGGCCTCGCGGGAACTCATGCCTTCATTGCGCTCCGCCGCCAGGGCGAAATCGATCATCATGATGGCGTTTTTCTTCACGATGCCGATCAACAGGATGATTCCGATCATGCCGACGATATCGAGAGCGCTATGGAACAAGACCATGGCCACGAGCGCGCCCACGCCCGCCGACGGCAGCGTCGAGATGATGGTCAGTGGGTGGATCAGGCTTTCGTACAAAATTCCCAGCACGATGTACACGGCGATCAGCGCGGTCAGGATCAGGATCGGCTGATTGCGAAGCGCATCCTGATACGCGCGCGCGGTTCCGGCGAACTTGCCCGTGATGTTGGCGGGCAGGCCCATTTCGAGCTCCGCCTTGTTGATGGCGGCCACGGCATCGCTCAGTTCGATGCCTTCGGACAGGTTGAACGAGATGGTCGTGGCCGGGAATTGCCCCTGGTGCGGCAGCGAAATCGGGGTGATCCCTTGCGCGAAATGGGTGAAGGTCGACAACGGAACGTTGGTGCCCCTGGGGGTCTGCACGTAGATGGTGTTCAGGAAATCCGGGCTTTGCCACCACTGCTGCTGGAGGGCCAGAACCACGTGGTATTGATTGATGGACTTGTACATCACCGAGACCTGGCGCTGGCCGAAAGCGTCATAAAGCGCCGAGTCCACGGCCTGGGCCGTGAGGCCGAGACGGGATGCGGTATCGCGATCGATGATCACATTGGACGACAAACCGGAAGTCTGCTGGTCGGAGCTGACATCCGCAATCTCCGGCACCGTCGAAAGCTTTTCCAGAAGTTTCGGTCCCCAAACGGCCAGCGATGCAAAGTCCGGTCCCTGGATCGTGTACTGATATTGCGCATTGCCCTGGCGGCCGCCGATGCGCACGTCCTGAGAGTTCTGGAGGAACAATTGCGCGCCGGGAACGCCCGAAGTCTGCCGGCGCAGGCGGGCGATCACCTGATCCGAGGTAGACTTGCGGACTCCGACCGGTTTGAGCTGAACGTTGATTTGGGCCATGTTCGCGCCGCCGTATCCGCCGCCGCTGCTGCCCGCCACCATCGTGACCGCTTCCACATCCGGGTCCTTGCGAATCTTCTCCTCGAACCATTTCGATTTGTCCACCAGCGACTGGTAGGAGATGTGCTGCTGTCCCATCACGGCGCCCTGTAAACGTCCGGTATCCTGCTGCGGAAAGAATCCCTTCGGGACTTTGTCGTAGAGGTAGACGTTGATGGCCACCGTAAGCAGCAGCGTCATCAAGACCGACGCCGGGTGTCTCAGCACCGCGTCCAGCGCCGAGGCATAGGTGGAGATCACCCAGCGGTATATCCTCTCCGTCAGGTTGTAAAGATAACCGTGGCCGTGGTCTTCCTTCAGGAACAACGCGCACAACATGGGGATCAACGTCAGCGCCACCACCATGGATATGGCGATGGCGGCCGCCAGGATTACTGCAAACTCCCGGAACAGCCTTCCCACTACGCCGCTCATCATCAGGATGGGAATGAATACCGCGATCAGCGAGATGCTCATCGACAAGACGGTGAAACCGATCTCGGAAGCGCCTTTTATCGCGGCCTCCATCGGTTTCAAACCGTTTTCGATGTGGCGCGTGATATTCTCGATCACCACAATCGCATCGTCGACCACGAACCCGGTGGCGATGGTCAGCGCCATCAAGGAGAGGTTATCGAGCGTGTAGCCCAACAAGTACATGGCGCCGAAGGTGGCGACGATGGATACCGGCACCGAGATGCTTGGAATAAACGTGGACCAGGCGCTGCGGAGGAAGGCGAAGACCACCAACACAACCAGCACTACGGAGATAATCACCGTGCGTTCCGCGTCGCGCAGCGATTCCTGGGTGGTGATGGTGCGGTCGCTGGCGATCTTGAATCGGACCGTCGGCGGAAGCTGGGCCTGGAATTGGGGCATCAGCTCTTTGATCCGCGCCACGGTGTCGACGATATTCGCATTCGGCTGCCGGCTGATCTGGATCTGAACCATTGGATTGCCGTTAACCATGCCGAAGTTCCGCACATCTTCATTGGCATCGATGACCCGTCCAAGGTCCGACAGGCGGACGGGCGCGCCGTTGCGGTACACCACTACCAGGTCCTTGTAATCTTTCGCCTGGAGCAGCTGGTCGGTCATGTAGATGGGAAGCTGCACATCGGAGTTGGCCAGGGCTCCTTTTGGTTTGTTCGTATTGGCGTTTTGCAGAAACGAGCCGATCTGATCCAGCCCCACGTTGTATCGGGAGAGCGGTTGCGGATTCACTTCCACGCGAACCGCGGGCAGCGAGCTTCCGCCCACATTCACCTGGCCGACGCCGTTTACCTGCGCCAGTTTCTGCGCAAACACCGAGGAGGCGATGTCGTACAACTGGGGACGCGGCACGACATCGGACTCCAGTGTCATCAGCAGAATCGGCTGGTCGGCCGGGTTGATTTTCCGGTATCTGGGCAGAGAAGGAAGATTGGCCGGCAGGTATCCTGCGGAAGCGTTGATGGCTGCTTGCACGTCGCGCGCCGCGCCGTTGATATCGCGGCTCAGGTCGAACTGGAGCGTGATCGAGGCGCTTCCCACGGTGCTTCGCGACGTCATTTCGGTGACCCCTGCGATGCGCGTGAACTGCTTCTCCAGCGGAGTCGCCACCGCCGCCGCCATCACGTCCGGACTTGCTCCCGGCAGGCTCGCGCTGACCATGATCGTGGGGAAGTCGACTTCAGGGAGTGCCGCGACCGGCAATAGCGTGTAGGCGATCGCGCCCGCCAGGGTGATGGCCACCATGAACAGCGTGGTGGCTACCGGCCGGCGAATGAAAGGCGTGGAAATGCTCATACGCGCCGTCCTAACTCAATGCGACTCCGGAAGGAGTTCTTCCCGGCCGCCTCGGAGCCGGGCAATCCAGGAGGCAGCCCGTCCGAAATACAGGTAGATCACGGGAGTCGTGAAAAGCGTCAGCACCTGGCTCACCAGCAGCCCGCCGATGATGCAGATGCCCAGCGGCTGCCGCAATTCGGAGCCCACGCCGCTGCCGAACGCCAGCGGAACCGCGCCCAAGAGCGCCGCCATGGTGGTCATCATGATCGGACGGAAACGCAGCAGGCACGCCTGATAGATGGCTTCCGTGGGCGGTCTCCCTTCGCCGCGCTCGGCTTCCAGCGCGAAATCGATCATCATGATGGCGTTCTTCTTCACGATACCGATCAGCAGGATGATCCCGATCAGCGCAATCACGTCCAGGTCTTTCTTGAACAGAATCAGGGCAAGGAGCGCGCCGACGCCGGCCGATGGCAACGTCGAAAGGATGGTGATCGGATGAATGAAGCTCTCGTACAGCATGCCCAGCACCAGGTACACCGTCACCGTGGCCGCCAGAATCAGCATCAATTCGTTGGCCAGCGAGGATTCAAATGCGTGGGCTGTGCCCTGAAAACTGGCTTCGATGCTGGCCGGCATACGCAGTTCCCTTGTGGCCTGCTTGATCTTTTCAACCGCGGCGCCGAGCGAGGCTCCGGGAGCCAAATTGAAGGAGACGGTGACCACCGGGAACTGGGCCTGGTGGTTAATCTCAATCGGGGAGGGAATCAGCGACGCTCTCACCAGGGTTTGGAGCGGAGCCGGCGCCAGCGCGGCGGCGCCCGTCAGAGCGCTGTTCGTACCGGCCAGCGCGATCGTCGTTGCCAGATTGGCCGAGGCCGATCCGATGGGGACGTACATGTGGTCCAGCGAGCTGGTATCCTTCTGAAACTGAGGAGCCACTTCCAGAACGACATGAAACTGGTTGGTCTGGGTATAAATCGTCGACACCTGCCTCTGGCCGAAGGCATCGTAAAGCGCGTCGTCGATGTTCTGAGGCGTGATGCCCAGCCTGCCCGCAGTGTCGCGGTCAACCGTCACCAGCACTCCCAGACCATTGTTTTGCTGATCGCTGGCTACGTCCCGCAGTTCGGGCAGCTTTTTCAGTTTCTCCAGGAGCGGAGGCACCCAGCGGTCCAGTTGCACCTTGTCGGGCGCATCCAGCGAGTACTGGTATTGCGTCCGGCTGATCCGGTCTTCTACCGTCAGGTCCTGGATGGGCTGCATGAAAAGCTGGATGCCGGTGACCTGTTCCAGTTTCGGCGACAGCCGCCGGATCACGTCCGTAGCGGAGGTGCCCAGGCGCTCTTCGAGCGGCTTCAGCGTGATCTGGATGCGGCCGCTGTTCATGGTCGTGTTCACGCCATCGGCGCCGATGAACGAGGTCAGATTTTCCACCGCGGGATCCTGGCGGATGACTTTCACCAGCTCCTGCTGGCGCTTGGCCATCGCCGGAAACGATACTGTCTCGGGCGCCTGCGAAATGCCCAGAATCGCGCCGGTGTCCTGCACCGGGAAGAAGCCCTTGGGAACGACCTGGTAAAGGTAAACCGTGAGGCCGAGCGTGCCGATAGCCACTACCAGCGTCGCAAACTGGTGCCGCAAAACCACCCTCAGCATCGCGCCATACCCTTCGATCGTCTTCGTGAAGCACCACTCCGACCAACGGTACAACTTGCCCTGTTCCGCTTCCGGCTTGTGCCGCAAAATGCGGGCCGACATCATCGGCGTCAGCGTCAGCGAGACGAACGCCGAGAATATGATGGTGACCGCGAGAGTCACCGCGAATTCGCGGAACAGGCGGCCGACAATATCCGCCATGAACAGCAGGGGAATGAGCACGGCGATCAGCGAGACGGTCAGGGACACGATGGTGAATCCGATCTCGGCCGATCCCGTGAGGGCGGCATTCATCGCCGAATCGCCCTTCTCGATGTAGCGCGAGATGTTTTCGATCATCACGATCGCGTCGTCCACCACAAAACCAGTGGAAATAGTCAGCGCCATCAGCGAGAGGTTATCCAGGCTGTACCCCAACAGGTACATGACGGCAAACGTGCCGATCAGGGAAAGCGGCACAGCGACGCCGGGGATGATCGTGGCCGAAGGGCTGCGCAGGAAAAGGAAGATGACCAGCACAACCAGACCGGTTGTCAGCAGCAATTCGAACTCGACGTCTCTTACCGATGCCCGGATGGTAGTGGTGCGGTCGGTGATGACCCGCACCTTGATGCCCTCCGGCAAAGACGCTTCGATCTGTGGGAGAAGCGCCTGTACGGTATCCACCACGCTGATAATATTGGTTCCGGGCTGCCGCTGAATGTTGAGAACGATTGCCGGATCGGTATTCACCCACGCGGCGAGCCTGTTGTTCTCCGCTCCGTCGATGACCATGGCGACATCCCGCACCCGCACCGGAGCCCCATTGCGGTATGCGATGATAATCGGGCGGTACTGGTCGCCCGACTGAAGCTGATCGTTATCGTTTATGGTCCAGGCCTGTTCCGGCCCATCGAAATTCCCCTTCGCCTGGTTCACGTTGGCGCTGCTGAGGGCCGTGCGCAGGGACTCCAGGCTTAATCCGTAGGATGCCAGCGCGGTGGGATTCGCCTGCACCCGCACCGCCGGACGCTGCCCTCCGCTGATACTCACCAGTCCCACTCCCGGGAGTTGCGAAATTCTCTGCGCCATGCGCGTCTCGGCCAGCTCTTCCACTTTCGGCAGCGGCACCGTTGAAGACGTAACAGCGAGCGTCAGAATCGGCGCGTCCGCGGGATTTGTCTTGCTGTAGATGGGAGGGAACGGAAGATTGTTGGGCAGAAACGTCGAGGCTGCGTTGATAGCCGCCTGCACTTCCTGCTCGGCGATATCGATGCTGAGATTGAGCGAAAACTGCAAGGTGATCAGCGAACTCGTGAAAGAGCTGATGGAAGTCATCTGCGTCAGCCCGGGCATCTGTCCAAACTGTTTTTCGAGCGGAGCCGTGATGGATGACGTCACGACCTCCGGGCTGGCGCCCGGATAAAACGTCTGGACCTGGATGGTGGGGTAATCCACCTGCGGCAACGCCGAGACGGGCAGTTGCCGGAAAGCGGTGAAGCCGACGAGCACCACCCCGGCCATCATCAGCGACGTTGCTACGGGCCTGAGAATGAAGATCCGGGACGGGCTCACCGGACTGAGCCTCCATTGCGGCCGGCGTTGCCGCTATCGCCGCCTTTCTTGAATTCGCCGCCGCCCTTTCTGCCGCCGCGGCCCTTTCGTCCGCCTCCCGCGCCGCCATCGTATCCCGGCGGGTTCTCCAACTCGCCGGGTTTCCGCACGCGGACCGTCGCGCCTTCAATCAGCCGGTCGGTGCCGTCCACGACCACCCGGTCCCCGTCTGTGAGGCCTCCGAGAATCTGGGTCCCGGTTGCCGTCGTGATGCCAACCTGAACCGGCTTCAGATGCACCCGCGAATCGTCGTCCACAACATAGACGAACGTCCCTTGTTGTCCATTCTGCACCGCCACGTTCGGCACCACCGCCTGGTTTGTCAGCGTATCTACCAGCAGGCGGACATTGACGAACTGCTGCGGGAAGAGTGTATTGTCCTTGTTGTCGAAAACCGCCTTCAATTTCGATGTCCCGGTGGTGGCGTCGATCTGATTGTCGAGGGTGAGCAGAGTGCCGGATGCCAGCTTCTTGGAATTGTCCCGGTTGTACGCATCGGCGGGCAGGTGCGCACCCGCTCGCAGCTTCTGCGTGACCTGCGGGAGGCTGTCCTCGGGAATCGTGAACAGCACGGATATGGGCTGGAGCTGGGTGATGGTAATCATGCCGTTTGCGTCCGACGCGTGGACAATGTTGCCTGGATCCACGAGGCGCAGACCCAGCACACCTGTAATCGGCGCGGTGATCTTGCTGTAGACCAGTTGCAGCTTTGCGTTATCGATGTTGGCCTGATCCTGTTTGATGGTGGCTTCGTACTGCGCAACCAGAGCGGTCTGCGTATCCAGTTGCTGGCTCGGGATGGCGTCAGTCTTTACCAGCAGCTTGTAGCGATCGAGATCCACTTTGGCATTGGCCAGCAGGGCCTGGTCATGCGCCAGCGTGGCTTCCGCCATCTCGAGTTGCACCTGGAAGGGACGCGGGTCGATCTCGATCAAGGTCTGGCCCTCTTTCACAAAATCGCCCTCGTTGAAATGCACCTTGATCAACTGGCCATCGACCCGGGATTTGACCGTTACCGTGTAATAGGGGGTCACGTTCCCCAACCCGTTCAGGTACACGGGGATGCTGGAGCGCGAGATCTTCGTGACTACGACCGGAACGGGACCCATAGACCCGCCCCGGCCTCCCCCGCCAAAACCGCCGCCGCCCCCGCCCTGGGTTTTGGGCGCGGTGCCCGGATCGCCCGCGCGCCAGACCGCGTAGCCGGCGACGCCCGCGATCAGCAGCAGGAAGACGACCCAGATCAGCCCACGTTTCTTACCTTTGCCAGGGCCGGGCAGAGCCGGTCCGTGATGGCTGGGCACATGCACTTCCGGCGCAGATTCAGGGGGCTTTATCTCCGTGCTCATTCCACCACCTTACATTCAACCCTCAAATTCACAAAATCATCATCAGGCCGGACCACACGAAGAATCCAGACCACATGTGGTGCCTTTGCCCTGAAGCGCGAAGTCAGGGATCTCCAATCAACAAGGCAGACGTCTCGAATGCTGGGCTCCACTTTGTAATGACTGATCCAGGAGCCTGCAGGTAACACCTTCGCGCCGGCGGCAATTCTCTCGAAACGTTACCAAGTGATCGAATCCGAAGGACTAGAAGGAGGAAGCGGGTCGCATAGCTCGAAAGGGCCCCCGCTAATGCGTTGCGGGAACGCCGGCCTGCCGGCAACTGGCGTTGTGGCTGAACATATCGCCCGTGGATCTGCGGGTGAGCTTCACCTGTTTCCCATTTCCCCGACTGATCCAGAAACCGAATTCCTTCAAATGCGATCCCAAACCGGCGCCAGCTGGTTTGGCACTCGTTCGATCGACCCAGATGTGCTCGCGATCATAGCTGATCGGCACGGTCTGGCCGGATGCGGTCCAGGCCGTCCACGCGGGGTGGACCGGTGCCAGGTAGTTCTTCGACTGGTCCTGCCAGTTGAAGACCGGAGTCTTCTGATAACCAATCAGCACCTGGTTGTCGGCGGCGAAACAGTAGAAATAGGTGCTCGCCCCGAAGAAGCAATTCGCGCACAGGAACTCAGCCTGATCGAGTAACTGGGCCTGGGCTTGAGACCGGTCGGCTGCCGGCGCTGCGGAGCCGGATCCGGCCAGCAATGCGGCCAGGCAAACGGACGCGCGCATCGCAGCGCGAAGATTGGAATACACCATCATCGCCCTAATCCTAACGGGTCGCGACGCGTCACGGCAAGAAAATTGAGGCGGGTCCAAAATTGGCGGGCACC
>DATJYJ010000046.1:0-47019 GCA_035578025.1 Verrucomicrobiia bacterium
CTACCGGCTTTCGCGCGACGTGCCGGAGCCGGAAAAGATCCCCGATATCTTCGCCATCGGGCCGGAAAACTTTCAGGAGCCGCTCAAGGTGGCCAAGGTCACCATCGGCCACTATCGCGGACGGCTGAACATCGGCCAGGCACAGGGGTTGTTCCGCGTGCGTCCGCTGGCGGATTCGCGCGCTTTTCCCGAGGTAGGCTTCTACCGCCAGGAAGACGAGATGCAGGAATACGGAAACAATCAGGAGCTTCTGCGTGAGATCGCGCGCTCTACCGGCGGCCGTTTCAACGTGCGTTCCGGCGAGGTGTTCGAATCGTCGGGGAGGAGCATTGCGGTCACCATGGAGCTGTGGCCGGGACTGCTTGCCCTGGCCGTGCTGCTGAACCTGGCGGAGCTGGTGCTCCGCAAGTGGAAGGGCCTGCTGGAGGCTCTGCATCTCCGCCCGGCCGGAGCCGAGGCGTGAACCTGAAGTATGCCCTCCGCCGCCTTCTCCTGCTCGCCACGCTTGCCCTGCCTCTCGGAGCCGACGAAGGCATGTGGCTCTTCAATGCCTTTCCCAAAGACCGCGTGAAGGAGAAGTACAGCATCGAGGTAAGCGACGCCTTTCTGGAGCACCTGCGCCTTTCCAGCATGCGCATCGGCGGCGGCTCGGGCAGCTTCGTCTCGCCCCACGGCCTCATTTTCACCAACCACCACGTGGCCAGCGACTGCATCAGCAAAGTCTCCTCCGCGCAGCACGACTACATGAAGAACGGCTTCTACGCCGCTGCCGCCCGGGACGAGCTGTCGTGTCCTGACCTGGAGGCGAACGTGCTGATCGCCCTCGAAGAAGTCACGGCCAAGGTCAAAGCTGACCCTTCGGCCAAACGTAGCGCCGCCATCGCGCGCATCGAGACCGAGTGCATGCAGAAGACCGCCAATCACTGCGAGGTGGTGAAGCTGTTTGCCGGCGAGCGCTACGACCTTTACCGGTACAAGCAGTACACCGATTTGCGGCTGGTCTTCGCGCCGGAGTTCGGCATCGCCTTCTTCGGCGGCAATACCGACAACTTCGAATACCCGCGTTACGATCTCGACATCGCCTTCCTGCGTGCGTACGAGAACGGCAAGCCGGCGGACACGCCCAACTATCTCCTCTGGAGCGACGGGGGCGTGAAGGAAAACGAGCTGGTCTTCGTCGCCGGCAATCCCGGCACTACTTCGCGCTTCGCCACTCCGACCCAGCTCAACTTCTATCGCGACACGCAATTGCCTTTCACCATTTCCCGGCTTAACGCGCGCATCAACGCTCTCCGCGAATTCAGCGCCACGAGCGAGGAGAATCGACGCGCCGCGGAGCGCACCCTGTTCGGCTTCTGGAATAGCTGGAAATCCTCGGCGGGAAAGTACCTCGGTCTGAAAGACGACCGCCTGATGGCGCGCAAATCGAACCTCGACCGCCGTCTTCGCAGAGCCGTCGAGGCCGACACATCCCTGGGCACGGAAGCCGGCAAGGTGTGGGACCAGGTCGCGGTGGCGTACAAAACCTGGGCTCCCAATGAGAAGGCGTACGAGGTATTGGAGCGGCCGCACGCCATGGGATCGTCCCTGTTCCGCATCGCGCGCATGCTGGTGCGGTGGCACGAAGAGCGCGCCAAGCCCAACGATCAGCGGCTCGCCGAGTATCGCGACAGCGGGCGGAAATCGATGGAACTGGCTCTATTTTCGCCCGCCCCCATCGACGACGGCCTCGAGATCGTCCTGCTGACGCAGTACCTGGAAGAGCTCAAGGCTCTCGGCGATAAGGAAGCGCCCGTGAAAGCCATCCTGCAGAACGCCACGCCGGCGCAGGCGGCCGAGACCATCGTGCGCGGCACCAGGCTCAAGAGCGTCGCCGAGCGCAAACGCCTGGCCGGGGACAAGGCCGAGTTTGCCAAATCGGGCGACCCGATGATCCATCTGGCGCAGCTTCTGGATCCGCCCGCGCGCAAGATTCGCAAGAAGTACGAAGAGACCATCGAGAACCTGGAAGCCTCCGCCGTGGACAAGATTGCGCACTACCGCTTCAAAGTGCTCGGCGCCGGCCAATATCCCGATGCCACGTTCACCCCCCGCATCGCGTTCGGCGCGGTCAAGGGATATCGCGACAAGACCGAAGCTCCCCTGCCGTTCGCCACCACGTTCGGCGGCATGTACCACAGGGCAGGGAAGGAGGAGCCGTACATCCTGCCCGCGCGCTGGGCGGACGGCAAATCGCAACTCGACCTGGTGGTCCCGTTCGATTTCGTCAGCACGTGCGACATCACCGGCGGCAACTCGGGCAGCCCCACCGTGAACCAGAAGGGCGAGATTGTGGGAATCGTTTTCGACGGCAACATCGAGAGCCTGCCGCTCACGTACCTCTACAGCGACGAGCAGGCGCGAGCGGTACACGTGGCCTCACAGGGCATCGTCGAGGCACTGCGGAAGCTCTACAAGACCCCGGAACTGCTGCGCGAATTGGGTTCCGGCGCTATCATGAATCCATGAAGGCCCTGCTGGCCGTCACGCTTTTTGGCGCGGCCCTGGCGGCCGCGGAGACCCCGCCCGCCGCCGATGCGCTGCTCGCGGAGGCCAAAGCCCAGGCCGCATCCGGCAATCGGATCATCTTCCTCACGTTTCACGCCTCGTGGTGAGGGTGGTGCAAGAAACTCGATAGTTTTATCGAGTCCGCCGAAATCAAGCCGATCATCGGGAAGTATTTCGTCGTGGCCCGCGTCACGGTCGAGGAGCGGGACCAGAAGGCATCGCTCAACAACCCCGGCGGCTCCGAACTGCTCAAGCGTGTGGGCGGAGATAATGGGCTGCCCTTTTTCGCTTTCCTGGCCTCCGATGGCTCCCTGATCGTCAATTCGATCGTGCCTCCCCAGAACGGCAAAAAGGGCGGCAACATCGGCCACCCCTACGAGCCCCACGAAGTGGATTGGTTCATGGTCATGCTCAGCAAAGCCGCTCCCGCGATGAGCCCGGACGAAAAAGCTGTGATTGAGAAGTACCTTCGTGCGCAGAAGAAGTAGCCGGTCAGGCGGTCTGGGCGGCTTCCAGGCTGGGATAGAAGGGGATCACGGTATCCAGCAGGCTGACGTGGAAAATGTCGAAGATGTGCCCCGCCGCGCCTGCCATCCGCATCTCGCCTCCCGCTCCGGTGACCTTGTTGAAGCTGTAGATGAAGCGTCCCACGCCGGTGCTGTCCATGCGGGTCACCTCCGAGATGTCGAAGATAATGGTGCGCTTGCCCTCCGCCAGGAACTGGTCCACCAGGTTGACGATCGGCTCGCTCTCCGCCCCCATCATGACCTTGCCCACGAGCTTGACGATCACGGTGCCGGGCGCGATCTCCGTGTGAGTGATTTGCAGCATGAAGCGTTCAGTGTATGCCGGGTGAGCCCCGCGAGGCAATGCCCCCGCGGCTCCTGGTACACTCAAAGAAAGTCCCTATGGCTAAGGAAAAAGAACAGAAGCAGCCCATGCCGCCCGTCGGAACCTGGGCGCCGGCGGTAGCTCTGGGCTGGCTCGTTCCCGGCGGCGGGCATTTCCTGCTCAAGCGCAACGGGCGCGGCGCGCTGCTGTTTGCCGCGGTGACCAGCATGTTTCTCTGCGGGTTGATGATGCAGGGCGCCATGTTCCAGCCGCAGAGCGGCGACCTGTTGACCACCCTGATCAACACCGGCGGATTCGTCGGCGACGTCTGCTCCGGCATTTTATACCTGCTCAGCGTATGGTTCGGCTACAACGTCCCCGATATGCCGGGCCACGTACACGACTACGGCACCAAGTTCCTGGTGACGGCCGGCCTGCTCAACGTGCTGGCCATGGTGGATGCCTACGAAATCGCCTCCGGGAGGAAGGACTGATGCCCAAGCTCAATCTCTCCCACTTCGAGGCCGCGTTCCTGTTCGCGCTCTTCAGCAGCGTAGTGATGGGCGTGGTCACCAAGCGCAACGATCGCGACCGCCTGCACTACGGGCTGTACACCTTCGCCTGCTTTCTCCTGGCGCTGTTCGGCATCGGCTGGCTGATGTACCTGGGCCACGGCTAGGAGAGCCTGCCAACCAAGCCGGCGGGACTGAAGTCCCGCGCAGGCTGAAGCGCTGCCCCACGGTCAGGACACCAGCGCTCAACGTTTCTCGCCGAAGGTCACCCCGATCGTGCTTCCGCCGCTGGAGCCTTTGCCCACCGTCACCTGGAGCGTGCGCTTGTCGTCCGGGTCGGCTGCGATCAGCACGCCGCCATCGGACCCGGCGAATGTCGAGGTGATCTTCATCCCCATGGACTTCACCTTGTCTTCGTAGAAATCCATCACCTTCGACGGTTCATCCGAGGATTCGAAGGTGACGATGCCGCCGGTGCCGCGGCCTGTCCCATCGTCGCCGCGTGCGGTGAAATTGCCTTGCGCCCTGGCGCCCGGGTATTCGGGAACCCAGGAGGGGGTTTTGCCGGCGCCGCCGCCGATCTCCACGTTGGCCACTTCGCCGTTCTTGCCGATGGCGCTCATTTTGAACCTGCCGTTCTTCACGTCGTCGAACGACATGGTGACCTCTTCGCCGGTCTTTCTGTTGCGGATGGTGATGGTGTTGGCGCGCGTGTCGGTGTTGATCACCTCGGCGTCGGGATTGGCGGCTGTGATCAGCTTGCCCAGCGCGATGCCGGGATTGCGCGCCAGGTGCGCCACGTAAAGCCCGAATCCGATGATGCAGACGACGATCAGTGCGAAGACTGCCCCTACCGCGACCAGGATCCAGACGATCGGGCTGGTTTTCCGCGGCGCGGCTGCCGGCGGCATCCCCGCGGGCGCCATCTGAGGCGCTGCCATCTGAGGGGGCGACATCTGGGGCGGCGCCGCGCCTCCGGCGGCAGCGCTCGCCGGCGTGCCGCACTTCTCGCAAAACGCGCCCCTTACCTGAGCGCCGCACGATGTGCAAAAGGCCATCCGTGATCCTCCATCCGACCTACTGTAGCGCGTTGTGGTGCAGGTTTCAGCCTGTCGACGGCCGGACCGGCTGAAGCCCCACAAACCCAAGTGATATGCTGTTCGCCATGACGCGACGAGATTATCTGCATCTGGTAGCCGCGGCCACCGCCGCCACCCGTAGTCTAACCGCCTCGGGTGGCGATGCCGACCGCGAAGCCCGCATGAAATGGTGGCACGAAGCCCGCTTCGGCATGTTCATCCACTGGGGCCTCTACAGCGTCCTCGGCCGCCATGAGTGGGTGATGGAAAACGAGGGCATCCCGGTCGCCGAATACGAGCAGATTGCCAAGCGCTTCAAGCCCAGGCCCAACGCCGCGCGCGACTGGGCCAAGCTGGCCAAGACCGCCGGCCAGAAATACATGGTGATGACCACCAAGCACCACGAAGGCTTCTGCCACTTCGACAGCAAGCTCACGGACTACTGCGCGCCCAAACAGGGTCCCGGCCGCGACCTCGTCAAGGAATACGTCGAGGCCGCGCGTGCCGAGGGCCTGCGCGTCGGCTTCTACTACTCGCTCATGGATTGGCACCATCCCGACGGCGCGCGCTGCGCCACCGACGAGGCTGCCCGCCGCCGCTTCGTCGATTACATCCACGGCCAGATCCGCGAGCTGCTCACCAACTACGGCAAGATCGACATCCTCTGGTACGACGTCGCGTGGCCTCTGGATGCCAAGGGATGGGAATCGGAAAAGATGAACGCCATGGTGTTCGAGCTTCAGCCGCAGATCATCGTTAACAACCGCAACAAGCTCGACGGCGATTTCGCCACCCCCGAGCAGCGCATCCAGGCCGAAAAGCGCGCCTGGGAATCCTGCATGACCATGAACGACAGTTGGGGATACCAGAGAGCCGACGACAACTGGAAGACGCCCAAGACCATCGTGCGCAACCTGATTACGTGCTCCCGCGACACCGGCAATTACCTGCTCAATATCGGCCCCAAAGCCACCGGTTTGATTCCCGACGAGTCGGTGCACATCATGACCGCGGTCGGCAAATGGATGGAGAAGAACGGCAAGTCGATCTACGATACCGAGGTCTGCCAGCCGCGCCGCAGCAACTTCGCCGGCTTCACCCGCAAGGGCAACACGCTCTACATGCACGTCTACTTCTGGCCGGGCGATACCGTCGTCCTCGGCGGCCTGATGAACAAGGTGCAGTCGGCGCATCTGCTGGCCAGCGCGGCGCCGGTGAAGTTCGAGCAAGACAAGTTTCGCGTCAAGTTGCTGGGCCTGCCCGAGAGGGCGCCGGACGACCCGGTCACCACCATCGCCATCGAATGCGACGGTGAGCCGAGGCAGGACATGGACTTTATTCGCAAGGAACGGCCTCGGGCCTGAGAGGCGCGGCCGTCCGCCACACAAGCTATAATCAGAACTTGTGAATTCCGCCGCCACTTCTGGAGGAAGCCTGCTCATTGCCCGAACTGCGTAAGGACCCGATCACGGGCCGGTGGGTGATCATCGCCACAGATCGAGCCAAACGTCCCACCGACTTTATCCGGCAGCCGGTTCCGCCAGCGACCACGTCCACCTGCCCGTTCGACGAAGGCAACGAGCACAAGACGCCGCCCGAGGTGCTCGCCTATCGTAATTCCGGAGGCCGCGACGAGCCGGGGTGGCGCGTGCGTGTGGTGCCCAACAAGTTCCCCGTGCTCGGCATCGAGGGCGAGCTTAACCGCCAGGGCGACGGCATGTACGACAAGATGAACGGCATCGGCGCGCACGAAGTCATCATCGAAGGCACCGATCACAGAAAGACATTCGGGGAACTGCCGGAGAAGCTGATCGAAGAAGTGCTGTGGGCCTTTCGCGACCGCGTCAACGACCTAAAAAAAGACCGGCGCTTCCGCTACATCATCCTTTTCCGGAACTTCGGCGAAGCCGCCGGCGCATCGCTGGAACACCCGCATTCGCAGTTGATCGCCCTGCCGGTAATTCCCAAGCGCGTAAAAGAAGAAGTGGATGCCGCCAAACTCTTCCACGAGTTCAAGGAGCGCTGCATTTTTTGCGACATCATCCGCCAGGAAGCCTCGGCGGGCGTGCGGTTGGTGACCGAGACCGACCGTTTCACGGTGCTCGCGCCTTACGCGCCGCGCTTTCCGTTCGAGACCTGGGTTCTACCCAAGCGGCACGAATCGCACTACGAAGAAGCCGACGCCGCCTCGCTGACCAACCTGGCCTGGGTGCTCAAGACCACTATCCGCAAGATCGACAAGGTGCTGGAGCGCCCGGCGTACAATTTTATTGTGCACAGCTCGCCGGTCCAGGAACAGCCCCTCCCTTACTACCATTGGCACATCGAAATCATACCCAAGCTCACCAAGGTGGCGGGATTCGAGTGGGGCACGGGCTTTTACATCAACCCGACCCCCCCCGAGGAATCCGCCAAATTCCTAAGGGAGGCAGGACTCGGCTGAAAGCGACTTTAGCCAGGGGCGGTTGCATCCCTGTTGTCTGGTGTGATAGAAACATCAGTCGTTCCGTCATGCCGGTGAACAAAAAGACCGTCCCTGCCACGTCAAAGAGAGCAGACAATCGCATGACCAGGCCCCCTGTATCCAAGACGGCAAGAACCTCCGATTCGGCAGCCAAAGCCTCGCCCGCCGGCGCGGTGCCGGATGCAGCCCGGCAGATGGCTGCTTTCGAGCAGGCCATGAAGCTGTTTCACGCGCGCAAGTTGAAGGAAGCGCGTGATTTGTTCCATCAGGCCGCTGCCGGCCCGGAACGCGACGTGGCCCAGCGCGCGAAGCTCCACATCGCCATGTGCGACCGCCGCCTGCAGCAGGCCACCGTCTCCCTCGGTTCGGCCGAGGACTATTACAACTACGGAATTGCCCTCATCAATTCCCGCAACCTTTCCGAAGCCCGCGCGCACCTGGAGAAAGGCGTCCAGATCTCGCCCGGCTCCGACCATATCCACTACGCGCTTGCAGTCGCGCAGGCGCTCTCCGGCGACCTGAATGCCGCCCACGACAGCCTCCGGCGGGCCATCGAAATCGACCCGCGCAACCGCATCGCCGCGCGCCAGGACACCGACTTCGCGCCCTTCGTCAATCAGTCGCCGTTCAGCGGGTTGCTGTTCCCCGAACGCAAGTAGCGTTTGGCCGGCACTCCTCGCGGTCCGAACATGCCAGATCCATCGCCACTCCGGGTTGTCGCCATCGGCGGAGGCACGGGCCTCTCCAGCGTCCTCCAGGGCTTGAAGCACTACGCCCGGCCGGCCAATGACGGGTCCCCCGCCGTCGACATCACTGCCATCGTGACCGTGACCGACGATGGCGGTTCCAGCGGCCGTCTGCGCCGCGAATTCGACGTGCTGCCGCCGGGCGACATCCGCAATTGCATGGTGGCCTTGAGCGAGGATTCGGCGTTGCTCAGCCGCCTGTTCCAGTACCGCTTCGCCGGCGGGCGCGGGCTCAAGGGCCATTCGTTCGGCAACCTGTTCCTGATGGCCCTGACCCAGATCATGGGCGATTTTCCGGACGCCGTGACGGTTTCCAGCGAGGTGCTCAACATCGCCGGACGGATCTACCCCTCTACCAGTGCCAATGTCGCGCTCGAAGCCAAACTGGCCAGCGGCACGAAGGTGGTGGGTGAGACCAACATCACCGCCAGCCGCGAGCGCATCAACTCGGTACGGCTGCGCCCGCGCAAGGCGCCGCCGGTCGCCGCCGCGCTCACCGCCATCGCTCAGGCCGACGTGATTACCTTCGGTCCGGGCTCGCTCTTCACCAGCGTCATCCCCAACCTGCTGGTGGAAGGCATCCCGGAGGCGATCCGCTCGTCCCCCGCGGTGAAAGCCTACTTCGTCAACCTCATGTGGCAGCCCGGCGAGACCACCGAATTCACCGCCAGCGATCACGTCCGCGCCATCTACCGTCACGCCGGCCGCGGGCTGCTCGATTACGCCGTGGTCAACGTTCGCTCCATCACCAGCCGCTTGAAAAAACGCTACGCGCGCGAGGACGCCCTGCCCGTTGAGATCGACCTGGACAAGCTGCAGAAGCTGGGGCTCAAGGTGCTGTCCGCGAACCTCGCGTCCCTCACCGATCAGGTGCGGCACGATCCCGCGGCCACTGCTGCGGTGGTCGTGAAACTAGCCCAGGAAGCGCAGCGGCGGCGGTTAACATAGAACTGATGAATCCTCCCGTGACGATCGTGATCCTCGCCGCCGGCCTGGGCACCCGCATGAAAAGCCGCCGCGCCAAAGTCCTGCACCAGGTGGGCGGAAAATCCCTGGTACACCACGTCGTGGATACCGCGCTCGCGCTGACCCCGCCGGAGCGGATCTTCGTGGTAGTGGGCCACCAGGCGGAAGAGGTCCGGCGCAGCATCGGCACGCCGGGTGTCGGCTTCATCGAGCAGGCGGAGCAAAAGGGCACCGGCCACGCCGTGGCCATCGGACGGCCGGCGCTGGCGCACCTCGATGGCTACCTGATGGTGCTGTACGGCGATTCGCCGCTGCTGCGCGTGGAAACCCTGCGACGGCTGATCGCGCAGGAGACCGGAGGCGCCGCGGCGTGCGTCCTGATGAGCGCGATCATGGAAGATCCGACGGGCTACGGGCGCGTGATCCGCGACGCGCACGGGCACGTGATCGACATCATCGAGCAGAAAGCCGGCACGCCGGAGCAACTCGCGATCCGCGAAGCCAACATGGGCATCTATTGTTTCCGGGCGGACCTCTTCTGGAGGCATGCCGGCGAGATTCAGCCCAATTTTGCTTCCGGCGAATACTACCTCACCGACATGGCCGCCATCCTGACGCGCGCCGGGCACACCGTCGAGGCCATGCAGATCGATGACGCCGCCGAAGCCCTGGGCATCAACGACCGCGCGCAGCTTGCCGAAGTCGATGCCATCCTGCGTGAGCGCAAACGGCGCGCCCTGATGGTGTCCGGCGTCACGCTGATCAAACCGGAAACCATCACGATTGACGCGGATGTCCAGATCGGGATCGACACCATCATCGAGCCGTTCGCGCAGATCCTGGGCCGCACCACCATCGGCGACAACTGCCGCGTGGGCGCGTGCTCCATTGTCCAGGATTCCGCGCTCGCAGAAAATGTCGAGGTGGGCGCCTTCACCATAGTGAACGATTCGGTGGTGGAGAGCGGAGCCATCGTCGGGCCGTATGCGCGCCTGCGGATGGGGAACCACGTGGCCGCCGGAGCGCACGTCGGCAATTTCGTCGAGCTCAAGAAGACGAGAATGGGCGCGGGCGCCAAGGCCAATCACCTGGCCTACCTCGGCGACTCCCAAATCGGGGACAAGGTCAATATCGGCGCCGGAACCATCACCTGCAATTATGACGGCGTAGCGAAACACCCGACGCGCATCGGTGCCGGGGCCTTCGTCGGCAGCAATTCGACGCTCGTGGCGCCGCTGGAGATCGGCGAGGGAGCCTACACCGCGGCCGGCAGCGTGATTACCGATACCGTTCCGGCCGACGCGCTGGCGCTGGGCCGCGCGCGGCAGGAGAACAAGCCCGATTGGGCGAGAAAGCGCCGGCTCCGCGCCGAGGCTTCCCGGCAGTCCCGCTGACGGGCATTGAATTGCATCGATATGGCGGCCATGCACGCCGCCGCCCTGCTTTTCCTGTTCGTCTCCGGCGGCCGCGCGCAGTTCAAAGCGACTTCCACCCTGGTGATTGCCCCCACCACCGTCACCACCGCCGAAGGTAAATTCGTGGACGGCCTACAGGCGCCCGACCTGACCCTCTTCGACAACAATGTGGCGCGGCCGATACAGGTCGAAGAGGCTTTCAACCCACTCTCCCTGATCGTGCTGGTGCAGGCCAGCGCGAATTCCTCCGCTATCCTCGACAAGCTCGGCGGACTGGGCGTGCTCTTCGCCTACGTGGTCGCGGGGCATCGCGGCGAAACCGCGCTCTTCACCTTCACCGACGAGGTGCGCCTGCGCCGCGATTTCACTACCGATCCCGACAAACTGGCCGCTGCACTGCGCGGCATCCGTGTGCAGGGGAACGGTGTGGCGACTCTCGACGCCGTCCAGGAAGCCATGCGGCAGTTCGCGCAGCGTCCCAGCGAGAACCGCCGCGTGCTCGTGGTCATCGCCGAGAAGCACGACCGGTCGAGCAAGCTGAAGCTCTCCGCAATCGTGCAGGCCGCCGAGCGGCAGAACGTCCTGATCTACTGGCTGACCTACTCGCCGTTCCTGACCGCGTTCACCGCGCGGCCCAACGGCAATCCGCCCGAGATGGCTCCCGGCAGCCTGCTGAGCATCTTCGGCGAAATGAAACACGACCTGCAGGGCGATGCCGCCGGCGAGCTCACCCACGCCACCGGCGGACGCGCGTTGGGCTTTCTGCGCAAGGACGGTCTCGAACAGGCGGTCGAGGCGATCGGCCGCGAAGTCCACCGGCAGTACCTGGTCAGCTTCCAGCCGCCGAATAGCGAGCCCGGCCAATATCACGCCATCCGCATCGAAGTGAAGGACCGCCCGGAGCTCGTTGTACGGACGCGCGCCGGCTATTGGAGCGTGCAGTAGCCTGTCGAGCAGCGGCCCGCCGTCTCCGGCGAAAGGTTTCGGGGCTCGATCGGCCGCCGGCGGAGAGCCGTCCCGAACTCAACGCGGCAGCGCAATCACTCCCCAGGGGCTTCCGCCCGCTTTGACTTTCTTGACCACCGTGTTGGTGGCCAGGTCAACCACGGAGATGTCATTCGAAGGGCCGTTCGCCGAGTAGAGGGTTTTCCCGTCGGGCGACAGCGCTATGCCCCAGGGACGGGGCCCCACCTCCACAGACCCTGAGACCTGATTCGTAGCGGTGTCGATGGTAAACACCTGGTGGCCGCGGCCGGTGCTGACGTACAGCTTCGCGGCGTCCGGCGAGAGCAATACCGCCATAGGCTTCACGACGCCGGGTTTCCCCAGCGGGATGGTCTGGATCATCTTCTGCAGAACGGCATCCACCAATACCACGCTGCCGTCGTTTTCCGCATTGATGTATGCCTTCGAACCGTCGGGGAGGAAAGCCACAGAGCGCGGCCTGTTCCCCACTTTGAACGTCTTGAGGATCTTCCCGGCCGCGGGATCGAGCACCGATATTGTCCCGGTCTCTTCCGAAGTGACGTAGACCAGTTTTCCATCGGGCGTTGTCTTGACGCCTTCGGGCTGGCCGCCCACTTTGGCGGACTTCACCACCGTGCCGGAGGCGATGTCCACAACGCTCACCGCGGAGTCGTCCTCATTGGAGATGTACAACTGAGTGCCGTCGCGGCTGACGTCGAAGTTCTCGGGGTCGGAGCCGCCCTTGATCACGCGAACCACCTTGTTCTGCGCGAGGTCGAATACGCCGATTCCATCCGCACTCTTGTCGGGAGGCGGCAGCGTGCTTTCGTCCACATCCGGGCCTGCGATGGGAGATCCGCTGAGAGCCACGTAGATCGTCTTGCGGTCGGGGCTGGCGTGGATGCCGCGAGGGCGCTTGCCGAGCGGTACGGTCGCAACCACGTCGTAGGTCGCCGAATCGATGATCGTCAGATCGCCGGACACCTCGTTGGTCACATAAATCCGGAATGCCGACGCGGGAGCCGGCTGTTCGGCCTGCTGACTCTGCTGCGGGGACCGGGAGCAGCTTAGGCCAAAGGCGAGGAGACCAACGGCGAAAATGGCGTTCTTGTGGCGATGCACGGATTATTCTCCCTTGAACTTGAAATCAACCTGCTGACGGGCGGATGGGGCGACGGTCACTTTCGATTGCTGCGTGCCCAATTTCTCGTGCCAGACTTCGAGCACGTAATCTCCCGGAGGAAGGTTGGGAATCGCGAATGCGCCGTCGTCGCCCGAAACCGCGAAATACGGGTGGTCCACCACGCCGATGAAACAACGCATCCAACTGTGGATGTTGCATTTTACCGGAATCATCACTTCGGGCCTCGGGAATCGGCGGGTGATTGGTGGATCGCCGGAACCCTGGCTATGGTTCCATTCGCGATTCGACTGGGCTAACGGATGAATATTGTGGGTGACCGGATCTGTGTTGGAGATTTGCAGAGGCTGGTTGGTTTGCAGGCCCAAGACCCGCGGATTGAACCAACAACCGTGCTGGTCCATCCTGGCCGGCGCCGATGGAGTCTCGAAGGTTTTGCCTTCCAGGCCGCTCTTGATGTAGACGAACGCGTTAGCCAAGCCGCCTTTGGGACCGACTACCAGCGATTCCTCATACGCCTTGCCCTGATGAGCCTCCATACATGCCGGATCTCCGCTCATGTCAATCGCCTTCCGCGGCGGCTTGGGACCCGCGTACCGAATGGATCCGGAAATGGTTCCTGCCGTAGCGGGGTCCACCTTGAAATAGGCGATCGCCCCGGCGGCCTTTTCCGCCTTCCGGACCGGACCGCCAGGCGCCTTCGAACAACCAACGAATACCGCGGCCACACAAACCAGACACAGCCAATCGCGAAATCTCATCTCCTGTTATGCTCCGGCAGAGGGTGATCGGTGACCGCGTACAATCTGGCCGTGCGGGTGAGCGGTTCCCGCCTTTGCCATCCAACCCGCATCCCAATCCAACCCATGATCAGCAAGCCTAACACGCAGAGGGGGGCTGTCTGCAGGAGCTTTTGCCAACTCATGAACCAGTTGCACGGTTCGCTCCGCTCTGGTCCGGCCTGCTGGGCAAGTCTGGCTTGCAGCAATGCGCGCGGGCCCGCGGCCGGGGGCAATCGGCGATCGAATTCCTGCCGGTAGGACTGGATGAAATCCGCGATCGAACGTTGCAATTCCTGCTTAACAGAAGCTCGTCGGATGCGTGCGAATCTTGACTGAGCATCGCCTTACCTTTCCGCGGGCTTACGTATGAATATTCCAGGCGAGCCGGTCTTGTTCATGGAAAATTTGAAAAACTGCTGAACAGAAGCCCCGCCAAAGGAATATACAGGCATGAACCAGAGAAGCGGGCGGGTGCTGGTCTGCGAGAACAACCATAGCCGGCCCGATGGGGTCTACTATCCCGGCCCGGGAACCTCTCCCGGGTACAGCGTGGTCAACCTGGCAGCGCGATATCAGATCCAGGAGCGCGTGCAGCTTTTCGTACAGATCAACAATCTGCTGGATCATCACTACGACACGGCCGCGCAACTCGGGCCGACCGGATTCAGCAGCCAGGGAACGTTCCTCGCGCGGCCCTTTCCGCCGGTCAACGGAGGTTACCCGCTGGTGAGTGCCAGGTGCTCGATGCCGCTTCCGGCGCTCAGGGGGTGATCTTGCGCCGCTGTTCGAGATCGAACCGGTCGCCGGCCGAGAGTGTATAGTAGCGCTTGCCGTCGGCCTGCGGCTGGTAGTGGGAATCGTGGATCAGCACCTTGCTCTTGCCGATGACTTCGAACTGATCGCCCTGAACCACGATCGCGGTGCTCTCGTCGATCCCGATCCCCAGCAGGGCGGGGAAGCGGTCGATCACCTGGTCCAGGTCGTTCTCGCGGTGGCGGGCCAGCACGTGCTGATCGATGGCGGAATTGCGCAGGAAACCGAGGCCCTGCTCATGCCCGGGCGACATCATGACGGTGTTGCCTTCCACCGCGCCCCGAACCAGGTACGATCCCTGGATGGTGGCCCCGGCGGAGCTGCCGCCGATCACGCCGCCGCGTTCCAGCAATCGGAACAGTTCCTTCTCGACGCGCGTGTTCAGGTAGGCATCGGCGATGCGCCATTGCCGCCCGCCCTCGAACCAGACGCCGCGCGCCGCGACCAGCGGCGCCACGAACTCCTCGGTGTCGGCGACCTTGGGATCGCGCGTGTGCAGGACGGTGACGTGCTTCACGCCCGCCTTGGCCAGGAAGGTGGTCTCCGCGGTGATTTTCGGCTCGCCGTCTTCGGCGGTGGGGATGAAGACCATGGGCGAATCGAGCCCGCCCGCGAGGTCGATGAAGCGGCTGACGATTTCCGGCCCGAGCTGGCCGCCGCCGACGATGACCAGCGTACCGCGGGAGGGGCCGATGGAGGCCGCGAAAGCCGGGCCTGTGAATAACAGCAAGAGGGCAAGCTTGCGGGTCGCGATCTGAGTGCTCATTTGGAAATGCTACCGCGGATGAGCACGATCCCGCCGCCGCCCGTTCCCTGGGTTCTTTATGCTCCCGCCGAGGCCCCCTGCGCCTTACGCGAGAGGAAGCATTCCCGGCAAAACACCGGCCGTCCCTGCGTAGGCTTGAAGGGAACCGTGGTCTCCCTTCCGCATTGCGAGCACGTAGTCGTCGTCTCGCTCTTGGTGAAACCGCCGCCCCCAGAACCCTGGCGTTTGGTCTTGCAGCTCTTGCAGCGTTTCGGCTCGTTCTTGAAATTCTTATCGTGAAAGAAGTGTTGTTCCCCAGCGGTGAAAACGAATTCCGCTCCGCAGTCTACGCATTTGAGGACTCGATCCTGAAACTCCGGCATGGCCTATATCCCCGTCAACCTGAACAATTGGTCGGATTTGTGACAGCGGGGCTCGCGCCCCGCTATCGGGTTACTCGATTTCCCGGCGTGATTTCTTCCGGTTCCGTTTGCGGGCCAGCGCCTGCTTGGCCCTGAGCTTCTCGCCCGGCTTCAGGTAGAAGGAGTGACGCTTCACCTCTTTGATGATGTCCTCCTGCTGCACCTTGCGCTTGAAGCGGCGAAGGGCGTTCTCTAGCGTTTCGCCCTCTTGAAGCTTAACTTCCGCCAAATGAAATACACCTCCCAACTAGACCTGATTTTCCCATGCGATGCTTTGGAGTTTCCGAGACCACGGATCACCCTGTAGCCAGATGGCGCGCCCGTTAAATTCCTACACTTCACACAGAAGGTACTGATATCATAGGTTTTTGAATAATAAAGTCAAGCCAATTTTTACAATCGTGTTCCCGCTTCCCGGTCAGAATGCAGGAACACCCTTTGTTTTCAGGATATTACGCTGAATGCAGAATGTCCTCGCGATCGTGCTGGCGGGGGGCGCCGGCGAGCGCCTCTACCCCCTGACCAAAGACACCGCCAAGCCGGCCGTGCCCTTTGGAGGCGCGTATCGAATTATCGACTTCACGCTTTCCAACTGCATCAATTCCGACGTGCGGCGCATTCTCATCCTAACACAGTACAAATCGCTGGACCTGATTCGCCACATCCGCGACGGCTGGAATATCCTCTCTCCCGAGCTTGGCGAGTACATCGAGGCCATTCCCCCCATGAAACGGGTCCACGGAGACTGGTACCAGGGCACTGCCGATGCCGTGTTCCAGAATTTCCAGAGCATCGAAGCCGAAGGTCCCGATCTCACCCTGATTCTGGGCAGTGATCACATCTACAAAATGGATTACGGCGAAATGATCGCCTGGCACCGGGCGCACCAGGCGGAGATCACGATCGGGACCATCCGGGTCTCGCCGTCGTTGGCCAACCGCTTCGGGATCCTCGAGATCGCCCCCGACTACCGCGTTACCGGCTTCGAAGAGAAGCCGCGGCACGAT
The DNA here is from genome assembly GCA_035578025.1 of Verrucomicrobiia bacterium. Lineage (GTDB taxonomy): Bacteria > Acidobacteriota > Terriglobia > Bryobacterales > Bryobacteraceae > Solibacter. The sequence continues at coordinate 16,437 of DATJYJ010000046.1, forward strand.
TCGCCCGCGCCCTCGGTATTCGACCCGGCGATGGTCAGCGCTTCCATGGGCCTCTACGTCTTCAATACCGACGTGCTGCTCCGCGCTCTCCACGAAGATGCGCAGAACCCCGATTCCAGCCACGATTTCGGCCGCGACGTGATCCCCGGCTACATCCGGCGCTCGCGCACCGTGGCCTACGATTTTCACGACATCAACGCCGACAGGGTGCTCTACTGGCGCGACGTCGGCACGCTGGACGCCTACTACGAGGCCAATATGGACCTGGTGGACGTGACGCCGGTCTTCAATCTCTACGACAAGCGGTGGCCCATCCGCACCAGGGCCACGCAGCAGCCTCCGGCCAAGTTCGTGTTTGCACAGGAAGGCCGGCGCATGGGCGTCGCCGTCGACTCTATCGTCAGCTCCGGCTGCATCGTTTCCGGCGGCCGGGTGCTACACAGCGTCCTTTCCCCGGGAGTCCGGGTCAACAGTTACTGCGAAGTGGAGTATTCGATTCTGATGCCGGAGGTGGAGATTGGCCGCAACAGCCGGGTCCGCAGAGCCATTCTCAACACCGGCGTCAAACTGCCCGAGTCCAGCTTGATCGGGTTCGATCCCGGCGCCGACCGGGAGCGCGGATGCCACGTCACGGAATGCGGAATTACCGTGCTGGCGTGAAAAGAAGACATCAGGCATCAGGCGTCAGCCCTCAGCTTTCTCGCTTGCCGAGGTCAAAGCCGATAAAGCTGAGAGCTAAAGGCTGAGAGCTAAAGGCTGAAAGCTGAAGGCTTATTTAAGGAGCACTTACTTGACCAACATCGTAAAGATCATCGGAAGAGAGATCCTCGATTCCCGCGGCAATCCGACCGTGGAAGCGGATGTTTATCTGTCTGACGGAAGCATGGGGCGCGCTGCCGTCCCGTCCGGCGCCTCCACCGGCGAGCACGAAGCCGTCGAGCTGCGCGATGGCGACAAGAGCCGTTATCTCGGCAAGGGCACTTCGAAAGCCACCGGTCACGTCAACGGCGAAATCGCCAAGGCTCTACAAGGCAAGGATGCCGCCAACCAGGCGGAAGTCGATCAGGCCATGATCGCGCTCGATGGCACGCCCAACAAGGGCCGCCTGGGAGCTAATGCGCTTCTGGCCGTGTCCATGGCGGTCGCCCGCGCCGCGGCGGTCTCCCACCGTACGCCGCTCTACCGCTATCTGGGCGGTGCCGGCGCCTGCACGCTTCCGGTTCCCATGATGAACATCATCAATGGCGGCGCCCACGCGGACAATTCCGTCGACCTGCAGGAGTTCATGATCGCTCCCTTCGGCGCCCCGAAGTTCAGCGAAGCGCTGCGCATGGGCGTCGAGGTGTTTCATACCTTGAAAAAAGTGCTCGCCAAGAAGGGCTACTCCACCGCCGTCGGCGACGAGGGCGGGTTCGCCCCGATGCTGAAGTCCAACGAGGAGGCCATCGAGAGCGTGCTGGAAGCCATCACGCAGGCCGGTTACAAGCCGGGCGAAAACATCGGCGTCTGCCTCGACCCGGCGGCCAGCGAGTTCTACCAGGACGGCAAATATGTCTTCAAGAAGTCCGACAAGAGCCAGCGCACCAGCGAGCAGATGGTCGAATACTGGGCCAACTGGGTACGGCAGTATCCTGCAATCATCTCTATCGAAGACGGCATGGGCGAAGAAGATTGGCCAGGCTGGAAGCTGCTCACAGATACCCTCGGCGGCAAGATCCAGCTCGTCGGCGACGACATCTTCGTCACCAACCCCTCCATCTTCCAGCGCGGCATCGAGACCGGCATCGCCAATTCGATCCTGATCAAGCTGAACCAGATCGGCACCGTCACCGAAACCCTGGATTGCATGCGCATGGCGACCAAAGCCGGTTACACCGCGGTGGTCTCGCACCGCTCCGGCGAAACCGAAGATCCGTTCATCGCCGATCTCGTGGTGGCCACCAATGCGGGCCAGATCAAGACCGGCTCCGCCAGCCGCACCGATCGCATTGCCAAGTACAACCAGCTCCTGCGCATCGAAGAGAAGCTCGGCAGTGCAGCGGCATTCCCAGGCAGAAAGGCCTACAGCCGATGAAGAAGCTGGTGCTCGTGCGCCACGGCGAAAGCACGTGGAACAAGGAAAATCGCTTCACGGGGTGGACCGACGTGGATCTCTCCGACAAGGGCCGCCAGGAGGCGCTGGAAGGCGGGCAGGTGCTCCAGCGCGAAGGCTACGTCTTCGATGTGGCCTACACCAGCGTGCTCAAGCGCGCCATCCGGACCCTGTGGACCGTGCTCGACGAGATGGACCTCATGTGGATTCCGGTGTACCGCTCCTGGCGCCTCAACGAGCGCCACTACGGCGCTCTGCAGGGATTGAACAAGGCGGAAACCGCCGCCAAGTTCGGCGAGGACCAGGTGAAGATCTGGCGCCGGAGCTACGACATACCGCCGCCCGTGCTGACTCCGGACGACCCGCGCTATCCGGGCCACGATCCGCGGTATCAAGGCCTGACCAAGGACGAACTGCCGCTAACGGAATGCCTCAAGGACACCGTGGCACGGTTCCTTCCGCTCTGGCACGAAACCATCGCGCCCGCGATTCAGAGCGGCCAGCGCGTGATCATCGCCGCCCACGGCAATAGCCTGCGGGCGCTGGTCAAATATCTCGACAACATCAGCGAGAAAGACATTGTCGAGCTGAACATCCCGACCGGCATGCCGCTGGTCTACGAGCTGGACGATGATTTGAAGCCGCTCCAACACTATTATCTGGGCGATCCCGAGAAAGTGAAAGCGGCCATGGAGGCCGTTGCGGCCCAGGGAAAAAAGAAATAGGCAGTCTTGGGGCGGACGGCCGTTTTTCGCCGTCCGCCCTCCCGACCCTTGTACTACCTGACCCGCTTCATATCCGGCTCGACCTTCTTAAACCCGGCCGGAACCGCAAACTGCGCGTCGTCCACCGGCGCGTTCGAAAAACTGCTGAGCTCGGTGGTCATCTGAAGCAGCGATCCCGCGCCGGCCTGGTTGTTCTGCGCGCCCGAATCCGACGGCGGTGGCGCATCGGAAGTCGAGCTCTTCTTCCGGCCGAGGCCGAATCGCCCGCCGAGCACGTTGCCGATCGACGGCTTGTCCGCCTGCTGCTGCTGTTGCTGCTGAGACTGGTTCTGCTGCGGAGCCGCGCCCGGCTGCCCCTCGCCGCCCATGCTGATGAACTGCTCCACCGGCATGCCGTCCAGCTTGGAGACCTCTTTGTACACCTCGGCCATGCCCTTGGCCGCCTCCGGGTTGGCCATGAACATGTTGCCGCCGGGCGTCCAGTTTAGCTTCTCGGCCATGCGGCGGTAGAAATCGCGGACTTCCTGGTATCCGGGAGCGGCGGGCGCAATCCACATATCCGTCGTGACCACCATGGCGCCTTTTTGACCGCTCTGCTGGTCGGTCCCTTCCATGGTCATCTTGAGGATCATCTCCTTGCAGTCCAGCGAGCCCACCTGCTTCGTCTTGCCGGTGGCATTGGCCTCCACCTTGAAGTTCATCTGGCCCTGGTCGTTCTGCTTCATGCGCTGCTGCATGTTCTCCAGCGCCTGCTTCATCTCGTCGAACGTCATCACGCTATAGGTCTTCTTCTGCAGGTCGATGCTGGTGATGGTCTGGCTCGCAAGATCGATCACGCTGGCGTGAGTTTGCGAGCGATGCACCATGCGATCGCCTTTCACCGAGATGGTCGACTGGATCGGCTCCCGCGCCTGCTTCGAAAACACCCCCGCCACTTTCATCATGCTGGCGACCATGCCGCCGGTGATCGTGCTGGTCTCGTGGTAGGTGAAATCCGCCGGCAGCGTGGCAGCCGCCGCCAACATCATGCCCCCGATCGAAACGACTCTGCGCAACATTGGAACTGCCTCCTGTTTGCTCATCCTAAAAGATAGCGGCCCGCGATACAATACACTCTTCGATAAAGAGGTACCATGAAAGACTTCTCCATCCGGCCCACCGCGAAGTTCATCATGGTCCGGCTGATCGCCACGGCGCTGGTGTTCGTGGCCATCGAAATCGTCTGGGTGGTGTACTGGCGCGATAACGAAAAGCTCAGAGTGTTCCCCTGGATCGCGCCCCTGGTGTTTGTCCCGGTGTTGTTGCGCGCCCTCCGCCGCCAGTTCACCACGGTGACCATCGCCGGCGACCGCCTGCGCTACGAGTCGGGCTTCTTCTCCAAGTCCACTCGCACGATTCAGCTTCCGAAGGTCCAGGACGTGCGCGTCGACCAGCGCCTCGGGCAGCGCATGTTCGGCGTCGGCAATCTCTCGATCGAGACGGCGGGCGAGGCCAGCCGCCTGACCATTCCCGACGTGGATAATCCCCAGGCGCTGGCCGATGCCATCCTCGATCACACGGAGAAAGGTCATCCCGGAGTATGACGAAGAAACTGACCGGCCGCAACGCCGTGATTACAGGCGCCAGCAAAGGGTTGGGAGAAGCCATGGCCGTCGCGCTTGCCGCCGAGGGCGCGCGCGTGGCACTGGTTTCGCGCGACCGCGCGAAGCTGGAATCGGTGGCCGCGAAAATCGCCGCCGCCGGAGGAGAGGCGGCGGCATTTCCGGCCGACGTGACGAGCGAATCCGGCGTGCGCGCGGCGGAGCGGGACATCCTGGCGCGCTTCGGCAAAGTGCACATCCTGATCAACAACGCAGGCGTCAACGTTCGTAAACCCACCGTGGAGTTCACCCTCGACGAGTGGCGGCTGGTCATGGACACCAACGTGACCGCTGCATTCCTGATGTGCCGCTCCTTCATACCGGCGATGAAGGGCCACGGTTACGGCCGCATTCTGAACCTGACTTCGATCATGGCCCACGTCTCGCTGCCCGGGCGCATCGCCTACTCGGCCAGCAAGACGGCGCTGCTCGGGATGACCCGTTCCCTGGCGCTGGAGCTGGCTCCGGACGCGATCACGGTCAACGGCATCAGCCCCGGCCCTTTCGGCACGGAGATGAACAAGCCGCTGATGGAGAACGCCGAGACCAACGCCCAGTTCCTGGCGAGCATTCCGGTCGGGCGTTGGGGCAAGGTGGAAGAGATCGGCGCGCTGGCGGTGTATCTCTGCTCCGACGACGCCGGTTTCATCACCGGCACCGACATCCTGATCGACGGCGGCTGGTGCGCGCGGTAGGTGGCGCGCACGATCGATTGTTGTGGTCCGCGCTCTCGCCCCTGGTCACGAGATTAGGGGGATAGATGACGCCGACGATTTGCGCTACGCCTCGCCCTTCTTCCTGATCTTGATGTCCAGCCGCTTAATCTTCTGATTCAGCGTCGAGAGGGGCACGTGCAGGCTCTCCGCCGCTTCCGTCTGACTCCAGTTGCACTTCTCCAGGCGCTCGTGAATCACCCGACGCTCGAAATCGTTGACGATCTCGAACAGCGACGCGTCGTCCGGCAGCGGAATCCCGTCGCCGCGATTCAGGCGGATGCCGTTGGCCTGCAGCAGCGCGTCGGGCAGAACGTGCACCGGCACCGCCGGGCCGGACGCCAGCACTACCGCTCGCTCGCACACGTTCTCCAGCTCACGGACGTTGCCGGGCCAGTTGTGCTCTTTGAGAATCTGCATGGCATCGGCGTCGAAATGGAGGACGCTCTTGCCGCGCCCGTCCAGAAACTTGCCGTTCTCGCGGCAGTAGTAATCGAAGAAGTGCTCCACCAGCAGCGGAATGTCTTCCTTGCGGTCGCGCAGCGGAGGCAGGGAGATATTGATGACGTTGAGCCGGTAATACAGGTCCTCGCGGAATTTGCCTTCCTTCACCAGTTGCGCCAGATCGGCGTTGGTCGCCGCCACGATCCGCACATCGACTTTGATGGGGTCGGTCGCCCCCAGCGGAATGAATTCCTTCTCCTGGATCACGCGCAGCATCTTGATCTGCGTCTCCGGCCCCAGCGTGCCGATCTCGTCGAAGAAAATCGTGCCCTTGTCGGCCACCTCGAAGTAGCCCTTCTTGCTCTGCACCGCGCTGGTGAATGCGCCTTTGACGTGGCCGAAGAGCGTCGATTCCAACAGGTCGGGCGGCAGCGAGCCGCTGTTCACCGGCACGAACATCTGGCCGGCGCGCGGCGAATTGGCGTGGATGGCTTTGGCCACCAGCTCTTTTCCGGTGCCTGTCTCGCCCGTGATCAGAATCGTCGAGCGGCTGCTGGCCACCTGTCCCACCAGGTCCAGCAGACGCACCATGCCTTCGCTGCGGCCGATGATGTTGGGGAAGCTGTAGCGCTCCACCAGCGCGCGCTTGAGGTGGGTGTTCTCGTACTCCAGCCGCCGCCCGGCGATCATGCGGCCGATCTCGATGACCAGCTTTTCGTTGTCCCAGGGTTTGGAAAAATAGTCGTTGGCGCCGAGCTTCAGCGCGCTCACCGCGGCTTCCACGCTGCCGTAGGCGGTGATCATGAAGATCGGCGTCTCGCGGTCGTGCCTGCGAACCTCTTCGAGCACCTCCATGCCGCTCTTGTCGGGCATCATCAGGTCGAGCAGCGCCAGGTCATACGCAACCGAGGCGAGCTTCTGGAGTCCCTCTGTCCCGTTCTGCGCGAGATCGACGTCGTAACCCTCGCTGGTCAGGAGGAGTTCCAGGCCTTCGCGAATGTCGCTCTCGTCGTCGATGACGAGAACGCGGCCCTTGGATTTGGCTGTCTGGGGTATCGTGCTGGGAACCGTCATTTCAAGCGGCGTTCACCGGTTTCCTTACCGAGCCGGGCACGGCGGCCGGAAGCTCCACCCGGAACGTGGCGCCGCCGCCGCGCCGGTTGAAAACTTCGATGGAGCCACCATGCTCTTGAATGATACCGTACGTCACGCTGAGGCCGAGTCCCGTGCCCTTCTTGGCGCCCTTGGTGGTGAAGAAGGGATCGTAGATGCGGTGGAGGTTTTCCGGTGCGATGCCATGCCCGGTGTCGGACACCTCGATGCGCACGCTGCCGCCGTCGCCGTGCGAGCTGACTTCGAGCGTCCCCCCGTTCGACATGGCGTCGCGCGCGTTCAGGAACAGATTCAGGAACACCTGCTGCAGCTTGCCAGCGTTTCCGTGAATCGCGGGAAGCGCGGAATCCAGGTGCGTCTTGATCTCCACGCCCGATTTCTGAAGCTGGTGCTCCAGCAGGCTGAGCGTTTCCTGGATGACGCGGTTTATGTTCACGGAGCCGAAGCTGGTACTCGAAGTGCGAGAGAAGTTGAGCAGCGAATTGACGATCTCACTGGCGCGGAACGTCTGTTTGGCGATCTTTTCGAGGATCAGCGATTTCTGCGAATCCTCCGACACCTGCTTGGCCAGCATCTGTGCGTAGGTCGAGATCACCGCCAGCGGGGTGTTCACCTCGTGCGCCACGCCGGCCGCCAGCAGTCCGATACTGCTCAGCTTGTCCGCCTGCACCAGGCGCTGCTCGAGCTCGGCGCGGTCGGTGACGTCGTCCAAGATGATCAGCCGGCCGATCTGCTCCAGGTTCTTGGAAACCAGCGGCGTGATGGCGATATTCAGCGTGGCCACGCTCAGCCGCGATGGCGGAGTGCCGTGGCCGTTGGTGTGGCCGTTGACGCCGGCCGCCGATGCGCGTGGCTTGATCTCGAATTTATAGATGTTGTGGATGCCGGTCTCGCCGCGGACCCGGTCGAACTGCTCCACCAGCTCCGCCGGGAACAGCTCGCTCAACCGCTTTCCCAGGGCCTGCTCGCGGGACACGCCCGTCAACCGCTCGATCTGCGTGTTCCAGCTCTCCACGCGATCTTCCAGGTCGGCGGCCAGAATCCCGACGTTGATCGACTCCACGATGTTTTCGCTGAACTCCTTCAGCCGTTCGTATTCTTCCACCTTCCTCTCGAGCGAGCGATACAGCGACGCGTTTTCGATCGCGATCGCCAGGTATCCGGCGAGGGTGATCATCAGCTCCAGGTCGACGCTCGACAGGTAATCGCCATCCACCGTCCGGCTCAGCCCGATATAGGCGATCGTGCGCCCCCGGACCTTGCACGGCAGGTAATACGTGAGGTCCAGATCAGCGATGGTCTTGCGCACCGCAGGAGGCATCGCGCGCGATACCGCGTCCAACTGGTGGCGCGTGCGCTCGAAAAAGAGATACGGCTCGGAAAGCTCCAGGTTCAGGAAGCTCAAGTCGAGCTGGGTCATATCGACGCCCGTCAGGCGCGGATTCGGGCCCATGATCTTGCCGATCTTGAACCCGGCTTCACCCTCGTTCGCCACCAGGAAGGCCAGGTGCTTGATCTGCAGCGTGGGCAGCAATCGCTCCCCGATGCTCGCCAGTGTGGTGTCCAGGTCGGTCTCGCTGGTCAGCTCGCGCGCGAACTCGATCAGCGTGCGGCGATAGTCGTACCGGTCGCTGTAGAAATGGCGGTCGAGGCGCTCCTGAATCCAGGCCCGGATTGGTTGGAACAGGAAGGCGCCCCCCAGCATCACCAGCATCGAGAAGGTGTTGCCGGTGCCGGGAAGGTACTGTTTGACGATGTTGCCCAGCGAAAAGACCGCGCCGTAGAAGGCGGCCAGCACGCACAGCGTGGCCAGCGTGTAGGCATAGCCGCGGCGGAAGATGATATCGACATCCATCAGCCGGTAACGCACGATCGCGTACGCCAGCGTGAGCGGAATGATGCCCACGCTCAGAACGCTCATCTTCATGTAGCCGTTGGGAACGGCGCCGAGCGCGTAGGGCGCCACGTAGAACAGGGCGAATGGCAGGATGCCGCAAAACGCGCCGTTGCGCAGCCATTTGAGTTGCTGCCGGGTGATCGTGTCGTCGGTGCGCCGGTATTCGAAGTTGAGCGCCGCTCCGCCGGCCAGGTAAGGCAGGGTCCAGAGCACCATCCAGCCGCGGTCGAGCATCCAGCGCAGCTCCACCAGCGGTACCGCGATCGACATCGTGCCCGACGAGAACGCCAGGAACAGCACCAGCAGCATCGCCGCGGGCACGTACAGAAGGGCCTGCCGGAGACGTCCGTGAATCCACGGCCGGGACTCGGGGAAGGTGAGGCAGAAGTGCAGGAACATGGTGGGAGCCAGCAGGCCCGCCACCAGGTTGCCGAAATAAATGACTTTGTCGAAATTATTGAACTGGCCGGTGTAATGGAAACACAGCGAGACGAACGAAGCCAGGCAGAAAATATAGAAATGGCGGGCCTTATGGGCGCTGCCGCGGCGGAAATACACGAACAGCCCGATCACCAGGTAGGCAGACCCCACCATGTACTGGTAAATCACGGCCCGATCCAGCGGCTGCTCGCCCACGATTACCGTCGCGTCCAGTTCGACGCCGCGGCTTTCCAGGTGGTATTTGGCTTTGTTCCAGGAACGGATGGCCACCAGAACCTTGGCCACGTCGGTGGCCTTCTCGATGGGCACGTTCTCGATTTCCAGCAGCCGGTCCCCCACGTGGATTCCCGCATTGGCGGCGGGACCGCCGTCGCGGACGTAGAGCGCTTCGACTTTGCCGCCCCGGTCGACCCATACCACGCTGTCCTCGGGGAGCCGGAATTTATACTGCTGCTGAAAGTTAATAAACGCGGAAACACCGGCCGCGAGCGTAAGAATCGTGAGGATCGCGGTAGAGAGCTGGAACTTGAGTTCCTGAAACATATCAGCCGCCGGTGCAGCGGTACCTGCGAGACAAAAACCCTTCCGCCCAGCAGCACGTTTAGTGCCGCCCGAAAATCGGCCGCTTCACATCCAGAATAGCCGATTTATCTGTCACTTCCAATGGTTCCAAGGATCGCCCTCCGCAATTTGGGAGATTACACTACGCGGAAGTGTATCTGGGTGTCCCAGCCGGTTCTCCTTTTGCTACATCGCGAAACCACGTGTGTGCCACCGCCCCGGACAGGCCTGCTATAGCCGGTTATAGTCCTAGAACTGCAATGACTGAAGCGTTAAATGGGGTATACTAGCAAAATAGTTGGCCATTCTGGTCGGCACTGCGATGGCTTCCATCGGGGAAATCCCGGATTCGTCGACACCGTCTTGCGTCATCCATACTGGCTCTCTGAGGTCCTCATGAGAACGCGTTTATCCTGGGCTTTGTTCGCGATCCTGGTTGCCCATTTGGGGGCCGGTCCGCAGGACGCACCGAAGCCTCCCTCGGGAAAGCCTGCGCCCAAGGCGGCGGAGGGCCAGGTTGCGGACTCCAAGGATGGGAAGGAAGCCCGGGCCATCGACTCGGCAGCGGCCGGCACTCCCAAGACCGACCCGGCGCGAATGGCGGCTCCCAAGGCCGGTTCTCCCAGGAAGGCCAACGCCGCGGTAGACGATAAGAGTTACGTGCTGGGCGCAGAAGACCAGATCGGTGTCATGGTGAACAACAGCCAGGAGTTCAACGGCACGCACCTGATCCGTCCGGACGGCAGGATCACCGTGAACCTGATTGGCGAGGTGGAAGCCGCCGGGCTTACCCCGGAGGAGTTGACCGAGTCACTCAAAGAGAAGATCAAGAAGTATGTCCTCGATCCCGACGTGACGGTTTCGGTTTTATCCATCAATAGCAAGCGTTTCTTCATACAGGGTGAAGTCAATCGTCCGGGCGAGTACAAGCTGGTGGTTCCCACCAAGATTCTGGAGGCCCTGGTAAATGCCGGCGGCTTCCGCGATTTCGCCAAAACCAAAGATATCGTCGTCATCCGCGAAGAGGCCGGCGCGACACAGCGCCTGCACTTCAACTACAAGGACGTCATCAAAGGTAAACACCTCGAGCAGAATATCTACCTGAAACCGGGAGATATCATCGTCGTGCGTTGACTCCGGCGGCCAAACCAGCCCGGTGTTTACGGAGGGACTAAGTTTTCTATGGCAACCGCACAGAATTATGTGACCGTATCCAGGCGGCCGCCGGACGTCGAAGATTACATCGACATGCTGCGCCGATACCGGTCCTGGCTGATCGGGCCCATGTTCGGCGGCCTGGTCGTTGCCGTCGTGGTGGCCTTTATGTGGCCCGACACCTTCGTTTCCACCGCTGTCATGCGCATCACGCCGCCGCAGATTTCCGAGCGCCTGATGCCCACCGTGCTCAACATGCAGATGGCGCAGCGCCTCTCCCAGATGCAGCAGGAGATCCTGAGCCGCAACAGCCTCGCCGAGCTGATCCAGCGTCCCGCGCTCGACCTGTATCGCAAAGAGAGGCAGCGCTATCCGCTGGAGGATGTCATCCAGGACATGCGTAACAAGGCCATCAAGATCCAGGCGGTCGACGTCTCCGGAGGCCAGGGACGGGTGGCCAGCGCGTTTACCATCTCCTTCGCGTATATCGACCGCTTCAAAGCCCAGGCCGTCGTCCGCGAGCTCGTCGCGAGGTTCATGGAAGCCAATGCCACCGTTCAGAAAAACTCGCTCCAGGCGACTTCCACCTTCCTCACCGACGAGCTGCGGCAGGCCAAGGAGAAGATGGACAGCTACGAGGCGCAGATCACCAGGTTCAAAGCCGAGAACATGGGGAAACTGCCCGAGCAGTTTCAGGCCAACGTGGCTCAGCTCCAGTCCTTGCAGATGCAGCTCGGCAACGCCAACGAGGCCATGGCCCGCCTGCAGCAGGAGAAGCTGCAGCTCGAAACCCAGATCCAGAATCAGACCAGCCAATTGAATTACTACAATTCGATCGCCGAGGAATCGGTCGTGACCGGCGGTGCGGCCGCGGTGCGCAATTCCAAGCTGGATCAGCTCAACCAACGCATCATGGACATGAAGTCGCAACTCGCCGCGCTGCAGGAGATGTATACCGAGGCGGCGCCCGCGGTGAAGGCGGCCAAGGCGCGTCTGGCGACCCTCGAGAAGGAGCTGCAGGACGAAGAAAAGATCGACCTCGAGCGCCAGGCGGCCGCGGCCAGCGGCAATCAGCCCACCGTCCAGCGCCGCATCAACCCCGCCAACTACAAAATGGTGAAGGACCTGGAAGGCTCCATCGCCGTGATCAAGACCAACATCCAGGGCGTCAACCTGAGCCAGGACGAAAAGCTCAAACAGGTGCAGGAGCTCAATCGCGTGATCGCGCAGTACCAGGCGCGGATTGAAAGCAGCCCGCAGCTCGAACAGCAGTACGCATCCCTCATGCGCGACTATGGCCTGGCCAAGTCGGCCTACGAGGACATGTCCAAGCGCCACGAGGTTTCCGAAACCGCCAAGGACCTCGAAGATCACAAGGCAGGCGAAACGCTCGAGGTGCTCGACCCGGCCAGCGATCCGGTGGCGCCCTCCGAGCCCAACCGGCCGCAGATTGCGGCTGTCGGCACCGGCATCGGACTGATGATCGGCATCGTCCTGGCCGGCGCCAAGGAGATGAAGAATACCTCTCTCAAGAACCTGAAGGACGTGCGCGCCTATACGAACCTGCCGGTGCTGAGCAGCATTCCTCTGCTCGAGAACGCTCTGCTGGTGCGGCGCAAGCGGCGCCTGCTGTGGCTCGCGTGGTCGAGCGCGGTGATCATCGGGTCGATCGCCATGAGCGGTGCGGCTTACTACTACTATTTCGGGCACGCGGCTTAGCGAGGACCCGCGCCGGACGTTCCCCAGGAGAAATCATGAGTCGAGTACACGATGCATTGCGCCGGGCCGAGATGGGCGGGCTGTTGCCGTCCGACGAGGTTCCGGTAACCCCCGATGGCACGGCCAACCCGGAGTTTTCCGCGGCCGACGGGGCGCACAACGGGCAGTCGGCCCAGTCCGCCCCGATGCGCCTCAACATTCATCCCGGCCTGCTGTCGGAGGTGATGGCGGTCCCGTTCGCCCCCGCGCCGGAATCGCACCTGCTCGACCTCAACAACTCCCACGAAACCCCGGCCGAAGAGTTCCGCACGCTCCGCACCCGTCTGAACCACCTGCAGACGCTCCAGCCCCTGCACACGGTTGTGATCACCAGCCCCTCGCCCGCGGAAGGTAAGACGTTCACCGCGGTCAATCTCGCGCTGGCGCAATCCCACCTTGCGGAAAGCTCGGTGCTGCTCGGCGATTTCGACCTGCGGCGGCCGATCATCCACAACCTGTTCCAGATCGATCGCTCGCCCGGGCTCAGCGACTATCTCACCGGCCAGTGCACGTTCGCGCAGGCCATCCGCCGCATCGAGGGCATGAACCTCTACCTGCTGCCCGCCGGCTCGCCCGTGAAGAACCCGCTCGAGCTTCTCAACATGCGCCAGGCGAAGCTCTTGTTCGAGGAACTGCCGCGCAGTTTCAACTGGGCCATCTTCGATACGCCGCCGCTGTTGTTCTCGGCCGACGCCAACCTACTGGCCACGATGGCCGACGGCACCATCCTGGTGGTCAAAATCGGTTCCACCACTTTTGACAACGTCACCCGCGCCATGCAGTCGCTGTGCGAGAACAACGTGCTCGGCATCGTGGCCAACGGCGCCCGCGCCAGCGAGCTCTACAGTAAGTACACCTACTACTACTCAAAAGTCGAGTAAGATCGTCTTACTTTCGCAGCGCGCGCCGGGCGCGCATGTAAAGTACCATCAGCCCGAGCGCCAGGGCGACCGATGTGGCCGGTTCGGGCACGGGATCGATGCGGGCGAACAGCCCGTCGGCTTCGTCGTTCAGGCCCGCGGTCAGGAAGAGCGAGCCGGTGCCCGTATTCCCGAACGTAATGGCCCACAGGCCGTCGTTGGCCAGCGGCGTGCCGTTGAGCGTGCCGAGCGTTCCGATGAAGCTCCCCGCCGGGGTGAAGGCATTGATCAGGCCGTCGCCGAAGTTGCCCACCAGGAGGTCGCCGCTGAGGCTGCCAAACCCGGCAGGTGCAATCGCCAGGCCCCAGGGAGAATTCAGCGGGCCGTTGGAGATGAGACGCGACATGAAATTCCCGTTGAGGTCGAATAGGTCCACGAAGCCGTTGCCCGCTCCGGGCTGATCGTCGTGTTTGCCGGGCGCCTGCTTCGCGTAAGTTACATATACCTGCGCGCCGAATACCTGAACGTTGAACGGAGCGAAGCCGGACGGCAGGGTCGGGTCGGTAAAGTTCCCGGTGAGCAGGGGCGCGCCGGCGCTGCGATCGACGGTGATTTGACCGTTAAAGAAATCCGCCGCGTAAAGGTAGGTATTGTTGCCGATGCTCGCGATGGCGAGTCCCTTGTACACGGCACTCTGCCCAGTACTATTCAACAGAATCTCCGCGGTAGTGCCCAGTGCACCGCGCCAGCCGGCGATCGTGCCGTCTTCTGTCGCGAAGATGAAGAGATCGCCGTTGAAGGCGCCGGTGCCGTTACTAAAGTTGAAGACCTGCCCGGTGGGCGCGGACATTCCGCCAAGCGGATTCGGAATGGTGACCACCAGCGATTGCTTGACTCCCGCGGCGTTGTAGAGCGTGGTGTTGCCGGCGCCGTTCTCCGAGATCCAGAAAGGACTGGTCGGCGTGAAAGAAACCCCCCATGGGTTGAGCAAGCCGGGATCGGTTTGCGCGGCCAGGCCGGGAATATCGGATACCAGATTGGTTTGATAAAACGCGGCGATCGTGGCTGCGTCGAGAAGCGGGGCGATCACCGGCGAGACAAGCAGCAAGCTGAGGCAGACAGAGATCCGCATGCCGCGATTTTATTGCCGTGGGCCGCAACTGTCGGTGCAGTTGCGCGCGCTCGGCCGGAGTATTACGAGTGTAAATGTATTCTGGGGTACCGGACTCAGCTCACCCAGATTTTGGACGCCACAGCCCGCTCCAGGCGCACGGCGCGGGCGTTGACTATGACGCCGACGCCCTGCCGCGAGGCGGTCAAGACGCAGCGAACGCCGGGACGGATGCCCTTGCTGTCCAGAAACTCCAGCAGCCTGCGGTCGCGCTCGAACACGCTGACCACCGCCACGCTCTCGCCGGCCTTCACCTCGTCCAGCGGCCGAAGGCCGCGGTTGCGCCGCGCCTCGGGAGAATCCATGCCCACGATGTTGCCGTGCGGGCATTCGCTGCCTGTGCCCAGCTTCTCGATCAGCTTGCGCTCGAAGTCCTCGGACACGGCGTGCTCGAGCTGCTCGGCTTCCTCGTGGACCTTGTACCACTCCAGCCCGAAAATCTCGGTCAACATGCGCTCGATCAGGTGATGCCGGTTGAGCAGGCGGTCGGCGATCTGCCGCCCCGCCGCGGCCAGCGTGATCTGCCCTTCAGAGCCCACCTCGATCAGCGCATCGCGGCGCAGGCGCTTGATCGCCATCGTCACCGCCGGCGCCGAGACGCCGAGCCACCGCGCCAGCGTCACGCTCTTGACCGTCTCGCCCTCGCTCTCCGCTTCGGCGATGGCCTTCAGGTAGTTCTCTTTGGAAATGGTGATGCGGGGCAAGCCGTCCTCTAGAGCTCCTCGAAAGTCTTGCCGTCGAACCAGTAGACGCGCTCATCGATCAATGACGGCTGGCCCGCAGCCGTATCGCCCTCCAGGCGGACCCGGTACGCGCCGGGTTGAAGGGGCTCCATTTTCGTGCGCGCGCTGAGGTACGCGCCGGCCGGGGCCGCGCGCGGGCTGGCGATCTGCGTGCGGCCCGCCGCGCGCTCGCCCGTGAACTTGCCGGTCTCGCGTGAGTAGCCCTGCAATTCGGTCCAGCTCAGGTTCACCTGGCGGTACGCCTTGTCGATGCGGTACTTGACTACGTAGATGCCGGCCGCCTGCGCAATCCGCTTCTGCATCTCCGGCTCCGCGCGCACGCGATCTTCATAGTGCTGCAGCGTCACGCCCGGCGCGTAGACAATACCCGTGGGATTGGCGCCCACCACGTCGCTCCGGCTCTGTGCCTCCTTGCGAATCTCGGCGTCCAGCTCGACCATCTCCGAATACGCCGCGCAGATGCAGGGCTTCTGCGCCCCCTGCATCAGCCGCCCCAGCAACTGGCGCGCGGCGGGCTCCGTCTCCGCCGTCACCGTGATGTGGTGCGCGCCGTGCAGTCCCGCGGAGTCCATCACCACGCTCATCATCGGCGCGGCTCCCACGATCAGGCCGGTGTGCTGCCAGCTCGCCAGCGGTTTCAGGCCGGCCTGCCCCTTCAGAATCGAAATCACGTCTTTGGCGGTGGCGAAGATATCGCTGCCCGCCGAGCGCAGCGGCGCCTGCTCCTTGTAGGTCAGGGGAATCTCCGCCTGCAACCGGCCCGCGATCCCCAGCATCCAGCTCTTCACCAGGCGGCTGGTGATGCTGTCGGCCGGGCGCTTCATGGTCACCAGAACCTGGCCGCCCGCCGGCTCGAATGCGACCCACATGTCGTGCCACACCTCGTAATGCACGCGCGGCGCGATTTCGGGAAACGCCACTGCCAGTTTCTTTCCTATCTGCTCCTGGTAATAGTCGTCGAGCTTTTCCAGCGCCGCCTCGTACGAGATCGGAATGCGGAATTCGGTGACCAGCAGCACTTCGGCCGTGGGAGTTCCGCCCAGTACCTGCGCGGGGGCCGTGAGGGCGAAGACCAATCCCATCGCCGCCGCGGCGATTTGGCGAGCAAAAACCATCCCGTATTAGTGTCGCATGTGCCGGGCCGAAGGCCCGCCCCGCTACTTTCTCGCCACCAGGACTCGCGAAGGATAAAAGGTCTGGCGAACCAGGTGATCTTCCACGATCTCGAACCGCACGCTCTCGATCAACTGCGGAACCCGCTGCTCCACCTGCCGCCCCCAAAAGGCCGGCGCCACTCGTCCCAAAACGCGGTACACCGCATTGAACATCGCCGTGTTCTGGCCGATCAGCACCAGCGTCAGATGCCCCCGGTCGCGCAGCACCCGCCGGAACTCGCCCAGCGTGCTCACGATGTCGTCGGCCGAAAGCAGCTCCAGCAGGTAGCAGCAAAAGACGGCGTCGAAGGTCTCGCTGCGGAACGGCATATGGCGCGCGTCCACCGCCTGGCAGTGCGTCCGGCACGCCGGGAATCTGCGCCGCGCGGCCCGCTGCGTCCGCGAAGCCATGTTCGGCGAGAGGTCGATTCCCACGGTCGTGCCGCCCGCATTGGCGCGCACGATGCGGCGGAACATTTCGCCGCTGCCTGTGGCTACTTCCAGCACCGTCATTCCGTCGGCCAGCCGGCTCACCCCCAGCGCGCGCCGGTGCGCCCGTGAATGAAACAGCATCGTGGACATCGGGTAGACCGCCGCCAGCCGGTCGTACACCTTGCGCGTACGGCTCGCCAGGGTCGCCGGCAGGCCGGTGACCGGCCAATTACTGACCACTTCTTCCAATCGATTCAAGCCTTCTCCTTGTGGGCCGGACATGCCGGCCGCGCGCCCCGGCGGACTGCTATACCGCCACCGCGCTCTGCAACTCGGGTACTTCGATTTCGACGCGCGCGCCTTTGCCCGGCTGGCTCTCTACCCACATCCGGTAGTCGCTGCCGAAAAGCACCTTCAGGCGCTCATGCACGTTGGTTACGCCGATCCCGCGGTCCAACAGCGTGGCCAGTTTCTCCTCGGGAATGCCGACGCCGTCGTCCTCCACCAGCAGGTGCAGCCTGTTTTCCGTACGAAACGTGCGAATACGAATTGTACCGCCCTCCACCTTCTGGCTTAAGCCGTGTTTGATCGAATTCTCCACCAGCGGCTGCAACAGCATACTGGGCACGAGCATATCCAGAGTGTCGCCGGCCACATCGCGCTCGAAGCGCAGTTTCTCGCCGAACCGCACGGTCTCGATCGCCAGGTAATCCTCGATGAAACTGAGCTCCTCGCGCAGCGAAGAGAAGTTTTCGTGCTTGCGCAGCAGCCGCCGCAGCACTTTGCTCAGCCGGATCACCATGACGCGCGCCTGGTTGGGGTCGGTGCGGATCAGCGAGCTGACGGAGTTCAGAGTGTTGAACAGAAAATGCGGATTGATCTGGCTGGTGAGCGCCGCCAGGCGAGCCTCCACCAGCAGGCGCTCCTGCTCTTCGAGTTTTTTCTCGTTGCGCGTGTTGTTCCAGATCTTGAGCGGAATCGCCACCGCGAACAGCCCCGCCGCGCAGATCGCCGCCAGAGTCCACGGGGACGGGCTGCTTCCCCCCGGCGCCAATACGAAAATCAGCTTCGACGAGGAGAACGTGCGCATCTTCTGGTGGACCAGCTCTGCCACCACGATGCCCACCGTGAACTCCAGGTGAAATACCGTGCGGCGGTGGTTGTATCGCTCCTTGAAGAACCGGTAGAGGTTCAGGTACAGGTCCGGCGTGAAGCGCCAGATTTCCTCGGGATCGGGCGCCAGATCGCGCAGCACCCCGCCCAGCAGGCCGACCGCGGCGAACACCGGCATGGTCAGCAGCTCGCCCTTCGGGAACATGGCGGGCAGCGAGATCAGGATCCCGCTGAACAATCCGGTCACGTAGCCGCCCAGAATGCCGCCGAGGATGCTGCCTTCCAGGCCGAGGTCCACCGCCGGATAATTCTGGCTCTCGCTGAACACGCGTATGGCCACGCTGGCGCCGAAGGCCGCCGCCAGCCAGAGCGAGAGCACTACCCGCTGGCGCAGCGACCGCGACTCACCCATCAGCATGGATTTGAAGCTGTTGAATCGCGCCAGCACGCTGGCGATCGAGGCCATCGCAGCGAGCTTCACCAGCAGCGGAAACAGGCTATCCAGCATTCACTTGCGTGTTGTCATTATAATAAAAGGAGTACGTTCCCCAATATAGGCCGGCATGAACAAGACCTCTGCGTTCCGCCTCATCAAGGTGGCTGAAGCCGATTTTCCCACGGAATTCGGGCATTTCCGGATCTACGGTTTCACCGGCCAGTCGAAAGGCCGCACCGAAGAAGCCGTGGTCCTCAAAATGGGCGATCTCGGCGGGCCGGTGCCTCCGCTGGTGCGTATCCACTCCCAGTGTCTGACGGGCGACGTCTTCCACTCGTTGCGCTGCGATTGCCGCGCGCAACTGGAGATCGCGCTGGAGGCGATCGCCTCCGAGGAGCGCGGCCTCGTGATCTACGAGCACCAGGAAGGACGCGGCATCGGTCTGCTGAACAAGCTGCGCGCTTACGAGCTGCAGGACCGCGGCGCGGACACCGTCGAAGCCAACCACCGCCTCGGATTCGATAGCGACCTGCGCGACTACTCCCTGCCCGGCGCCATCCTGCGCCACTTCGACCTGGACGCGGTACGCCTGATGTCCAACAACCCCGAGAAAGTAGGCGCGGTAGAGAAGGCTGGCGTGCGCGTCACCGAGCGTATCCCGGTGCTTGCCGACGAGGTGGCAACCCGCCAGGCCTACCTGCGGACCAAGCGGGAAAAGATGGGGCACCTCCTCTAAAACTCAAGACCCGATCCGCTACACCCTCATGCGGCCGGCGGGGAGGGGAACCGCCAGGCTCACCACCGTTCCCCGGTTCGCGCGAGATTCGATGGCCAGGTTCCCGCGCAGTTCTTGCGCCCGCTGGCGGATGCTCTTGAGCCCGTTGCCGGCCTGCACCCGCTCCGGATCAAATCCCCGGCCATCGTCGGAAATCTCCAGCTTCAGCCATCCCGGCGCATAGCTCACCTGGATGCGCACCTGTTGCGCGGATGCATGCCGTGCCGCGTTGGTCACTGCTTCCTTGAACAGCAGCAGGAGGTCGCGGCGCTGGGAAGAAGTCAGCTCCACGTGCGCCGGCACACTGCCTTTCGGACCGGTGAATTCCAGAAGATCGTCCCCGAATAGGGCAAAGGCTGTGTGGCGCCAGCGGTTGATCAGGCTTTCCAGACTGTCGCCCGCGGGATCCACGGCCCACACGATGTCGCTCATGGACTGGCGCAGTTCGCGCGCGCGCCTGGCGATCAGGTCCAGCCCGGGGGCCGAACCACGCTGATTGGCGACTTCGGTGAGGATCGCGATTTCGGCCAGGCCGGAGCCGAGATCGTCATGCAGGTCGGCAGCCAGGTGTGCGCGGACCCGCTCCAGTGCCAGCATGTGGCGCAAGCGAAGCAGGTAGATCGAATAGACCAGCCCGGCAACCGAAGCGCCGGCCAGAAACAGGAACCACCAGGTCCTCCAAAACGGGCCTTGCACTTGAAACGATACCGCCGCCGCGCCGGCGCTCGGCGCGCCGGATGACGACACCGCCTGCACCTCGAAGCGGTACGCATTCGGCCCCAAACCCGCGTAGCGCACCGAACGGCCGGTGTCGGGCGCCCGCCATGCGGTTTCCACGGGCAGCAGCCGGTATCGGTAGCGCACGCGGTTCTCCAGCGAGAAATCGACGGTTCCGAATCCGATCTCCACCACGCCGCGCGCGGCCGGGAATGCAGCGATCTCGACCTGCGATTCTCCCACGCCCGATACCAGTGCCGGCACGCCGGAAACGCGCACTTCATGGATTGCCGGCGCGGGCGGGGCGTCCGTTGGGTCGGGATTCGGAAGGTAGCGCGCCAGGCCGTTGACCGAGCCGAACCAGATTGCCCCGTGACGGTCGCGATAGAGAATGTGGGTCTCCGCCTGGGGCGGGCCGCTCCCGGACGCGAAATGCATCACGGTATCGGTGGCCGGGTCGAGGCGATCCACGCCCCGTCCGCCCCCGATGTAGATCCGGCCCAGGGTATCCTCGGCAAGCTGCAACACATGATCGCTGCGCAGCCGCCCTCTTTTGATCGGAAAGGAGAGTCGCGGGGCCTCGTCCTCCGGACGATCGATGCGCGCCAGGCCTGCCAAGCTCGATCCAACCCACAGCCCGCCATGCCGGTCCACCAGCAAACTCGCAATCGTGCCGGCCGGCAGACCTTCGGCCACGGCCCGCCATTGTCCGTCCCGGTAGCGCACCAAGCCTCCCGGATACAAGCCCATCCAGATATTGCCCGCGCGGTCCTCCGCGAAGGACTGCAGCGATACCGGGCGCCCGAAAACCTGATGGAGCGCGCCGCTCATGTCTTCCAGCCTGGAATCGGCGCGGCTCCAGCGCGCGATGCCGGTGGTGCCGATCCAGATATCGCCCTTCCGGTCTTCGTACAGCCTGGTGATCTCATCGCCCGGCAGGCCGTTGCGCTTGTGGTAGTGGCCGGCGGGCAACTTGCGCGACAGGTCTTCGACCCGCCTCACGTTGGTGTAGCGCAGCAGCCCCATGCCCGTTGCGATCCACCAGTCGCCGCCGTGGTCCTGGAGCGCCACCGCGTGCTCGCCCGAACCGAAGTTGGTCACCGAAGGCGGCACGCGCAGGTCTGCCGCATGAAACCGGGTTCCGTCAAAGCGGTTCAGCGTGTGCCGGTTTCCGGTAACCGCATAGAAGGTGCCATCGGGGGCTTCGAACAGCGAATGCACGTAGCGAGACTCCAGGCCGTCGCCCTCGGCGAACTGCGAGAATCCGGGGCGCAGAATCCGCATCACACCGCTTCGTTGCAGGGCCAGCCAGCGGTTTCCCGCGATATCTTCGGCAATATCGTAGATGTACTGAAAACCCACCACGGATTTGGCGTCGAAGAACTCAAAGGGGGAAGCCTTACCGGGCCGCGGCCGGAAGCGCGCCAGGCCCAGCGCGCCCATCCAGATTTCGCCATCCTGAAACTGATAAATGGACTGAACGTCGCCGCGCCTGGTGGCCGGATCGAAGCAGTAGTTCGTCACGCGCGGCGGCTCGTGCCGCAAATCCAGCCGGGAGACCCCACCTGCGTAGCCGGCCCAAAGCTCCCCCTCGTGACTTAACTGAAGCGATCTGACTGCGCCGGTGTTGCAGGCTTCGCGGAATCGCATTCCGGCGCCGGACTGGTAGCGGAGCAACCCTGTGCTGGTGCCGATCCAAAGTGAGCCTCGCCCATCTTCGGCCAGGGCCTTCACCTGAAACGCCATGGGCCGGTCCGGGTCGCCCGCGGCGACAACCGGCACGGGTTCGGCCCGGAGCGGTCCGCTCGTCGCGAGCCGCCACAGTCCGTGCGATGTGCCGCACCAGACTTCGCCGTCGTTGCGGCGCAGCAGCACCGTCGCTCCGATTCCCTCGGGGCTGCCGAGGAGCGGCACTCTCTCGAACGACGCCGTCCGCGCCGCGCGAGGCCGGAACCGGAACAGGCCCGAAGGGGTGGCGATGAAGTAAACGCCGCCGCCGGCATCGAGGATGTCTTCGACGATGCGGTGCGGCAGTCCGTCGGCGGTGGTGTAATTGAAGAAGCGCTCTCCGTCAAAGACCGACAACCCTTCGGCGGTGCAGAACCAGAGCCGCCCGCGGGTATCGCGCCGGATTCGCAGCACCCAGTTTCGCGCCAGGCCGTCTTCGGTGGTGAATAGACGCGCGACGGGCTGCTCCGCGGCAGCGGGCGCTGCCAGGCAAAAGAGCCACAACAGGACCATTGCCTTGCGCGACACAGGATCTCCTATCACACTACGTTTTCCGAAGACGAACCTGCATGCTCATGCAGGTTGCGGCCCAATGCTCCGTCTATTTCGCATCTTCATGCGGTTTACGGTGGGCAACGTTGCCGGGCATAATCGTCTAACCTATGCGAACCGGGTTCCGCATGCTCGGAACAATGCTGGCGAAGGCGCTCCTGCTGTCGGCAGTGAGTGTATCTCCAGCGCATGCAGACATCACGTTCAGCGGAACTCTCGATCCCGCCGGCAATCCCAATCTGACTTATTGGGATCAATTCCTGAACAGTTACACCTCGCCGATCGCTGGGCCGGACGACTCTGACCGCGCATTCAACATCGCGATACATCCCTTTACCATCTCAACTGCGGGCCCGGTGACGTTCAGCAGCAACGGTTTCGGGATGGGCGGTTTCGACGCGGTACTGTCGGTTTTCCAGGGAACAGGAGACTCGGCAATCTACCTGGATCACGAGTTTGCGCCGTTCTCCCCCGGGGACTTCAGCTTCGACCTGACGCTCGGCGTTGGTACCTACACCCTTGCCATCGCCATGTTCGGAAGCGAGCCGTGCGCGCCAGGCTTGTGCGCCGGCCCGCTCGCCGGCACCCTCGGAGACGGCTTCAACAATCTGGTGAACTTCGACTCAAGCAGGCCGGACCCGCTATTCTACAGCGTGCATGTGACGGGGTCGGCCGCGCCGCTTCCGGAACCGTCATGCGCGCTTCTATTGGCCACGTGCCTCGGGGCCATCCTTACCCGCACGCTCTTGAGCAGCAAAAAGAGGACTATATGAAGAACCGAACGACGCATCTGCCTGTTCTCGCCGCCGTACTGGCCCTCGGCTGTATCCTGGGCGGTGTTCTGGTGAAACCCGTCTGGGCCCAGGTTCGCGCCGCCTTGGTCCGCGACGTGGACCACCCGGCGCGCCAGGCCGTCACCATTCGCAAGTTCACAACCAGCAGCATCTTCGAGCCTGTGTACACCGTTCCCGCCGGCAAGAAGTTCACCCTGGAGCACATGAACTGCTCCTCTCTCGCGACCGATCTCTATGCCGGGATCTTCGATGGCGGGCTCACCCACGCCAACATCGTCTATTCGGTCCCGGTCATCAACACGAGCGGCACGGTTCTGGTGGCGGACGGCGCTACCCGAATCTATTTCGACTCCGGTGCGGTTCTCAACCTGAGGATTTTCGTGTCGAGCTCGACCACCTGCACCCTGTCCGGCCACACGGTGGACGCCGCGCAGTAGAAGGAGGCTGAATGGTAGCGCCCGTGTATACAAGGATCGCCGTGGCGTTGGCTGTAACCCTCGCCGCGTGGGCGGCTGCCGCCGGTGTGGCCGCGGACACCGATAATGCCCGCCCGCGCAGGGTGAACGCGAAGGCGGGAGTGAGTCATCCGGCCTATTCGGATCTTGCAATGGCCTCCGACTCCATCGGACCGACCGGCCCCGCCGGGCCGGGCGGAACGCTGGGGTCCGCCGGCCCCACAGGACCCTCCGACTCCAGCCGGTCGGGCAATCAGAGTGGAGCTTTGGGACCCACCGGGGACACCAGTCCCGCCGGCCCCAGCGGATCGGGCGCGCCGGGCGGGTCGCCCGGACCCACCGGCGCCTCGGGACCCTCCGGCGCCACCAGCGGATCGGGCGTGCCGCCCGGATCGCCGGGCCCCACGGGAGCTACCGCACCGGGCGGCAATTAGCCAATTCTCCGGCGCCGGCGGGCCCGATCGTACTGGCCGTCCTCGCCATTGCGACCTGGCACGTTCCGGGGCATGGTCGCAAGACCCCACTATTGGCTCTGGCGAACAACCCTCGGGCTTCTACGGGCTATTCGGCACGGCCGACTCCTTCACTGCCGGGGGTCTGCTCGTGCTGACCGGCTATTACATCAGCTTGCCCTGAAGCTCGCTTCGTCAAGACGCTCCGGCCGGGATTCGCCCGAGAAGGGTGCGCCACGGCGTCACGTAGTAGCCGCTGGCCAGCAGTTGAAGGTGAGCGGTTCCCGTGCCGATGTGGGAAGCGTTCACCCAGACTTGCTCCCCCGCCTCGAAGTACAGCTTGAGAACCTGAGAGCCGCCTTGAAGCTTGAACCCCGAACTGATGCTCGCGTGGGTCGGGTTGATCTTGAGCTGGGCAAGGAAAACCCCGCCGGAGCCGGATTGAAGTCCACCAAAGACGATCTCATCGCCCGTCGTGGTAAACGAGTTCCACGAGACGTATTCGATCACCAGCCGTTTGCCGGCAGGAACGGTCGTCATGAGACGACCCTCGTTGGAGATCCGTGCCGGCGTTCACGGCGGCCGGCGGCCGCCGCGACCCTCGATCGAGACGGAGGGCTACCCCTGGCACGCACTCCTGATCCAGGCCCGGAACGTACGGTACGGCCGGACTCATTGGGTTACCTATTTTTTCTCGCGGAGCGGGGCACGTGACGTGCCGCCCTGCCGGACTAATTCGTGGCGTCGATCAGATAACCGTGCAAAGACATATTCGACGGAAGCGAAAAGTTTCCTGGCGCACCGATCTTCACTTTCGGCGTCGTGCCCGGCTCGTAGTAGACCTTCACTGGCCGGTCGAGAAAATAGAAGGTCGATGAGAGAATGCCTCCGCCTGCAACGAAAGCGGGAGTGACCATCGCTATGTTGCCCTCGTTGGTCACGAAGAAATCGCCGAACGCAAGAAAGTTGGGCGCTCCCCCCGCAACGATGGCCAAGATTGTAATCTGTTCGACCACCAGGCGTTTGCCAGCGGGCACCGCCGGGAATTGGACGATGCAGAAGGTGCTCGTCGGGCATGACGTGTCGCCCCCCGAGAAACTCAACATATTCTGATATGGAAGCCGGCCGGGTTCGTCTGTATTCTTCACAAGCGCCGGGCGTACCTGCGCAGCGGCGGTCGCGATGAAGACGAGGAGCACCAGGACTGCCAGGCGAGCACTCTTCGCGGTGGCGATTCGCATCGTTGGCCTCATGAGATCCGTTCCTCCTACTGATAACCCGAGTCCTCTGCGGGTTGATGTTGGCGCTCGAACCAGGTCACGATCGGCGTCGGACAAGCCGCATGAGCAACTTTGGTGCCAGCGCGGGACTCGACGGAGAAAGCCGCCGGATGTCTTTAATACCCAAACAGTTGGGGTATGGACAACCGGTTGCCCGTCGTTCGCGAATCAGACCCGGTTTCCCCAATTCTTGGGAATTTTGAAGTTATTCCTCTCGGCCGGACAGGGCGGACCGGCCAGGCTCAGCGGAGGGTTTCGAGGTCTTTCTCCCCGGCGGCGATGCGACGCATGAGTTCACGGATCGATTGCTCGAGCGGCTCGAGGTTGCGATGCAGTTCCTCGAGTTGGCGCGCCAGCTCCGCCGCCCGTTCCTTGGTGGGACTGGCGCCCGCCGGCTGGACGAGTCGCGCCGTGCCGCCAGGAGAGGTCTCCATCGCGGTCGGCAGCGCGTGGGACTCCTCATCGCGCGCCGCGGCGGAAGCTCTGGAGAACTCCTGGTTCACCCGCTCGACTTGGGCAACCAACTGAGCGCGCTGGGCTTCCAGGAGCGCGGCCCGGTTCTCGTCGCGCTGAAGACTCGCGAGCCCGACGAGCACTCGCTGATTCTTCTCGATCTTCTCCAGAGCGGTGCGGATTCCCTTCAATTCAACCAGAAGCTGCTGGTTTGTCTCGATCGTCGGCGTCTGCGCAAGAGCAGAGGCCGACACCACAATCAACGAGAGGATGCGAGACCACATGTGATGTTCACCGATTCCGACTCTCATGTTAATCCGGATGGGTCCGCTTCCGCCAACCCGAGCGCGGCGTCCGCGAAGCGGGCCCGGCGACGGGGTTGCCAGCCGGACGGCGACCGCGTGTCAGGCGCAGTGGCGAGCGGAGCATGGGGATATAATCACATCTTTCAACGAGAGACGTCACTCATGAAGCCAAAGACAATAGGAATCGGTGCGACGCTTGTCGCCATTGTATGGATCGGTTCTGCGGGTCTCGCGCAGCAGCCGGCTACTACCGCGAGGCCTGCGACATGCCCGCCGGAAGGATTCAGCGGGGGGTTCAGCCGCGGTTGTCCTCAAAAACAGTTTGCCAATCCGGCCGACATTTCGGCTATGATGGCCGCGCTGCCGGATAAGCCCGTTGCCACGCCCCAGAGCCTGCGCCGGGTGCTGGTTCTGGCGCGGGCGGTGGGCTGGGTTCACACTTCCATTCCGCTGGCGGCGAAGATGGTCGAGTACCTGGGAGACAGGACGGGCGCCTGGATGACGACGATTACCTACGATGCCGCCGCGATCACGCCCGAGAACCTGAAGCAGTATGACGCCATCTTCCTAGACAATACGACCGGCGCATTCCTGGATGACCCGAATGACAAGGCGCTCACGGACATTCGCAAGCAGGCGCTCCTGGACTTCGTCAGGCGCGGCAAGGGTCTGGCCGGAATCCATGCCGCTACCGACAGTTACCACACCAATGGTCCCACGCCGGACGGCACATGGCCCGAATTCAACCAGATGGTCGGCGGATACTTCAAATTCCACTGGAGCTACCCGACCTTGATCCCGGTGAAGGTGGACGATCCGAACGGTCCCCTTACGGCGATGTTCGCGCCCCGCGGCTTCGAAATCGTCGACGAGACCTACACGTTTGCGCAGGATTCGTTCAGCCGGAAGCGGGTTCACGTTCTCACGAGCGTCAACTACGCGAAAATGAGCGCGGAAGACAAGGCCAAAGAGCCGGCGGCAGGCAAGCGTACCGACGGCGACTACGCGTTGAGCTACATTCAGCGCGCCGGCGATGGCCGCGTGTTTTACGAGGCCCACGGTCACGACGAGAAGGTGTACTTCCAGCGCCCCTTTGTCGCTCACATGCTCGCGGGCATTCAATATGCTCTCGGCGACCTGAAAGCCGACGACAGCCCGAGTGCGAAATAGAGGCGATACTCTCCAATCCAGCGAACGCGGACGATTGACGGCGTCCCGCTGGTGTCATCTTGCACACCACGCCGGCTTCGGCCTCTGAATCCGTGCTACACTTAAAGCGCCTTTTGATAGTCCCGCCAGAGCTTGGTGGTCCTGATCTGCCTCGTCCTGCCCGCACAATTGAAAGACAGAAAGAGTAAGAAGTGAAAAACATTTTCGTAGGCAATCTGGATTTTGCCGCTACCGATTCCTCTGTTCGTGCCATGTTCGAGCGGTATGGAACAGTTGATCGTGTCAATCTGGTGACGGATCGTGATACCGGCCGCTCCCGCGGCTTTGCATTTGTCGAAATGAGCAACACCGAGGAAGCCGACCGGGCCATCGCCGGCCTGAACGGCGCGGATTTCGAAGGCCGCGCTCTGAACGTCAATGAAGCTCGTCCCAAGGGCCAGGGTGGCGGCGGTCGCGGAAACGGCGGCGGTTACTCTCGTCAACGGCGCGAGCCGCGCTGGTAACCAACCATTCGAGGCCGCGGCCGTCGATCCACGACGGCAGCGCCGTTCAGAGTCCGGCTCGCGAAGAGGACACCATGGAGACCTTCAAGAAGCGCCAAAAAGAAATGCGGCGGTTGGAACGCCAAAGGGATAAGGCCGCCAAACGCAAGGAAATCAAGGCGCGCAAGGCCGCAGGACTCGCAAGTGAGTCAGATCGCGATACCGAAGCAACCGAAAACCCTGCGGCATCTGACCCCGCAGCAGATCATCAGCCATAGATTGAGGCGATTCTCGATCGCCCGTAAAGGGGGAACTCGTGGAGATCCGGTATCTCGGATTTGAGCAGAGGCAGAACTCCCGTGTGTATCGGTTCGACGTGCGCACTGACGGACGGCTGACGAAGCAAGTCTCGGTGACAGCGGACATAGCAGTCTTCCGCAACCACAGTGTCGGCATTCAAGAAGGCCCTTTTCTTTCCGGGAACAAACTGACCGCCGACCTGGAACGAGGCTGGGAGGGCGAGCACGAACTGACAGCCGCCGATGTACGCGCCTACGCCGATGCCAAAGCACTCGCCGACGCCCAACGCGCCGGCAGCCGCAAGGCGCCCCGCCGCCGGCCCGGAGTGCAGGCTGAAACCCAACAGAAGTCGCCCTGGCGCAACTTCGGAATCTGATGCCGCGAAAGTGACCCGCCGGCCGGCGCGAAACGGCCTCGTGAAAGGCACGGCTGATTAGCCCCCGACTCCCTGACACACGGCACCGGAAATGCTCATCAGGTCCCGATTGTGACTTCTGACTTCTGAATTCTGAATTCTTTCTTGCTATCATCGCCTCGTGATGCGTCGCAGGAGCTTTCTGGGTACGCCGCTGGCGGCGGCTTTCTCGGCGGCCGCGGCCGATGGGACCGTGGACGATCGCGTCTACGCCACCGGCGATGGCGTCCCGCACACTCCAAACGAGTACGCCCGGCTGCTGGTGAACCTGACCGACTCGGACGCCGTTGTGCCCGATAGTTACTCCCTCGGCGGCGCCGTCGAAAAGCTCGAGCAGCGAATGGCCGCCGTGCTCGGCAAGGAGACCGCCGTCTGGCTGCCTACCGGAACGCTGGCCAACCATCTCGCGGTGCGTCTGCTGGCCGGCAATCGCCGCCGCGTCCTCGTGCAGGCCGAAAGCCACCTTTATAACGATTGCGGCGATTGTGCCCAGACCCTCAGCGCCCTGACCCTGATGCCGCTGGCGCGCGGCAAAGCCGCGTTCACGCTGGAAGACGTCGAAGCCGCCGCCTACGACGCGCAGACCGGCCGCGTGTTGACTCCAATCGGCGCCATCCAGATCGAGACACCGGTGCGGCGCCGCCAGGGCGAGCGATTCGACTTCGACCAGATGACGCGCATTGCCGCGTGGGCGCGCGCGCACAATGCCGGCTTGCACCTCGATGGCGCGCGCCTGTTCCTCGAATCCGCCTACACGGGCCGTTCCGTGAAGGACTACTCGGCGCTCTTCGATACGGTGTACGTTTCGCTCTACAAGTACTTCAACGCAGGCAGCGGGGCGATCCTGGCTGGACCCAAGTCGCTGCTCGAGGGCCTGTACCACACGCGCCGCATGTTCGGCGGCGGCATGCCTCACGTGTGGCCCTATGCGGCCGTGGCGCTGCACTACGCCGATGGCTTCGAGCGCCGGTTCCGCACCGGCGTGGAGACCTCCGAGGCTGTGATTCAGGCCCTCTCCAAGACTTCGAACTTCGCGCTCGAGCGCATTCCGAACGGGACCAACATCTTTCGCCTGCGCGTCTTCGGTGTGAATGCCCCTGTGTACAAGATGCGCCTGTTCGACGCCGGTGTCAGCGCCGCCGATCCCCAGGGCGAGTGGTTCGCGATGCAGGTGAACGAAACGTGGGCAAGGTCTTCGTCCGCCGAAATCACAAAACGCTTTATCCAGGCGCTGGGTTAGCGCCGCGAGCTATTTCAGCGGATATCCCCGAATCAGCTTGAACGTCCGCGACCACCGGGTCTTCGTGAAGAAGTGCGCCACCACATCCACAATATGATCGATCCCCACGTTGCCGTTCGTCAGGTCCGCCGTCGGCGCGTCGAAGCTCCAGTAGATGATCACCGGCGTCCCGACGATATTCTCCCGCGGCACCAGCCCCCAGTACCGGCTGTCGTCGGAATCGTCGCGGTTGTCGCCCATGGCGAAGATGTAGCCCTGCGGAACCACCAGCTCGTCGTTCACCACGTACTTCTCGATCATCTCAGCGGCTCGCGGCCGCAGCGATTCGGTGTGGGCCCCGCTCGGGAAGTTGTCGCGGTAGTTGTTCGGGTACGGCTGCGAGTGCACCGCATATGGCTCGTCGATCAGCTTGCCGTTCAGCATGAGCTGCCGGTTCACCAGCCGGATGTGATCTCCCGGCACGCCGATCGCCCGCTTTACATAGTCCTGCGAGATCATGAGCGGATACCGGAAGACGATGATGTCGCCCCGCCGCACATCGCGGTAAGGCAGCAGCCGGCTGGTCAGGGCGCCCGGCGGCGAGTAGATCAGCTTGTCCACCAGCACGTGATCGCCGATGAGCAGCGTGCCCACCATCGAAGCGCTCGGGATGACGAACGCCTGCACCAGGGTCGTGGTGCCGAACAGCAGCAGGATAATAGTGACTGCCCATTCCGCGATGAAGCCGCGGTGCACTTCCTGGGTCAGCTCGGAAATTCGCGCGCGCACGGTCTGCGGACGGGTCTCGGTTTGGGTACCCACAAGCCCATTGTATCGAATGAAACCTGCTCTCACGCGGATCGTCTGATACGATAGCTACATATCGGAAGGGGGACTCTTGCAGAAATCCACTCCGGAACTTCCAGGCACTCTCGGGACGCTTCGTTCCAAATTCCCGGAAACCAAATTCGCCGGCCGCACCGTGAAGGACGAGCTGCGCGCCAACCTGATCTGCCGCATCCAGCGGCGCGAGCCGCT
>DATJYJ010000047.1:0-28621 GCA_035578025.1 Verrucomicrobiia bacterium
GTGGCCAGTCCGTACGTCGTAGACCCGACCACCGTGCCCCAGGACGTGATGGTCACGTGATTCAACACGTTCTGCGCCTGGAACTGCAGGTCCGCGCTACGGCGCTCGCCGAAGCGGAATACCCGGCTGAGCTGCCCATCCAGCGAAAGGACCGTCGGCCCGGGAATCGTGTTCCGCCCCGCTGTGCCCCACAATCCCGCTGCCGGCAGCGCGAACGCGGCGGTGTTGAACAGCAGGCCGTCCGCCGAGATCGATTCGCCCGTCGCGTCGGCTCGCACGGTGTTGGCGACTGCCGTGCCGCTCACCTGCGAACGGTTGCCGCCCGCCGTCGCGGTGAACGGGTTCCCCGAGCGAACGCTCAGGTTGGTCGCAATGGTCCAGTCTTTGAGCAGCGCGCCCTTCCATCCGTTGAGCAGCGTCCCGCCCGACGTTCCCATGCCGGTCGAATACTGGAGCATGAACGAGAGGTTGTGCCGCGCATCGAAGCTGGAAAGTGCGCGCTCGGCGGAGAGATCCAGCCAGTTCTGCGCCACCGGTGTATTAGCCTGGCCGCGACCGCCCGTCCCGGCGTTGTCGATCGACTTCGAGAACTGATACGACGTGCGCGTCATGAACCCGCTGTGGAAGCGCCGGTTCAATTGGATTTGCGCGGCATGATAGATCGAATTGCCGCCGGACGTCTCGTAGATATAGTTGTTCGGCAGGTCCGACACCTCGGCTCCGGGCGCCACCGAGTTCGGAATGAACTGCTGGTCGAGCCGCGTGCCCTTGGTGCCCAGGTAGCCTGCCGTGGCGAAGAGCGAAAACGGCAGGTCGTGCTGCACGGTGAGATTCCAGGTCTGCACATATCCGATGCGGTAATTCGGGTCGATCGCGAACGTGCTCGTGTTGGATTCGCTTGTGGCGCCCAGAAATCCCGTGCGCAGCGTGAGCGGGGCCGCGGCCGAGGTGGTCACGCTCAGCGACTCCGCAAACGGCGGCTGCTGCGCCATATTGTTCGCCACCTGGTTGTAGACCGACGTGTTGTAGTAAATCCCGTATCCGCCGCGAACCACCAGCGATCCCCTGGTCAGCGGCCGCCACGCGAAGCCTACGCGCGGGGAGAAGTTATTGCGGTCCGGGTTGACCGTCCCCGGCACCACCGACGTCACTGCGCCGAACCCCGGCGCGACGCTCAGGTTCACCAGCCGTCCGTAGAGCTCGGTCACCGGCGACGCGTAATCCCAGCGCAACCCCGCAATCACGGTGAACCGCGAGGCGATGCGCCAATCGTTGTTGACGAAGACGTCATACCCCGAGCCGCGGAGATACTTGTCTGGATTCCCGTAGCGGATCGCGCTCGACGTGGGCAGCCCCAGCAGGAAGTCGGCCAGGTCGTTGCCCGTGCCGGTCTGCGCCACGCCATCCACGTACTGGCTGGTGGTGGCGCCGGTAAAGCTGTAGGTGCCGCGCCCATTGGCGTCGGAGAACGGGTTGAACTGCTGCCGCCGGTAGTCGCCGCCGAAGGTCAGGTTCTGCTTGCCACGCACCCAGATCAGGCTGTCTCCCACGCTGCTGGTCTGGTTGCGATTCAGCGAGGCGTTGCCGTCGGTCAGGCTGGCGTAATTGGTGAAGTTGAGGCTCGGTGGCCCCCAGTTCATCGGGTTCTGCGACGTGCCCAGGATCCCCAGGTCCGCGGCCACATTTTGCTGGAAGGCGAAGTACGGCGTCGAAAGCTGGCGCATGCGGCTGAAGTTGTAATTCAGGCTGTTGGTCACGCGCGACGTGAAGCTGTGCGACCAGCCGAGGCCGGCGTTCAGCGCGCGGCTCGATCCCGTATCCACGAACTGGAACAGGTTGGGTGTGGTGCTATTGCCGCCCTGGTAGCCGAAGCTGAAATTCAGCCGGTCCTTGCCGCCGAGCCGTACGTTGGAGATGCGCGAATTCAAATTGTGCGAATTATTCGCCCCACTCCACGAGGTCTGATAGTTGCGCGTGGCGCCCGTGAGGTTGGGGTAGGGGTAATACTGCAACAGCTCCGTCGCGGTCGCGCTGATACGGCTCGCCGGAATCTGGTTGTTCGGAAACGGCGTGCCGGTGAGCGGATCGTAGATCGCGGTGGAGAACTGGCCCGAGCGTTCGGCCGCAGTCGGCATGTTGACGGGATCGGAAACCGTGCCCGTGCGATTGTGCTGGAACTGCAGGTTAAACGTGAACAGAATATGCTTTTGCGAGCTCACCAGCTTGGGAATCACCAGCGGCCCACCGAACATCAAGCCTCCGCGAGCATTGGCATACGACGGCTTCGCCACCTCGGCGCCGGTCACCGAGTACGTCCGTGCATCCCACACGGAGTTGTTCAAGCTGAAGTCCGCGCCGGCCATATAAGAGTTGGCCGGATTGCGCCGGTTGTTGCCGAACGCCATCGCATTCGGCCGTCCCATCCAGCCGGGAGGAGGTCCGCCCGCGAAACCGCCCGGACCATCGGGTCCGCCCGGGCCGCCCGGACCACCGGGACCACCGCCGGGTCCTCCGCCACCCGGTCCACCCGGCCCGCCCATGCCGCCGCCTCGTCCGCCGCCGCCCATCGCCATCGCGCCGGGAGGAGGTCCGCCCGATCCGCCGCCTGGAGGTCCGCCCCCCGGTCCGCCGGGCTGGCGCATGCCGCCTGCTCCGTCCATGCCCGGCCCTCCGAGACCGCCGGGGCCGCCGGGACCGCCCGGCCCATCCAGCCCTCGCGGCCCCCAGTCGTTCTGCGGCCCGAGCCCGAGTGCGCTGCTCATGCTGCCCTGCACCAGGAAGGAATTGGCCGCGCTCTGATTCAGGTCGGCGATCTCCTGGTTGGAGATCGCGCCCTCCTGCGGAAGCGTCGCCTGCAATGCCGGCGTTTGAATCCTCGCCCGCTGCGAAGCCGGCGCGAACGTCGCGGGCGCCTCCTGCATCATCTTCAATTCCCACTCCGGCGCCGGTGCGCCCGGTGCGATCCCCACCTGCTGTGTGAGTTTCTCGAAGCCGGTCATCTCCAGCTCGACGTTCCACAAGCCGTCCGCCAGTTCGGCGAAAGCGAATGTGCCCTTTTCGTCGGTGGATGTCGCCACCTTGCGCTCGCCCTGCGACGCTGTGACCGTCACACCGGGCAGCGGCAGCCCGTGGGTCTTCACCGTTCCGTGATACTCCGCCGCGAACGCGCCGGCCGCGGCGGCCATGGCGACCAGAATCTTTGCGGTCTTCACAATTCTAGAGTCGTGCGGACCGCGCGCAAAGTCTCTATCCGTGGGCCAATCTTAACGTCCTTAACCAAAGCTTTACGCGGCACGCGGTGGCGCGTGAAACGTGCAAAATGTACCTTTAGGATATGGGCGGTAAAGCCATGCCTGCCTGGCTGTTCCTGGGCGCGCTGTTCGTGCTGTGCGGCGTGCTCGGCGTGCTGCAATACCTCTGGATCGGCGAGGTCGACAGGGCCCTCCGCGACCGCCTGCGGGGCAGTCTGCAAACCAGCCTCAACCGCGCGAGTCTGGATTTCAACGCGGAAATCTCCGCCCCGGTAAAGGCCATGGTGCCTTTTACCTCTACACCCGATCCCGATGCCCTCGAGCGGAGTGTACTGGCTAACCTGCCGCAGACCCGCCTGTTCGATCGCATCGCGGTGGTCGTGCCGCGCGGCGGCGCCGCCCTCTCTCTGCGCATGCTCGACCTCGAAAAGCGCGCGTTCGATTCGGCCGGTTGGCCGGAAGGCTGGAAGGGCCTCGAGACGCGTCTGATCAGCCACCTCACCCCGGGGCAGCCGCCGATGTCGCCGGAGTCCGAGGGCCTCCTCTTCGAAACGCCGATCCTCTCTGAGCCGGTCCCGCACACCGGCCGGCGCGAGATGGGGTGGCTTGTGTTCGAGCTCAACCTTGCCTACCTGCGCGACACCGTCCTCCCCGCCGTGATTCAGCGCGACCTCGACCTGGCCGATTACCAGTTGGAAGTCACCGGCAATGGCCGTTCGCAGCCCCTGATCTACCAATCCGACCCGGCAGCAGGCCATATCGCCGCAACCGCCGACGCCGCCACCGGACTGCTCGAAGGGCCGCCTGCAATCCTGTTCGGACCGGGCCGTGGTCTCTTCCTGATGCAGCGAGGACCGGAGCCGCCCGGGCCGAGACGCGGCGGACGGGGCAGGGAAGCGCCTCCCGGGCCCGGCCGCTGGACTCTCTACGCCCGCCATCGTGCCGGCTCGCTCGAGGCCGCAGTCTCCCGCGTGCGCATGCGCAATCTGGCCGTCACCGCCGGAGTATTGGTTCTCCTCATCGCCACCGCGGGCGCGCTGGTGCGCCTCACCCGCCGCACGCAGCGCCTGGCCGATCTCCAGATGGATTTCGTGGCCGGCGTCTCGCATGAGCTGCGCACGCCTCTTACCGTGATCCACACCGCCGCCTACAACCTGCGCGGCAAGACCGCCGCCAATCCCGCGCAGGTGGAGCGTTACGGCGAACTGATTCAGGCGGAGAGCGCCCGTCTCAAAGACATGGTCGAGCAGGTGCTTCGTTACGCCGGAGCGTCCAGCGGCAGAGTGATCCGCGAGCCCGAGCCGCTCTCCATCGAGGCCGTCATCGGCGACACGGTCAAGCTTGCCAAGCCCGAGATCGAACTGGCCCACGGCACCCTGGAAAGCAAGATCGCTCCGGGGCTCCCCGCCGTCATGGGCGATCCGGCCGCCCTCAAGCACGCTTTCGGAAACCTGCTCAGCAACGCCGCCAAGTACGGCCTCAAAGACAATGGCTGGATCGGTGTATCCGCGTCGGCCGCCGGCACCCGGGCCGCCCCCGAAGTCGAGATCCGCGTTGCCGACCGCGGCCCCGGCATCCCCGCCGACGAACAGGCGCACGTCTTCGATCCCTTCTTCCGCGGCAAGCGCGCTATTCAGGACCAGGTCCACGGCACCGGCCTCGGCTTGAACCTGGTGAAGAGAATTGTCGAAGCGCACGGCGGCACCATCCGCGTGATGAGCGAACCTGCGACAGGCACCGAGTTCATCGTGCGCCTGCCCGCGCTGCCCAATGGAGGCACGGCATGAACGCGCGCATCCTGCTGGTCGAAGACGAGCCCGGCCTTTCGCTCACGCTCTCCGACCTGCTCACCAACGAGGGCTATGAAGTCGAGGCGGCCATGGACGGCCTCGTCGGCCTGGATCGAGCCTCGAACGGCGGATTCGACCTGGTGGTGCTCGACCTCATGCTCCCGCGCATGAACGGTCTCGACGTCTGCCGCGAGCTGCGCCGCCGCGGAAAAGACGTCGCGATCCTCATGCTGACCGCCAAATCTCAGCTCACCGACCGGGTGGTCGGCCTCAAGCTCGGCGGCGACGACTACATGACCAAGCCCTTCGAGCCTCCCGAGCTTCTGGCGCGCATCGAAGCCCTGCTGCGCCGAACCAGGCGCGACAAACTCGCGCCGCTGGCCAGCTTCCAGTTCGACGACATCGCGATCGACTTCGAGCGCAACCAGGTGACCCGCGCCGGCGCGCCAGTTTCCCTTGCCGCCAAGGAGCTGGAGCTGCTGCGCTACCTGGTCGAGCGCCGCGGCAACGTAGTCTCGCGCGAGGAACTACTCGAAGGCGTCTGGGAATACCAGCCCGGCGTTTCGTCGCGGACCATCGACGTGCACGTCGCCTGGCTACGCCAGAAACTCGAGGAGAATCCGCAGAATCCGCGCCACATCCACACGGTGCGGGGAGTAGGATACCGGTTTGTGGCGTAACGCGGGCCTCCAGGCCCGCCAGCGCGCGCAGCGAGCCATAATGTACCTATGACCGAGCGCGATCTGATGCGTCGGTGGGCACTGACTTGGAAGCAGGCCGCCCCGGAGCTCGAAGCCATCCGGCGCCTCGAAATCGCCCAAGTAGATAATCTCCACGCGCTCGAGCTTCTGGAAGACGCATTCAATCAAGCCGTCGCATCCATCCCGCCGCGCCCGTCCTCAGGTCTGGTTGAAATGCAGCGCTGGTTAGCAAAGCTGGCCTGATGATCAAATTGTTCGAAACGGCCAGGCAGCTTCAAGCCTTCTGCGACGGCAACGGATGGAGGTCTTGCTGCATCGGAGGCATCGCTGTCCAGCGATGGGGAAACCCTCGCGTAACCCTGGACGTCGATCTCACGCTGCTGACCGGCTTCGGTGGCGAGGAGCCGTTCGTCGAAGCCCTACTCGCCCAATACGCCGCTCGCGTTGAAAATGCTGCCGCCTTTGCCCGTCGAAACCGGGTTCTACTGCTCAAGTCTGCCGATGGCGTGGGAATCGACGTCTCGCTGGGCGCACTCCCGTTCGAAGAGTGCGTGGTGAACCGGGCGTCAACGTTTGCATTCGGTCCCGGTCTGGATATTCGCACCTGTTCGGCAGAGGACCTCGTAGTCCTCAAGCTGTTTGCTTCCCGTCCGCTGGACATTCAGGATGCCGAGGGCGTCGTCCTGCGTCAAGAAGGCCGGCTGGATTGGCGCTACATGAAAGAACAACTCGGGCCGCTTGCCGAGGCCAAAGAAGAGCCGGAGATCATGCAAACCATGACCCGGCTGCGCAATTTGCGGCTGGGTCCACAATGAAGTCCTCCCGCGTCCCGCCGCCCAAGCCCGAACATCTCTCCTTCCTCAAGCCCTACGGCCGGGAGGTTACTAAGCTGGTACTCGCCGCCCGCGAATTGGTTCTCAAGGAAGCCCCCGCCGCCGTCGAACTGATCTACGACGCCTACAGCGCCGTCTCCTCAGGCTATTCCTTCACCGGACGCCCCAGCGATTCCTTCGTCTACGTGGCGGCCTATGCTAAAGGCGTCAACCTGGGATTCTGGGACGCACTGAACCTGCCCGACCCCGAAGGCCTCCTGGAGGGCACCGGCAAGCGATCGCGCCACGTGAAGATCCGCGCCTTGGCGGATCTCGAACGTCCAGCCCTTCGAGCGCTCGTCGAAGCTGCCATTGCTTTGGCCGAGCGTCCCGACTCCGCCGCCCCGAAGCCGGAGAGCATCGTGCGCGCCATCTATCCCAGACGCCGACGCCCCGCTGGACCAGCCTGAGGCGGACAGCGGCCTCACAAGTCATTTCGGTTGCGGGTGAAACGGTTTTTAACGTACCATGACCCTGTAACGCGAACCGTTGCTTCACGAACGTTAAAATGCCGAGCCATGGGCAGAACGGCACCGCATCTCCCGCTGCCGTGCGGAGGCAGGTCGACAAGATCCTCCAAAGCAGTGAATTCAGCGGCTCCGAGGTTCTGCGAAACCTCCTCTCTTTCCTGACCACCCATAGCATCGAGAGCCCCGGCGCCGTCATCAAGGAATATGACCTCGCGGTCGGCGCGCTCGGCAAGCCGGGAGGCTTCGACCCCCGCACCGACTCCGCCGTTCGCGTTCATACCACGCGCCTCCGCGCCAAGCTGGCCGAATACTACATGTCGGATGGCCTTTCCGACGACCTGCTCATCGAGGTTCCCAAGGGCTCGTACCAGATCACCTGGCATCACCGCTCCCTCGAGACGATTCCGCAGGTCCACCCCGAGGCCGCCTCGGCAGTGCCGGACACGCCGCCCGCTTCTCCGCGGAAATGGATTGCGATCGGTTTCGCCGCCGCGACAATAGTCATCGGGGTCGGCGCGGGCGTCTGGAGCTTCGTCCGGCCCCCGCGGATTCCGGCGCCGGTGGAGACGTTCTGGCAGCCCTTTCTGCAGTCTCCCCAGCCGCCGATCATCGTGTTCTCCAATCACCGCTTTGCCGGCACCTCGGCTACCGGCCTCCGCCATTTCCGCGAGGGTGTGGACGCGCCGTCCGAAAGCAATGACACCTATTCCGGCACCGGGACCGTCATGGCGGTCGCAGAACTGTCCGGCCTGTTCTCCGCCGTTGGGCACGCGCCTCGCCTGAAACGCGCGGAACTCCTCACCTGGGACGAAGCGCAGGATGCCAATGTCGTCTTCGTAGGTGCTCCCGAAGCCAATTCCCGCCTTCGCGAACTGGCGCCGCTCCAGCACTTCGGCTTCAAATCGTCGTTTGATGAGCCCCGCTTCGGTATCGGCGGCATCGTCAACCTCCAGCCGGCGCCTGGCGAAGAATCGATCTATTACGGTTCCGGCAAGCCTTATGCCTTCGACTATGCCGTGATTGCCCGCCTGCCAAGCTTACATCCGGGACGAAAAGTGGTAATCATAGCCGGCACGAACACATATGGTTGCCAGGCCGCCACGGATTTCGTTACTCGCGCCGAGCTCCTGCCCGACCTCTATGCCCGGCTCGGCGTGTCGCAAAACGGCAAACTCCCGGATTTTGAAGCCCTGCTCCGGGTCGATATCAGTGGCGGCGTCCCCATTCACCCCAGGCTCGTCATGGTTCGCAATCGCTAGAGTCCTTGTCTAAGAAAATGTAATTCGAATGCGTCAAGTTTACGCAGCAAGCCGCTCCCTTTCGCAGCAGACGTGGATTTCCGATTCGAGGCGGTCGAATGCGACGCGTAATGCGGACTGAGTCGGCGGTGCGGCGGGCATGATCTGGGCGAGTTTGGGCCGGAGCAGCCGGGCGTAGGTCCGAGAAAAGAACAGCGCAATGCGCAGTCCATCGGCCGTGAGTTGATAACGATGACTGTGCGGAATGCGTTCGATGATGCCGTGGAGCCGGAGGCGGCGAAGGTCATACGTCAGCTTTCCGACGGGATAGTTGGCTGGATCGAAGCCCAGCAGTTGCGCCAGTAATACGCGCATTTCGGCATTGGTAAATCCCCGAAGTTGAAAACGGAACACGACCAGCACGGCGAACAAAGCCTGGACGCGTTTGTCGCCGAACCGCAAGGCCGAAGCCCTTTGGCCATCGACCTCTGCAGGACGCACGATCCGATCGAAGGCATCTTCGCCAATCGAACAATCGTGGGAAAGCTTTTGGACGTCGAGCAGACGCCGGTTGGCTTGAAAGCCGATCTGCCGCAGGGCAGGCAGGTTCTTGAGTAGCTTGCCTATACCGAAATCGCGCGTGTTGTTGATCGTGGTTTCCGTGCGGAGCGCGCGCCCCTCTTTGTGGTACTGCTTGATTCGAGTGTTCTTGTAGTCGACATGCAGGGAGGGAATAACCCCCTCCGTAATGACTCGGGTCCGGAAGCGCCCGGGCGTGGTCTTGTTCACGCGGCGGTCGAAGATCAACTGCACCTGACTGGGTCTGCCGATATCCAGGTTTTCGCGGATCACTTCTTCGAAGAAGACTCGGCCGGTCACGGGCCGGTCCAGCACCTGGGTTAATGAAAATTCCGCCTGCAAAATCGAAATCTGGTACCGATAGCCGGCTTTTCGATCTCTGGCCTCATAGGGGTGCGGTAGCAATCGCAACCACTTCCGCAGCAAGGCGTCGATCTTGTCCGCGCTCAGCCCATCGCAGATCGTTTGCAGCCGCTTGGGATCGTCGCATCTCAGAACGCCATTGTCGAGAGCCTCAAACCCAATTCCTTTCTGCGCCAGTTGCCGTTTCGCGTACTCATGCCCATTGATGCAGAGCTTGGCGTTGTAAGGAAAGTAGGTACTGAACTTCAGGAAGAACGGTCCGAAGTCTCGGTCCACGCAATAGATATAGAACTGGTTCACCATGGCGGTGGAGCGCACCAGCCAGGGATAAGTGCCGCCGGTCTTTTCATTGCGGCGACGCTCGGTTCGAAACACCGGCGTCTTCTCCTGTGCCTTGCCGATGAAGACCACCCCTTCGCTCTTCTGGAACTTCTTTCTCTGCTCGGCCGCCACGTCATCCTTGCGTTGACCTTTGCGGAACGCTATCACGGGGATCTTCTCTCGTCGCGCGAACGCCTCCAGAGCGGCAACGAATGTTTTGCTGATCGGATCCATCAAGGCGCTGGAGGCGAACTGGTTGCCCCGGTGAAATCGAAAGAAGCAGGCCA
The DNA here is from genome assembly GCA_035578025.1 of Verrucomicrobiia bacterium. GTDB lineage: Bacteria > Acidobacteriota > Terriglobia > Bryobacterales > Bryobacteraceae > Solibacter. Next base: position 9,873 of record DATJYJ010000047.1, read on the forward strand.
CCCCTTCTTCCCGTTGTAAGCCTGGAACGTAAACGTTCAGGTACATTCGATCGATTCCTTCCACTTCCAGCGTGACGTGGTCGGCGAGCACTTCGGCAACACTTCGTGATACGCTCATTTCGGCTCCGGTACGACTCCGATCCTTCGGGATCGACTGCCGCTTCGGCGGCCTAAATCGTTGGCGAGAACTGCTTGCAGTTCTCCACTGTCGACCGGAGCCATCTCTCGGATTATGCTGCATGCTCAGCCGTGGCGGAAATATACCTCGTCGGTCTGAGGCGGAGCCTCGTTAGTATTTCCTGGCCAACTCCAACGTTAATAACAGTTTTCTACCTCAGCTTTCACTTGACGGACCATCACAGATCCCATACTCTTCTGCCCATCAGGGCAAAGGAAAGGGGATAGGTCATGAAGCAAATCCACGTCAGAAGCTTCCTCGTCGGTGCCGCGCTACTGATCGCATCCAGTGCCGTGTACGCTCAGGGCGTCACCGGACGTATCACCGGAACCGTACAGGATCCCACCCAAGCTGGAATCCCGGGCGCCACGGTCACCGTCGCGAACCAGGACACTGGCTACCAAGCCGAAGTTCCCACCGGCCAGAGCGGCGACTATGTGGTGCCAAACATCCCGCCGGGCAAATATACGATTACCGTCAATGCCACAGGCTTCAAGGCAGCAGTCTCCAAGGACATCTTAGTCATCGTCAACGGGGTCACGACACTCGATTTTTCTCTCCAGATCGGTTCCCGTACGGAAACCGTGCAGGTCGATGCCACCAGTCAACTGGTGGATACCGTCAACTCTTCCATGGGCAACGACCTGAGCACGCGTGAGATCAACTCCCTTCCGCTGTTCGGCCGCGTATACTCCCAGCTTGTCCAGATCATGCCGGGCGCGGTCAAGACCGGCATCGGCTCCTCGGCGGAATCCGGCACCGGCATCGGAGCCAACGGGTCCATCACTGCCGCGGTCAACGGCGTCGTCTACCAGGGCACCACGTTTACCCTCGACGGCGTCAGCAATATGGAACTGGAAAACGCTTTCCAGACCATCACGCCGCCCATGGACGACATTGTCGAAGTCAAGGTTTCCGGGAATAATTCCAGCGCCGATGTCGGCGTCTACGGCGGCGCGCAGGTCAACGCGATGATCAAGTCCGGGACCAACCAGTTCCACGGCTCGGCCTTCGAGTACTACCGCAACCGCTGGCTGAATGCCAATACCTGGGCCAACGACTTAGTCGGCGCGGCCAAGCCCCCGTACCTGTCCAATCAGTACGGCGGCTCGTTCGGCGGGCCGATCAAGAAAAACCGCATCTTCTTCTTCACCGGCTACGAGGGCCTGCAACTCAACAACGGCGTCACCTATACGTACACCGTCCCCACCCCGATGGCGGCCAATGGATACTTCCCGACGAACTTTTTCAGCAAGCCGATCTACGATCCTCTCACCGGCTCCTCTGCGGGAGCCGGGACCAACCCGACGCCTTTCCAGATGGTCACCTTGGCCGGCGGCACTTACGGGTGCTCCGGAGCCGGCACCGCCACCACGCCTTCCTGCACGGTCTACCAGATTCCGAGGAATCGCTGGGACCCGGTGGCGGTGAAAGCCCTGGCCGATAACACAATCTGGCCCGCTCCCAACGCGGCGAACATTAACGCCCCGTCCAACAACTTCAGCCAGAACCTGACGACGACCAACCCGCAGCAGAAGTTCGACGTGAAGGGCGACTTTGTTCCGCACGGTGAGGACCGCCTGTTCGGCCGCGTCTCCTACCAGCGCAACGATCTCACCACTCCCGGTCCCACCCGGTTCCTCAACGTAGGTGAGAATGCATCCCCGCGCGACCACAACGATGTCGTCGGCTACACCCACTGGTTCTCGCCGAAATCGCTCAATGAATTCCGCTTCGGCTTCAACCGGTTCTACACTTTCCACTTCGGCAACGACCTGGGCTCCAACGAAAACACCGCGCTTGGTATCCCCAACGGCAACTTGTCCGCGTTCCCGAATACGTCCGGCATCGCGCAGATGTCCGTCAACAGCAACCAGAGCCTCGGCAATTGGGTGCAGACCGGTTCTCCCGGCAGCACCAATGCTGTGCGCTTCACCAATGCCTTCGATTTCGTCGACAACATCATCCTCGTCAAAGGACGGCACACCTTCGGCTTCGGCGGCAACTACCGGCGGCTCCAGGCATCGGTGACTAACCCTGACCACTCTCTTGCCGGGTCTTATACCTTCGATCAGAGTTACACTTCCAGTTGCGCCAATAACTCGCTTTGCAGCGGTCCCGCCGGCGGCGCCGGCATGGCGGATTTCCTCCTCGGATTGCCCACCAGCCTGAGCCGCGACATCGTCAATACGGCCCCCGAGACCCGCATGACCATAGCGGACGCTTACTTCCAGGATGATTTTAAAGTAACCAGGAAACTCAGCCTGAACCTCGCTCTCCGCTGGGATCTCATTTCGATGTACAACGACGTGAACAACCACCAGTCCAATCTGAACATCAACACGGGACTGCTGGATATCGCGACCGCCGGCAATCGCGCTCCCAACGTCGACACGAACTATCGCAATTTCGCCCCGCGTATCGGCTTCGCCTATTCACCCGACAACGGGCGGACCGCTATCCGCGGCGCTTGGGGGATCACCAACTTCCCCGACCACTACGGCGCCGCCGGCGGCACGCTGGAGCGCAACTGGCCCTGGTTCGAAGAGTACGTCCTCAACCAGCAGACCGCCAACACGCCCTGGGCCGCGCTCAGTTCTCCGCAAAATCTCCCGAACCCCAATTGCACCCAGAACACCGCCACCTGCCAGATCGGACTGCCTGCCTTTGTGAACCAGCAGTACTCGGCGACGGTGGTTCCTTCTCCGGCGGCCAGCCTCTACTATGTTCCCAAGAGCCACCAGGCGGACCGCGCCATGATGTGGAACTTCGGCATCCAGCGCCAACTCACGCGCACCAGCTCTCTCGACGTCGCCTATGTGGGCACCAAGGGCAGCAACCTGTTCCGCTCGATCAACATTGACCAGGCGTTTCCCGGACCTAACACGATCATCGGCACGGGCGTGCCGTCCAACATCAGCGGACTCACAGCCAACCGCGTATTCAGCACTCTCGGCTGCTCGGTATTCAGCACCACCGCGACCCTTTCCAGCACCGGCGGGCCGGTTTGCATCTCGGGTCCGCTGGCTGCCATCCAGGCCATCAACGAACGCGGGTCCACGGGCTACTCGATCTACCATTCCCTCCAGGTGAGATACAACAAGCGCCTGTCTCACGGCCTTACCGCGCTTCTCTCTTACACCTGGTCCAAGGAAATCGACGATATGACCGTGTTCGTGCCGTTATTGAACCAGGACCAGCTCAACCGCGCGCTGGGCAATGCTTCGGCACCCGATGTTCCCCATCTCTTCATCGGCAGCTTCGTCTACGAGCTTCCGTTCGGTAAGGGGCGCACTTTTGCGAATAACATATCGACGCCGGTCGATTACTTCCTCGGCGGCTGGCAGGTCAGCGGAATCACCACCATCCAGCACGGTGTGCCGCTCGCCGTCACCGACGGCACCGGCAACAACGGCGGGCTGAATTCCGGCTTCAACAACCGGGCGAACTACAACCCGTCCTGTGGCTCGTCGGCTCCCGTCGTCAACCGCCCGAACGGCCTTTCCTCCACGCAGGGCGTCCAGTGGTTCGACGTCACCTGCTTCGCCAACCACACGTTCAACTACGTGTACGGCAACTCCGTGCCGGGCAACGTGTGGGGTCCGGGTATCGTGAACTTCGATCTCTCGCTCTCCAAAGCCGTCAAGATCCGCGAGAGCATGGAGCTGAGAGTTCGCGCCGACGCGTTCAATTCCATGAACACGCCGCACTTCAACAACCCCGGCACCACCTGCTGCACCGCCCAAAGCGCCGGCTTCGGCGTGATCACCGGCACCGCCCCGCCGCGCCAATTCCAGCTCGGCGTACACTTCGCCTTCTAGTCCGGAGAATGGGCGGACAGTCGATTCTTGCCGTCCGCCCTTGCCTCACCAGAAACCAACGTCTGCCCTTCAAGCCGCCGTCGCCGCTCTTGCCCGCGTCTCCTCTGCTTCACCCGCGACCGCCGGGTAAACAATTCCCGCGATCGCAGCCCCGACGATCGGCGCCACCCAGAACAGCCAGAGTTGCTCCAGCGCCCAGCCGCCCACGAATACCGCCGGACCCGTGCTCCGCGCCGGGTTCACGCTCAGATTCGTCACCGGAATGCCGATCAGGTGGATCAGCGTCAAGCCTAGCCCGATGGGGATCGGCGCGAAACCCTTCGGTGCTCGCGCGTCGGTAGCGCCCTGAATGATCATGAGGAACATGAACGTCAGCACCACCTCCGCGATCAGGCAGGCCGTCATCGAGTAGCCGCCTGGCGAATGGGCGGCATACCCGTTGGAAGCGAATCCACCGGCAAGATCGAAACCCTGCTTGCCACTGGCTATGAGATATAGTACGCCTGCGCCTGCGACGCCACCCGCTACCTGTGCGATCACGTACGGCAGCAGGTCCGACGCCGGAAATCGCTTCCCTACCATCAGTCCCACGGAAACTGCCGGATTCAGATGACATCCGGAAATGTGACCGATCGCGAACGCCATGGTCATCACTGTCAGGCCAAACGCCAGCGCCACGCCCAGCAGCCCGATCCCCACATTGGGAAAAGCAGCCGAGATGACCGCGCTACCGCAACCTCCGAACACCAGCCAGAAAGTCCCGACGAATTCCGCGATTGCCCTCTTGCTCAAAGGCATAGTCCACCTTCCTTTCAGAATCGCTCTGCCCCGCGTTGATGCTCGGCGTCTCGTGCCTGCGCCAAAACTTTCTTGCCGGCGCGGGGGGCGTTTCAGATAACATATAACGGATTCCGCGGCCCGGGTGAGTCGCGGCCCTACTTGGAGGAAAAAAGTATGTCGGAAAATCACGATCAGCTGAGAGTGGCGCTGCGCGGCGAGTTGATTCTGCCTGCGGACGCGAACTACCACGAGGCCCGCAAGCTCTACAACGGGATGATCGACAAGCATCCGGGCCTGATCGCCCGCTGCGTCGACACGGCCGATGTCATCGCCTGCGTGAACTACGCCCGCCAGAACGGCCTTCTGCTGGCCATTCGCGGCGGCGGCCACAACGGTCCCGGACTGGGAAGCTGCGATGGAGGACTGGTCATCGATCTGTCACGCATGCGCGGCGTCAGGGTGGATCCCGCGGCTATGACGGCGCAGGTGGCCGGCGGCTGCGTGTGGGGCGATGTCGATCACGCTACGCACGCCTTTGGACAGGCTGTTCCCAGCGGCATCATTGCCACTACCGGCGTCGGCGGACTCACGCTCGGCGGCGGTCTCGGACACCTCTCGCGAAGCTGCGGCCTCACCATCGACAACCTTCTCGCCGTCGACATGGTGCTCGCCGACGGCAGCTTCATCACCGCCGACGAACAGCGCAATCCGGACCTGTTCTGGGCCGTACGCGGCGGTGGCGGCAACTTCGGCGTCGTGACCTCGTTCACGTTCCGCACGCACAAGGTCGACACGGTGACCGCCGGTCCCATGTTCTGGCCGCTTGAAGACGCGCCCCAGGTCATGCGGCTCTGGGAGGACTTCATTACCGGCGCTCCCGAGGAGATCACCGGCTTCTTCGCGTTCATGGTCGTGCCTCCGGTCCCGCTGTTTCCGCCCGACCTCCACATGCGCACCGTCTGCGCCGTGTTCTGGTGCAGCCGCGCCGATCCCGCCCGCACCGACGAAATTCTGCAGCCAACCGGCGCCTGGCCCAAGCCGCTTCTCCGCGGGCTCGGCCCCATGCCGTTCCCGGTCCTCCAAAGCCTCTTCGATGGTCTGTTCGTGCCCGGCCTCCAGTGGTACTGGAAGGCGGACTTCGTCGATCACCTCTCCGATGCCGCCATCGCCGAGCATGTGAAGCACGGCTCCCAACTGCCGTCGATGTTCTCCACCATGCACCTCTACCCGATCAACGGCGCCGTGCATCGCAAAAAAGCTGGTGACACCGCCTTCAGCTACCGGCAGACCAAGTTCGCCGAGGTAATCGTCGGCGTCGACCCGGATCCAGCCAATCGCGACAAGATCACCTCCTGGGCCCGCGCCTACTGGGACGCGGTGCATCCCTATTCGGCGCCGGGCGCCTATGTGAATTTCATGATGGAGGAAGGCGCCGGCCGCATCGAGGCAACCTACGGTCCGAACTACACGCGCCTGCGCGAGGTGAAAGCCCGCTACGACCCCGGCAACCTTTTCCGCGTAAACCAGAATATCGAACCCCTGGGGTAAGCCGCGTGGCGCGGACGATCGTTTTTCGTCGTCCGCGCAGTGCCCGACGCGTAGCAGTTAGTTCAGAAGCGTTGCTCCGAATGCCTGGACGTCGGCACCTCCGCAATCGTAATCAAGGTCCCCGCCTGCGTGCCGACGCCATTAAAGCTGGCCGCAATCGCCTGATCTCCGGCCCCCGCGGAGGCGGGTACGACCACGTTGAATTGAAACTCCCCCGGAGACACCAGCCCGGCGAACTGCACCGTCGCCTTCACGCCGCCGATCGTGACCACCGGCAGCGTGCTCAGCGTCCCGCTCTGCACTAGCGACCCGCTCACCACCGGAGTCGACGTCGAACCGAAGCCATTGGCGAAGAGCAATATGGTTTCCCCCGGTTTCGCCGGCGTGGTCGAACCTGGATACAGGCTGGCCGGCCCGATCAGGCTCCCGCCGGCATGCACCGCGGCAACGTACGGCCCGCCGTTGAAGACGAAGAACGAAGGCGACACCGCCTGCGCGCTGGCGGTGAACGGCGTGCTGGATGCTCCGTTGTTGGTCACCATCACCTGGACAGTGCCGTTCATGGCGTCCGGCGGGGTCAGGATGTCGATCTGGGTCGGGCTGATGTAGTACACGTAAGCGGCTTTGCCGTTGACCGATACGCTCACGCCGTCGAGCTGCGTTGGCATCTTCCCGCCTGAAAAATCCGCGCTTTGCCAGATGCGCGTATTGCCGGCCGGCGCGAGGTGCGAGCCCTTGATCTCGACCCACGTGTTCGGTGCGATCGCCGGGCTCTCGCCCTCGGCATTGGCCACGTAGGCAATCACCGGACCGGTGCTCGCAGTCCGCGAACCGACAAAGTAAGCCGTCGCGTACAATTCGTTCTGTAGAAGGTCGGTGCCTTCAAACCCGCTGCCGAAACTGAAGCTCCACTCCATGTTCGGATTGGGCCCCTGAGCCTCGCACGGCGATTGGATCGTGGCCGCATGGCAAGCCCAGTACAGGTAAGGCTGGATATTGTGTAACGGGCCGACCTGGATATCCGGCGCCGCAACCACTGGCATGCCCTCGCTCAAGCCAAACTGTCCGTAGAATAGCTCCCCCATCGGATTTGCGGCGCTGTTGCAGCCAAACGTTCCGCAATCTGGGTCTACCGGGGGCACCTGCCAGTTCTTCTGGCCCAGGTAGCCGGAGCCGTTATAGGCGTTCATATTCGCGATGAACTGGTTCGCCGAATCCGACGTCATCGCACCGTCTCTTGCGACGCAAATCGCCGGCGTGGTCGGATCGGTGCACAAAGGCAGCCCGAAGGTATTGGATGCGGCCAGGTTCGCGTTGGCCAGCCAGGTGACGTTCGCCACGGAGTCGTAAATCGTCTGGCCCCCCGGGTTTGCCTGAAGCCCCGTTCCGGAGGCAGGCGGCGTTCCAGTTATTTTGCCCTGGATCATCGGCAGCAAATAGAGAAAATTCGGACCCGTGTTGGCCCCGTTGAATCCGTTATTAAACGAAAAGGTGGACTGACCGCTGCCGCCGGCGCTGCTCTGCGACCAATAAATGTAGGGCTGGAAATTGCTGAACGGCCCCACTGTGTTGTTCGGAATGGGAACCGCGGTGTTGGGCGCACTCAGGCCGAGAGCGTTATAGAGGGTACCGAATGCGCTCGCCGTGCAGCCGAACCCGAACGAGTTGCCGTTGGGCCCTTTCTTCCCGCATCCGCTGTCCAAAGGCGGCGTCGTCGGAAGCAGCCAATCCGAGTGCCCCAAATAATTCGCAGCGTTCATCGCCGCGACCCACGCCGCCGCCGACGGATAGTTCATCGAGCCGCTTTGGTTCACGCACGTTTGCTGTCTCGATGCCGTGCCGGAGCACAAAGGCAGACCGAACCGGTCGCTGGCAGCCAGGTTCGCATTCGCGAGCCACGTGATGCCATTTGCCTGATCATAGACGGTCAGCCCGTCCGCACTCAGTGTCAGGGTCGTGGTTGCCAGCGTGAGCTGCCACCCCCACGCGGCCAGCACGGCCGCACCGATGGTGAGTTTCATCCCGATTGCCCCCTCCCGAAATCTAAACCAAGGCGGGGCGAAAGGTTTCGCCGTAAAATGAAGATCACGCGACCTGTGCGAAGACCTTGTCGAGGGCGGCCTTGGCTGCGGCGATCGCCTGCTCTGGCGGCATGCGGCGTACGGCCTCGTTGAACGGCTCGACGCGCACCGGGCCGGTGAATCCGATCTCTTTCAGCGCACCCAGAAACGCCGCGATATCGATGACGCCGGTGGCGCCCGGCAATTCACGGCGGCTGTCCACCTGCTGATCCACGGGGACGCCGGCGGGCGCGTCGTTGAGGTCGATGGAGACCACTTGTTCCGCGCGCAGGCTGAGCACGTCCTGCTTCTTGTCGCCGGCCGTGTACCAATGCCAGCTATCCAGCACGAAGCCTGCGTTGGGACGCCCGATCTCGCCCAGCAGGTCCTTCATCTCGGCCATGGTGTGCACGAACGGATAACGCTGCGCGGCCCAGAGCGTTTTCGGCGCGACGTATTCCAGGCCGAATCGGAGCCCGTGATCTTGCATAACGCCGGCCGCCTCGCGCAGGCGGCGCGAGTGCACGCGCATGTTTTCCAGGTAGGTCCGTTCGGCGCTCGCCGGGCTGATCCACGTGGTCACGTTCTTCACTCCGGCGCGCTCCAGTCCGGCCGCATAGGTGGGGAAGGTCTTCATCGAGTCTGCGAAGGCGGCGTCGTCCTTCCGGAACTCCACCGGAAATCCGGCGATGGCCCAGGCGACCTTCCTCTCGCGCATCCCGTCGAGCAGGCGGGTCAGGTCGCCGGCGGCGAGGCTGCCCAGATAGCGGCCGTCGGCATCCACCGAATCGAAGCCGAACCGCGCGGCGTAGTCGATCGCCTCGGTCTGCGTCGCCTTGACGCCGATAGCGCCGCAGCTCAGGTGAAGCGACATTCCCTGGGCGCGTGCGAGCAGGGACGAGGCCAGTCCGGCAGCACCGGCAGCCACGAACATACGGCGGGTGTGAAGCATAACCGCAGTCTACACCCCATCGTAGATAATGTTGAAGCCATGCAGCCGAGGTTCGATCCCACCGTGAACGCATGGATCGTGTCCCGTTACCGGAATGTGGTGCGGGCGCTGAACGATCCTCGATTCTCCGCGGATGAAGTGCGCGGCGAGGAGCACGCCCGATTTCGAACCGAGGGTTCCGCGATCGTTCTGTCCGCCATGCAAAAGCTCGTGGACTTGCGGCCGGTGACGCACCTCCCGCGGGACCGCCCGGTGGATGTAATGCAAAAGCTGGCGCGCACCTGGTCGGAGCAAGCCGCGATGCTCCTGTTTCCCGTCCACGGCGATCCGGATCGCGCGCTGGCTCTTGCCGCCGAGGTTTTTGCCGCCGCCGCCGGGCTGAATCGCGCCGATCAAGCTACGCGCGAGCTTGCGGCGCTAGTTGAAGCAAAGCATGCCGCGTTTCATGTCCAGGGTTTCGTTGCACTGTCGCAAACGCTGCCCTGTTTTCTGGCGAACGCCTGGCTGGCGCTGCTGCGCAATCCCGAACAGATGCAGATGCTGCGCGATTCGCCCGAGCTGATGCCCGCCGCCATCGAAGAGCTCCTGCGCTTTGCCGGGCCGGCGCGGGCGCAACTCCGGCGCGCAACCGAGGACCTGGAATTCTGCGGCGCGCAGATCAAATCCGGCGACCGCGTGGCGCTGATGCTGGCCTCCGCCAACCGCGATCCGGACCAGTTCCCCGATCCGGACAGGCTGGATCTGCGGCGCAACCCTCAGCGGCACGTGGCATTCGGCGCCGGTCCTCACGCGTGCATCGGTGCCCCGCTGGTTCGCGCGGCCGCGGCGCTGGCGACCGCGGCGTTCATCAAGCACTTCACCGGCGCTGAGATCGAGGAGCCGCTCGAATGGGGCGGAGGATTCGCGATCCGCGCGCCGGCGTCGCTGCGGGTTTCTACTGCCCCATCGTCAGCACTACCCGGAACCGCGCCTTCCCGCTCGCCATCCGGTCGTACGCCTCGCTGACCCGATCCAGCGGATAGCTCTCGTTCATGGACCGTACCCCAGTCAGCACGCTGAAATCAAGCGTGTCCTGCGAATCGATCGACGTACCCGAATACCAGCCTTTGACCGATCGTTTTCCGAGCAACAAAAACATCGGCGAGACAGTCATCGGCCCGGCGGCGCCGATTACCATGAACGTTCCGTTCACCGCCAGGCCGCCGACCGCCGCCGCCATCGCGTCCCCATTCGTGACCGTGGCCAGTACCACTTTCGCGCCGCCAAGCTTTTGAAGCTCCGCCGCGGGATCCTGCTTCTGGCTGTCGATGTAGTGATGGGCGCCGAGTTGTCGGGCGAGCGGCTCCTTGTCGGCGCCGCGTGCGATACCCACCGCGCGGCACCCCATCTTCGCCGCATACTGGACTCCGAGATGGCCCAGCCCGCCGAGACCGAGCACCGCCACCAGTTCGCCGGGGCCGGCTCCGCTGTGGCGCAGCGCGTTGAACGTCGTGATGCCGGCGCACATCAGCGGCGCGGCCTCCGCCGGGGAAAGCTCATCCGGCACCGCCGCCAGCGCGCTCGCCGGCGACACCATGTATTCGGCGTACCCGCCGTCCGACGTGATGCCGGTCACCAGCGTCGCCGTCTGGCAGGCAAAAAAATCTCCGCGGCGGCAGTTGGTGCAGTAGCCGCACTGCCCGCCGTGCCACCCGACTCCCACCCGTTGGCCGGTCCTCCATCCCTGTACTCCTTGACCCACCGCGTCGATCACTCCCACCACTTCGTGCCCCGGCACCCGCGGATACAATAAGCCGGGAAAGCCGCCGTCTTTCACCAGAGCGTCGCTGTGACAAATGCCACAGGCCTCTACTTTGACTCGTACCGATCCGGCCGCCGGCGCCGGAATCTCGCGCTCCACGATCTCCAGAGGTCCGCCCGCACGGGACACCTGGACTGCCCGCATCTTTGCCATGATTTCCCTCCGTTGACGGTCGATTAAACTGTGCCGCCGCGGAACAACGAGGCCGCGGTGGGTGCAGCAACGCCACGTGCACCTGCGCGCACCTCCACCTCGGGAACCTTGTCGCCTTCGCCGGGCGCGAGGAAGAGGTTCGCGTCGATGCCGTGCTGCCGCGTGTACAGGTCGTAATACCGGCCGTGCAGATCGTAGAGCGACTCGTGTGTGCCGCGCTCGACGATCCGGCCGTCTTCGACCACCAGAATCTGATCCGCGCGCCGGATGGTGCTCAGCCGGTGCGCGATCACGAACGTGGTGCGGCCTTTCATCAGGTAGGCGAGGCCCTCCTGGATCGCCGCTTCGCTCTCCGAGTCGAGACTGCTCGTCGCCTCATCGAGAATTAAGATGCGCGGATCGGCCAGAATGGCTCGCGCAATCGAGACCCGCTGCCGCTGGCCTCCGCTCAGCTTCACTCCGCGCTCGCCCACCACCGTGTCGTATCTCTTTTCGAAGCGCTCGGCGAACTCGTCGACACGCGCAATCCGGCATGCCGACAGTATCTCCTCGTCGGTCGCGCCGGGACGCGCGAAAGCGATGTTCTCTTTGATCGTGCCGTCGAATAGAAACGTGTCCTGCAGCACAACGCCGAGTTGCGATCGGAACGAGTCGAGCTTGACCGTCGAAAGATCCGTGCCGTCGACCAGGATCTTTCCGGTGGATGGCTGATGGAACGCCGCGACCAGGCTGATGATGGTGGATTTGCCCGATCCGGAAGGCCCGACCAGCGCGGTCACCGTGCCCGGCTCCGATTGAAAGCCGATCCCGTATAGCACCGTCTTGCCGGCATCGTACTCGAACGTCACATCCTCGAATGACACGTAGCCCTGCACCATGCCGATCTGCCGGATGCGCGATGGCTCCTCATCCTCGGGCTTTTCGTGCAGCACCTCCTGCGTGCGGTCCAGGCCCGCCACGGCTTCGGTCAACTGCGTGCCGATTCCGACGAGCTGAAACATCGGAGCCACCAGGAACGCGAGATACGCGGTGAACGAGAAGAGGTCGCCGACCGTCATGACCGGCGGACGCGACAGCACCTGCCGTGCGCCTACGTACATCACCGTGCCGCCCACCACGCCCATCAGCACCGTCGCCGAGAGGCTCATCAGCGAAATCGCGGTGAGCGACCGCATCACGTTGTCCAGCAGCCGCTGAACCCCGGCCGAAAATACCCGGGCCTCCGAAGCCTCGGCGTGATAGCCCTTCACCACGCGGACCCCGGCCAGCGATTCCGTCAGGCGGCCCGTGACCTCCGCGTTGATCTTGCCCCGTTCGCGGAAGATCGGTCGGATCTTGGTGAACGCCTGGCTCAGCCCAAGCCCGAAAACCACCACGAAGAAGAGTGCGATCCCGGTGAGCAGCGCGCTGAGCTTCAGCAGGATGAACAGCGTCAGCAGTGCTGTGATGATGCCGCCCAGGAAATCCACCAGCCCGGTGCCGATCAGGTTGCGCACGCCCTCCACGTCGCTCATGATGCGCGAGACCAGGGCGCCGCTCTTGTTGGCGTCGTAGTAGGCCACCGGGAGCCGGCCCACGTGCTCCTGCACCTTGCGCCGCAGTTCTGCGATCAGGCGCTGGCCTTCCTTCGAAAGCAATTGCGTCAGCGAGAACGAGGTGACACCCTGGATGAGGGTCGCCGCAAACACCGCGCCCACCAGCGGCGTCAGCATCTCCACCTGGTGCTTGTTGATGACGTTGTCGATCAGGAATTTCGTGGAGCCGGGAAGCACCAGTCCGCATAGCTTGTTGATGGCCATCAGCAGAAAGCCGAAGGCGATCTTGCCTCTGCGCGGCCGGATCAGCTCCCTCAGCAGAGGCCAGGCGCTTTTCAAGTGGTCGCTGGTTTTACCCTTGGGTTTCCCTGGAGCCACTCGCCCCCCTCTACTTGAATGTACATGGTGGCCCATCATTTGACACCACCCGTTCGGGCAGGTTGGCCGTTCAGCCGCGTCCGCAGCAGCCCCGGCACGTCCGATGGGTGCTTCACCGCGATCACCTCGAAGCCTGCTGCCTTTCCGCTGGCGATGCCCGCGGCGGAATCCTCCAGCACCAGCGCACGATCCACCGCCAACCGCTCTGCCGCCAACAGGTACGGCTCGGGAGCCGGCTTGTGGCGCTTCACCATTTCACCACCGACGATGCTATCGAAGTGTCCGCGGATTCCTGCCGAGATCAGCAACGGCTCAATCTCGGAAGCGGAGCTCGAACTTACCACCGCGGTCCGGTACTCGCGGTGCAGGGTGGGCAGCATGTCCAGCAAGCCGCGCTCGAACGGCGGCGACTTCATCCGCTCCTGGAACAACTTTTTCTTCGCCGGGTACAGGACCCAGAGGCTTTCCCAATCGCGCGGCGGGTCCGCCTGCCGGGCCAGTGCGCGCAGCATGTCGCGGTCGTCGATGCCGATGCAGTAGTCGCGATAGTACTCCCAGGTGAGCGTGACGCCTTCGGTGGCCAGCATTTCCGCCCAGCAGGTCCAGTGCACCGGCTCGGTATCCAGCAGCACCCCGTCAAAATCGAAGAAGATCGCCTGCAGGTCGCTCATAGGGGGGATCTTTCAGCGTATCACGCGCGGTTGTGGTATTACAGAATCTGAAGCCCATGCCAACTGAAGAAGAGATGCAAGCGGAAATCGAGCGCCTGCGCGCCGAAAATGAACGATTGAAGAAGCCCGCACGCGGACAGTTGTCGCTGAAAGTGAGCGAGAAAGGCGCACTTTCGGTCTACGGGATGGGACGCTTCCCGGTGACCCTGTACCGCGAGCAGTGGGAAAAACTGCTGGGCATGGCCGACGAAATCCGCCAGTTCATCCAGGAAAACGATCACCTCCTGAAGAAGAAAGAAGCGTAGCCCGTGGAGCCGTTCGCGACCTCGGGAGTCCGGGGATTTCTGCACCGGCCCGAGGCGCCGAACGGCAATGCCATCGTCTTGACGCACGGCGCCGGCTCGAACGCCAACGCTCCGCTGTTGGTGGCTCTAGCCGGAGCATTTGCTGCCGCCGGATTCCTGGTGCTGCGCTACGATCTGCCCTTCCGGGTTTCCGGACGCAAAACTCCTCCGCCGCCTGCCGCTCAATCGAGCGATCGCGAGGGCGTGCTGCGCGCCGTCGATGCCCTGCGTCCCATGGCCAGGGGCCGGATCGTCGCCGGCGGCCATTCCTACGGCGGCCGGCAGACCGCCATGGCCGCGGCGGAGAATCCCAGGATGGTGGACGGCCTCCTGCTGCTCTCCTACCCGCTGCACCCCCCGGACAAGCCTCAACAACTGCGCACCGCGTTCTTTCCGCAGCTGCAAACACCGGCCCTCTTCGTGCACGGCGCTCGCGATCCTTTCGGCACGCTCGAAGAATTGCGCGAGGCGCTGCGCCTGATTCCGGCGAAGACCGACGTTCTCGCGGTACAAGGCGCCGGCCACGATCTGAAGGCTGCCGCCCGCATGCCGGAGACGATTCTCGAGCGCATGCTATTCTGAGATTTCCCAAGGGGCACAGCTTATGCGCGACTACCGCTACACGACTCCCCACGGGATTCAGGTCACCCGCAGCGTTTCCAAGGCCAATTTCCGCAGGGGCCTCAAACACATCCTCCGCGACCTGGATCGGCACCGTGGGATCTACCTTTCCTCGGGATACGAGTATCCCGGAAGGTACTCGCGCTGGGACATCGCCTCCACCTGCCCGCCGCTCGAAATCGTCTCTTACGACCGCCGCGTCGAACTGCGCCCGCTCAACGAGCGCGGCCGGCGCATCGCGCGCATCCTGCATCCGGTGCTGGCCTCGCACCCGCACTGGGAGCAATTCGGATTCGAAGGCGACACGCTCGCTGGTCGCCTCAAGCCCCTGCCCGCGCTCTTCCCCGAAGAACAGCGCTCGAAGCAGCCCTCGGCCTTCTCCGTCCTGCGCGCGCTCATCGAGGAGTTCCGCGGCGAGGAGGAGTCGCGCCTCGGCCTGATCGGCGCATTCGGCTACGACCTGCTCTTCCAGTTCGAGCCCATTGAGAAGAAGCTCCCGCGCGAGGGCCGCAGGGACCTCCACCTCTTCCTCTGCGATGACATCTGGTTCATGGACCGCAAGAAGGAACAGGTGGAGCGCTACCGCTACGATTTCACGCGCGAGGATGTCACCACCGCGGGCCTGAAGCGCGATGGCGAAGCCATTTCGGGCCCACCGCGCCGTGCCGCCGGTCCGATCGAAAGCGACCACACTCCCGAAGAGTACATGGCCAACGTGGACAAGGTGCGCGAAGGCATGCGCCGCGGCGACTACTACGAGGTCGTGCTGCGCCAGACCTTCCGCACGCCGTTCTCCGGCAAGGCCAGCGAGCTCTTCGGGCGCGTCCAGGCGGCCAGCCCCAGCCCCTACGAATTCCTGCTTCAGCTCGGCGAAGAGCAGCTCGTGGGAGCCTCGCCCGAAATGTTCGTTCGCGTGGAAGGCGCTCGCGTCGAAACCTGCCCCATTTCCGGCACCGCGCAGCGCACCGGCGACCCGCTCCGCGATGCCGACAACATCCGCGCCCTGCTCGATTCCTCCAAGGAAGAGAGCGAGCTCACCATGTGCACCGACGTCGACCGCAACGATAAATCGCGCGTCTGCGAGCCCGGCAGCGTCAAGGTGATCGGCCGCCGGCTGATCGAATCCTACGCGGGCGTGTTCCATACCGTGGACCACGTCGAAGGAATCCTGCAGGAGGGCTTCGATGCCCTCGATGCCTTCCTCAGCCACATGTGGGCGGTCACCGTGATCGGCGCCCCGAAAAAGGCCGCCGCGCAGGCTGTCGAGTCAATTGAGAAGGACGCGCGCGGCTGGTACGGCGGCGCGGTCGGCATGATCTCCCTTGGCGGCGACATCAACACCGGCATCCTGATTCGCACCACCTACCTGCGCGACGGCATCGCGCGCTACCCCGTGGGTGCCACGCTGCTCTACGACTCGGTGCCCGCCATGGAGGAGCGCGAGACTCGCCTTAAGGCCACCGGCTTCTTCCGCACGCTGGGCGCAGGCGAGATTCCGGGCCAGTCCTCCACCGATCGGGACGCAGCCGGGGCGGGCGCCAAGCTGCTGCTGGTGGACAACGACGATTGCTTCATCCACACCCTGGCCAACTACGCGCGCCAAACAGGTGCAGAGGTCGTGACCTACCGCGCTGGTTTCCCGCCGGAGCTGATCGAACAGGTTCGTCCCAGCCTCATCCTCATCTCGCCCGGTCCCGGCCGGCCCGAGGATTTCGGCGTTCCGCGGGTGGTGCAGGCAGCGGTGCGCCTCGGCGTCCCCGTGTTCGGCGTCTGCCTGGGCTTGCAGGGCATCGTGGAAGCGTTCGGCGGCGAGCTCGGCGTGCTCGATTACCCGATGCACGGCAAGCCCTCCACGGTGCGGCACCGCGGCGTCGGCGTCTTTGAAGGACTGCCCGAGGAATTTCAGGTGGGCCGCTACCATTCACTCTTCGCGCGGCGCGAGACTTTTCCGTCGTGTCTGGAAGTCACCGCGGAAACGGCCGACGGCGTCATCATGGGAGTGCGGCATCGCGAGCTGCCCATTGAGGCCGTACAGTTTCATCCCGAATCGATTCTCACTGCCGAAGGCGATCGCGGCATGAAACTGATCGAGAACGCCATGCGCCTCGCCCGGGCCGCGTCGCCGGCCGGCCGCAAAGGCTGATGGCCAAGCGCGCCCA
This sequence comes from Verrucomicrobiia bacterium, assembly GCA_035578025.1. Lineage (GTDB taxonomy): Bacteria > Acidobacteriota > Terriglobia > Bryobacterales > Bryobacteraceae > Solibacter. The sequence goes on from DATJYJ010000047.1 coordinate 26,874, forward strand.
CGCCATTCTGGCGTTTCTCCTTGTCCTCATCGCCTCGGCCCGCATCGTTTCCACTTACACAGTCCTCAGCCACACCATGGACGAGCCCGAGCATTTCGGCGCCGGCATGCAATGGCTGCGCGGTGAGTACACCTGGGACCCATCGCATCCTCCGATCGCCCGCGTGCTGGCCATCATCGGCCCCTACCTCGATGGCGCGCGCTACATGGACGCTCCCGGCTCTCACGCGGAAGGCATCGCGCTGCTGGGCCGCGGCGATCACTACGATCGCACGCTGGCCCTCGCCCGCATGGGCATCCTGCCGCTGTTCTGGATCGCCTCGCTCGCGGTGTTCTTGTGGGCGCGTCGTGCTGGAGGCCCGGTCGCGGCGGTGATCGCGGTCTTCCTCTTCACCACGATTCCCCCGGTCCTCGCGCATGCCGGCCTGGTGACCACCGACATGGCAGCCACTGCGTTCGGAGTCGCCACCTTCTATGCCTCGCTGTGGTGGTCCGAGCGTCCAGACCGGGTGCGCACCATCGGATTCGGCGTCATGCTGGGCCTTGCCGCGCTGGCTAAGTTCTCTCTGCTCGCCTACCTGCCCGCGGCATGGCTACTGTTGTTGCTCTGGCGCCGGCCCGCTCTCTCTGCCATTCGCAGCCATCTCGGCCCGCTTACAGCCGCCGCATCCATCGGCCTGCTCGTGATCTGGGCCGGATACCGGTTCTCGTTTGACCGCATTCCCGCCCCCGATTTGTTCACCGGCATTCGCCAGCTCTTGCAACACAACGCCGCCGGACATGACTCGTACTTACTCGGCGCGCGCCATCGCACCGGCGTCTGGTATTTCTTTCCGGTCGTACTCGGAGTCAAGACCCCGCTGGCTACTCTGGTGCTCCTGGCCTGGGCGCTGGTTCGATCGAGGCACAGGCGTCTGCCGGTCGATGCCGCCGTGTGCTACGCCGCGGGCATTCTGCTCGTCGCTATGACGGGCCGCATCAACATCGGTGTGCGCCACGTCCTGCCCCTCTACGGCGGGATGGCCGTGATCTGCGCCGTGGCCGCCGCCGACCTGATGCGCGAACGTCCGTCGCTTCGTACCCTCGCAATCTTCGCCCTGTGTGCCTGGCAAGCGATTTCCGGCGCCCGCGCGCACCCGGACTACCTCGCCTACACCAACGAAATCGCCGGCGATCATCCCGAGAATTTCGTCGCCGAGTCCGATCTCGATTGGGGCCAGGACATGAAGCTCGTGGCCGCGTTTCTCGAGCGCCGCGGCGTCAAGCGCGTCGCTTTCACGCCCTACTGCACCAGCTACCTCGATGCCGGCCGCGAGTTCCCCGAGGTGACGCCGACCAACTGGTATCATCCGCTGCCCGGCTGGAACATCGTCAGCCTGAGCGGCCTGAAGGTCTACGATCATCCCGGCTGGGCCAACGGCCGGACTCCGCTAGCTCGCATCGGCCGCACGCATTTGGCGTTCTTTTACCCTTAGCTCTTGCCTTGGTGCCCACATGATACCGTGCGGGTATGCCCCGCCACCTCCGGCTTGCGCTGCGCCTCCTCGCCAAATCACCCGGCTTCAGCGCCGTCGCGGTGTTCACCCTGGCCATCGGAATCGGCGCCAACACCTCGATCTTCAGCGTCACCAACGCGCTCCTGCTCCGGCCGCTCGCTTTCAGAGATCCCGATCGTCTGGTCGTCATGGACGCCCGCCGCCAGGGAGAAGCAGGCCGCGGTCCCCTCACCTATCCCCGCTTCGAGCAGAT
>DATJYJ010000048.1:0-13410 GCA_035578025.1 Verrucomicrobiia bacterium
TAGCGGCGGGCGAGTTTCTTACGCAGGCCGCCGCCCACGATCAGGGCGGAGAGCACGAGCAAAGTAGTCGACGGTTCCGGGACTGCAAGATCGTAGCCGAGGACGTCCATCACGCGGATGTCAGTCGCGCTGATGTCGTTCTTGACGCCGGAGTTGCTGAAGGCGTTGTAGGAATCGTTGGTGCCGCTCTGCCAATCGCGAGTGTCGCCGCCGGACACCGTGTTGAACGCTTTGAGAAGCGTGTTTCCGTTATCGACCGAGAAGCTGCCGCCAAACCCAGTGGCGTTCCGTGTGCCGGAGCCGGAATAGTCGTACAGGTCGATCAGCGAATAGCTGTTAGCCGTGCTTCCGATCGTACCGCCGGAGATGCCCAAGCGGCCCATCACTTCGGAGAGTTCGTGCTCCGCGACGCCGATAAAATCGAATTCGCCAGCCACCGCGCGGCTGTTCGGATCGAACGTGTAGCTGAAGCCGGCACCGAACGTTACGGTTCCGTCGGTGGCCCCATTGTCCGGGGTAATGCCCAGGGCCTTGGACTGAGCGGTCGATACCCAATAAGTGGCGTCGCTGATCGGGTTTGCTGCCGGGAGGTCGCCGCCGGCTCCGGCGATGGTGGCATCGTCGGAGGACTTGGCATCGTTGATTACCGCGTTGCGCAGAGTCGCATAGCTGACGGAATTGAGGAAGGTGCTGCTCTGCCCCAGGATGCTGGTTCCGGGAGCACTGCTCACGTTGATGTTGACGTGGATCGGATCCGAGAAAAGATTCTCGTATTGCTGCGCCGCGTAGGTCACGGCGTTCTCCATCGCTACGGCATTGGCACCGAAGTTGGTCGCGATGGTGCCATCGAAAGTCAGGTTGATAATCAAACCAGCGGATGCGGGTGTGGTCGCGAGGAATGCAGCGAAGGCAGCTAACGCCGCCAGGCGCAGCATGGAAGATGTCGTGGTGCTCATTGCGGAATCGGTTCCCTCCTTGGACATGGTGCTCGTACGATCGAACTGTTCCGTCAGGGCAGAGGAGTGCACTTCCGCCCAGTGGCAAAATGCTTTCGATATGCTGACATGAGAGGGCCCGGATTTGCAAGGAAAATGTGCCGGCAATAGAGGCACCTAATACTAGTAGTTCTTCGACTTAGGTCGGGCTGCGAACATCATGTCAAGAAGAGTGTACGGCGGCGCGCATCCGATCCAGGGTTTCGCGGATGCCTTGGTCGTAGGGGGTTTTGTGAACCGTGCAAAGGCGGGACACGAGTTTGGTATCGTCCAGGATCAGAGGGGTTTCCTGGAGATAGAGCATTTCGATCGCCTCGCGGATGTTGGGGTCGAACCAGCCGGCGATACGCAGCAGGGTCTTTCCGGCGGCGCGGTATCGGGGAGCCAGCCCGGTGGCGCGGTACACCCGACTGATGAAGTCCAGGGCGTTGATCGGGCCCGGTCCGCCGTAATGCCACGCTTCGCCGTAGCAATCGTCGCGCGCGGCCAGATCCGCGATCACCGGACCGGTGTCCGGGACGTATACGAATTCGTGCGCGGCATTGACTACCCCCGGCCAGTTGACCGTCTTGCCCGCGAGCGCGGCCTGAAAGACCAGGGGGGCGAGCCCGATGTCCGCATGCGGCCCGTAAAAATCGGGCAGGCGGACGATCATGGTCTGTAGTGCACCCGAGGCGTGGGCGGCCAGAACGAGGTCCTCCTGCTCTTTGCGGTAGCGGCCTTTGACGGTGTGCGGCTCACGCGGGTGAGTCTCGGCGACACGCGAGGTACGGGGCACGCCGAAGGCATACACGCTGGAGACCAGCACCAGGCGGCGCACACCCGCGGATCTCGCGGCTTCCAGGGTGGTGCGCATGAGCTGCGGATGAAGGTGGTGGGAGGGATAGGGGAGGCCGACACAATAGATGATGGTGTCGATGCCGCGCGCGGCGGCGCCCGCGGAGCGGAGGTCGCCCAAGTCGGCTGGAAAGACCTCGGCGTGCGGGAAGCCGGAGAAGGCGCGATCGAGCTTCTCCTGGGAACGGCCAACGGCGCGGAACGCGATGCCGCGGCGCTCCAGTTCGGGAGCAACGGATTGGCCGATCGCGCCGGCGGCGCCGAAAAGGGCGACCTTTTCCACTACGGCTTCCACTTGATGTTGCAACCGATGCTGGGTTTCTGATCGGCGCCTAATGGCCGGCCGGCGAGGACCGCATCGATGGCCGCGCGCAGATCGGCGCCGGTGACAGGCAAATCGTTGCCGGGGCGGCTGGAATCGAGCTGGCCGCGGTAGACGAGCTTGCGGCCTGCATCGAACAGAAAGAAATCGGGAGTGCAGGCTGCCTGGTAGGCGCGGGCAACATCCTGGGTCTCGTCGAAGCAATAGGGGAAGCCGAAACCAAGCTCGCGGGCCTGCTGGCGGAGGCCATCGGGACCGTCTTCGGGGAACTGGGCCACGTCGTTGGAGCAGATAGCGACGATGCCGAGGGATGCGTCCGCATAGTCCGTGCCGAGCTTGGCCAGTTCGGTCTGCACGTGTTTGACGAAGGGGCAATGGGGGCAGATGAACATGACCAGGAGCGCGCCCTTGCCGGCGAAGATGTCGAGGGTGATGGATTCTCCCGAGACCGCGTCGGGGAGAGCGAACCCAGGCGCGGGCGTACCTAGGGCGAGCATGACGGATTCGATGGCGGGCATGAGGATATTGTAGCGGGAGAAGAAGCGAAGAACGCCGGCCCGCGGCCGGCGGGCTGGGCGGACGATACACCACGATCGTCCGCCTCACGGGGGGCGGGTGTTACAATCCGAACCGGGGGATGAGGAGTTTCGCAATCGCGTTGCTGGCGCTGGCGGCGGCCGGCGCGCAGCCGGCCCCGGATGCAGGCGAACAACAGAAGATCCTGCAAACGGTGGGCGATTTTGCGCGCGACTACATCGTCCGGCTGCCGGATTTCACCTGTCGGCGCGTCACCGGACATTTCCGGAAAAAGAGCGGGGGCGGCGACTGGCAGTTTCAGGTGAAAGTTGCCCAGGAACTGAGCTACTACGGGCACGAGGAGCATTACCAGATCGTGGAGGTGAACGATGTGCCCAAAAAGAAACTGCCGCTCTCGGTGGTGGGCGAGGGGTTCGTTTCGACTAACGGGAATTTCGGTTGGATCCTGGCGCAGTTGTTCGATCCCGCGACACAGCCGGCCTTCCAATGGAAAGGGTGGGAGACCCTGCGCAACCGGCCGGCATACGTGTTCTCTTACCGGGTGGCACTGGCGAATTCGCAGGCGCAATCCAGCCGGTGTGTCTCCTGGGTGCTGTTCCAGAATTGCAAATCGGTCACATACGGGTATCACGGGCTGCTCTACATCGAGCGGAATTCGTTGGACGTGATGCGGATCACCCTGGAACCGGAGGATGTGCCAGTATCGCACTCGCCGGGCAGCGAGAGCGTGGATTACGAGCGCGTCACGGTGGCAGGCGCAGAGTACCTGCTTCCGGTTGCCGACACCTACGAGACCAGCACCGGCAAGATTCTCTTCCGGAACGACTCGGTCTACCAGGACTACCGGAAATTCACGGCGGAATCTTCGATGACCACTACCATGGATCCGGTTCCGGCGGCTCCCGCGGCGGCGCCGCCGTCGGCGAGTCCGCGGCCTGAGCGCGCGCCGGACGGCGGCAAGCCGGTGGAAGCGGCACACTATTTCGCGCTGCGCGACGCGCTGCTCAAAGGGAGTGTGCCGCGGATCGCGCGGGGAGCCGTGGCGGCGGCGTTCAACGACACGCGGCAGGCCGAGTTGGACCTGGGCGCGGTGATCAGGACCGCGCCGGATTCCGAGGCGGCCACCATGGCCGAGGGGCTGCTGGCGGCTCTCTATGCCCGAAACGGCCGGATGCGCCAGGCACTGGCTCAACTCGAGCGGCCGGGCGGCACAGCGCCCAGCGCCGAATGGAGGGAGTCGCGCGACCGGCTGGCGGTGCTGGCACGTTATCCCGAACAGACCGTGGTGTCGCGGGGCTATTCGCGGCTGAGCTACGTCAACCGCAACGATTCGCTCGGCGTGCGCATGTCGGTGAACGGGAAGCCGGCCGACTTCACCCTGGATACCGGGGCGTCGCTGAGTGTAATCGCGGAATCGCGGGCGCGCGGGTTGGGAATCACGATTCACGAAGAGAACTTTGCGATGTCGGACGCGGTGGGCCGGAGACTGGCGTGCCACGCGGGCACCGCCACCGAACTGGAAGCGGGGAGTTTCCGGCTACGCAACGTTCCGTTCTGCGTACTGCCGGACAATCAGCCTGGATTCATGGCGGACCCGGAGTCGCCGGCCGCCATTCTCGGGCTGCCGGTGATGATGGCGTTCGGCACCATGCGGTGGGACAAGGCGGGGAACTTCGAGATCGGGCTGCCTTCGAAACGGCCCCGCCTGCAGGACTCGAACATCTGCTTCGACAGCTCGCTGCTGCTGGTGGAAGCAACCGTGGAGCGGAGGCGTCTGAGCTTCGTTCTCGACACGGGAAATCCGACGACCATGTTGTTTTCGAGCTTCTCGGAAGATGCCGCGCCGGAGGGGGAAAAGCGGAAAAAGCAGGGATTTCAGAGCCTGGGAGAGCCGGTGGAGGTGGAGGCCACGAGCCTGCGCGACCTGCCGTTCCGCATCGGGGGCAAGGACCTGGTCCTGCCCGCGGTACCGCTATTGCTGGAACAGATCGAGAGCGAGTGCCTCAATTGTTCGGGGAACGTGGGGATGGATCTGTTGGGCCTGGCGCGGCGGGTGACGCTCGATTTCGGCTCGATGCGGCTGATCCTGGAACGTTAGCCGGTTGAAGCCGCCCTCACTGCTACAATCTCAAGTTGACAACTACCACTGTTTTTCTTTTTCCCGGCCAGGGCTCACAGGCCACAGGCATGGGCAAGGGTCTGGCCGAGTCGTTCCCGGTTGCGCGGCGCGTGTTCGAAGAAGCCGACGAGGCGCTGGGATTCGCCATTTCGAAGCTGTGCTTCGAGGGGCCGGACGATCAGCTCAAATTGACCGAGAACACGCAGCCGGCGCTGTTAACCGTTTCGATTGCGGCGTTCGAGGTGCTGCGCGAGCGCGGGAGGTCGCCGGACTACGTGGCGGGGCACAGCCTGGGAGAGTATTCCGCGCTGGTCGCGGCAGGCAGCCTGCGGTTCGCCGACGCGGTACGGCTGGTGCGGAACCGGGGACGCTACATGCAGGATGCCGTACCGCCGGGAGTGGGGGCGATGGCCGCGCTGCTCCGTCTGCCTGAGGACAAGCTGGACGCGGTGCTGGCCGAAGCGGCGCAGGGCGAGATCGTGAGCGCGGCGAACCTGAATTCGCCCGAGCAGGTAGTGATCGCCGGACACGCGGGCGCGGTGAGCCGGGCGGTCGAGCTGGCTAAAGCGGCTGGGGCCCGGCGGGCGGTGCTGCTCCCGGTGAGCGCGCCGTTCCACTGCGCGCTGATGAAGCCGGCGCAGGAGCGTCTGCGAGCGGACCTGGACGCCACCGAGTTCCGCGACCTGGCGTGCCCCTTGGTCAACAACTGGCGCGCGAGCGAGGTCCGGACCGGCACGGACGCCCGCGAAGGCCTATATCAGCAGGTGCCTCACCCGGTACGTTGGGTGGAAACGATCCGGTACCTGGCGGCGCGCGGCGCCAGGCGGTTCATCGAAGCGGGGGCCGGAAGCGTGCTGACCGGGCTGCTCAAGAATATCGATTCCACGCTCAGCGGCGCCCGGTTCGGTGAACCATCGGACATAGAGAAACTCCCCTAGGTCCGTACCGTACGAAAGCGCAATTGCGATTTCGCCGGGATCTGGTAATCTCGCGAGAGTAGGTGAAGATTTTGCCCTTCGACGGAAAATTCCGGTGCCCGGGCTGCGGGAGCCTGGATGTTCGCCACTCGCATCGGCGGGGTCCCATGGATTTCATAATGGGAATGCTGGGGCGCACGCCTCTCCGCTGCCGCTGCTGCGAGCGCCGGTTTTACGTGCCCCTGGAGCGCGAGGAGCAGCACGAGACGGCCGAAGCCACGGCGGACGAATAGGCCCACCGCTCACACATGGCGTACGGACACGCCGGCTTCGCGGAACAGCACCTCCACCATGCCGAAATGCTCGTTGTAGTATTCGCTGGAATACTGGGCCATTCGCTCGGCTGAGACGACGGTCTGGATGATGCCCGCCTGGACCACGGCGCGCGCGCAATCCATGCAGGGCATGATTTCCACGTAGATTGTGCAGCCTTCGGTGGCGGTGCCGGCGCGGGCCGCGTTGCAGATGGCGTTGCGCTCGGCGTGTTCGATCCAGAGATATTTCGTCGGCCGGACCAGGCGCTCGGGCACGTCGTCGCGGATGCCGCGCGGGAACGAATTGTAGCCGGTGGAGCGGATCTCGTGGTTCGGTCCGACGATCACGCATCCGATCTGCGTGTTGGGATCCTTGCTCCGCGCCGCGACTACTTTGCAGATCTCCAGGTAGTACTGGTCCCAGCCGGGGATGGTGCGCATACCATACAGTTGCATTTCCTCCCGGGTTCAGGCAAGCTGAAAGGTTTTCCCCCTGCGACTCGATGTTGTTACGAATCCTGTACCACGACCATTGTTTTGACGGGGCAGCGTCGGCTGCCTATTTCAGCCGCTTCATCGCGGGAGCTGTCCACCCGGATGCCGAGTTCCGCTATACCGGGATGGCCCACAAGGCTTCCCAGGAGTTCGATGCCGCGCTGTTCGATGGCGACGAGAACGCCATCGTGGATTTCAAATACTCCAGCAATCCGAGGCTGACGTGGTGGTTCGACCACCACCAGAGCGCGTTTCTGAGCGCTGAAGACGCCGAACACTTCCGCCGCGATCGCAGCGGGCGCAAGTTGTACGACCCGAGTTACAAGAGCTGTACGTCCTTCATCTGCAAAGTCGCCGCGGAGCGATACGGCTTTCGCGCGCCGGACCTGGACGACCTGGTGCACTGGAGCTTGATTATCGACGGGGCGCAATATCCCGACGCGCGGACGGCGGTGGAACTGGGTGAGCCGGCGATGAAGCTGACTCTCGTAATCGAAGCGGCCAAGGGCAACGACATCGTGCAAAAGATCATTCGCTGGATGCAGCACCGGCCCCTGGCCGAGATCATCCGGGAGCCGGAGGTGTGCGGGCTCTACAATCCGCTGTACGAGCGGCATCTGAAATCGATCGACGTGATTCGCGGGCGCGCGATGCAGGACGACGGGGTAGTGTTCTTCGACCTGGCGGGCCAGGAAATGGAGGGGTACAACAAGTTCATTCCCTACTACCTGTTTCCGGGCTCGACCTACACGGTATCGGTGAGCCCGTCGAGTTTTCGCACGAAGATCTCGGTGGGGTCGAATCCGTGGACTCCGGTGGAACCCAAGCATAACCTGGCATCGATCTGCGAGCGGTACGGCGGCGGCGGGCACGCGCGCGTGGGCGCGATCAGCCTGTCGCCGGGAGAACTGGAGCAGGCACGAAAGATCGCCGCGGAGATTGTAGCGGAGCTCAAGACGTAGGGCCCACAGCTATAATCGAAGCTAATGGCACAAAATACTTTTGGCGCGGCGGCGAAGCTGCGCGCCGGCAACGCCGAATTCGACTATTTCCGTCTCTCCACGCTCGAATCCCGGGGCGTGGGCAGCATCTCCCGGCTCCCGTTCTCCACCCGGATACTGCTCGAGAACCTGCTTCGCAACGAGGATGGCAAGCGCGTCTCCGCGCCGGATATCGAGATGGTGGCACGCGGCGAAGGCGCCGGCGCCAAGGAAATCAGCTTCATGCCGGCGCGCGTGCTGCTGCAGGATTTCACCGGCGTGCCCTGCGTAGTGGACCTGGCGGCCATGCGCGACGCCCTTGCTGCCATGGGCGGCGATCCCTCGCGCGCCAATCCGCTGATGCCGGCCGATCTGGTGATCGATCACTCGGTCCAGGTAGACCACTTCGGCAGCAAAGACGCGTTCGATCTCAACGCCATGCTCGAATTCCAGCGCAATCGCGAGCGCTACATGCTGCTGCGCTGGGGTCAGACCGCGTTCTCGAACTTCCGCGTGGTCCCGCCGGACACTGGAATCGTCCACCAGGTGAATCTCGAGTATCTGGCGCCGGTGGTGTTCCGCAATGCGGCGGGCACCGTCTATCCCGATTCCGTCGTCGGCACGGACTCGCACACCACGATGATCAACGGCCTCGGCGTGCTCGGCTGGGGCGTCGGCGGCATCGAGGCGGAGGCCTGCATGCTCGGACAGCCCGTCTCCATGCTGCTGCCGCCGGTGGTCGGGTTCAAGCTGATCGGCCGCCTCAAGGAAGGCTGCACCGCCACCGATCTCGTGCTCACCATCACGCAGATGCTGCGTAAGAAGGGCGTGGTCGGGAAGTTCGTCGAGTATTACGGGCCCGGGCTGAGCGCGCTGGCGCTGGCCGACCGTGCCACCGTGGCCAACATGTCGCCGGAGTACGGCGCCACCATGGGCTTCTTCCCGGTGGATCAGGAAACGCTGGACTACCTCAAGTTCACCAACCGCGCTCCGGAGCAGATCGCGCTGGTGGAGGCCTACACCAGGGAACAGGGACTCTTCCGCACCGACTCCACGCCGGATCCGGTCTACGCGGACACGCTGGAACTCGACCTGGCGACGGTGGTCCCGTCGCTGGCCGGGCCAAAACGGCCGCAGGACCGCGTGGAACTGCCCGACGTAAAGAAGAATTTCCGGGCCGCTTTCCCCAATGCGACGCTTCCCGCCAGCGGCGAGCTGGGCAACGGGGCGGTCGTCATCGCCGCGATCACGAGCTGCACCAACACGTCGAATCCCAGCCTGATGCTGGCGGCCGGCCTGGTGGCCAAGAAGGCCGCGGAGCGCGGCCTCAAGGTGAAGCCCTGGGTAAAAACCAGCCTCGCGCCCGGCTCGAAGGTGGCCGTCGATTACTACCGCGACTCCGGCCTGATGCCGTACCTGGAACAGCTCAATTTCCACCTGGTGGGATTCGGCTGCACCACCTGCATCGGCAACAGCGGCCCGATCCCCGAACCGGTCGCCGAGGCAGTGCAGAAGGAGAACCTGGTGGTCTCGGCGGTGCTCAGCGGGAATCGCAATTTCGAGGGACGCGTCAATCCGCTGGTGAAGGCAAACTACCTGGCCTCGCCGCCGCTGGTGATCGCCTACGCGCTCGCCGGGACGGTGGATCTCGATCTGGCCAACGATCCCCTGGGAACAGGTTCGGACGGCAAGCCGGTCTTCCTGCGCGACATCTGGCCCACCAACGAAGAGGTAGAGGCCAGCGTGCGGGCTTGCGTGCATCGCGAAATGTACCAGCAGGAGTACGCGCGAGCGTTCGACGGCGACAAGAACTGGCAGTCGATGAAGATTCCGACCGGACAGATCTACCATTGGGACGAAACCTCTACCTACATTAAGAAGCCGCCCTACTTCGAGCAGATGGCGGATCCAGGCAAACCGCTGGCGGATTTCCATGGCATGCGTGTGCTGGCGCTGCTCGGCGATTCGGTAACTACCGACCACATCTCGCCCGCGGGCTCGATTCCCAAAGACAGTCCCGCCGGAAAGTACCTGATCTCGCTCGGCGTTCAACCGAAGGACTTCAACAGCTACGGCGCGCGCCGCGGCAATCACGAGGTGATGGTGCGCGGTACGCTGGCCAACATTCGCCTCCGGAACCAGCTCGCACCCGGCACCGAAGGCGGCTGGACGCGCCACCTGCCGGACGGCGAGCAGATGTTCATCTACGATGCCTCGATGAAATACCAGGCCGAGGGCGTGCCGCTGCTGATCATTGCGGGCAAGGAGTACGGCTCGGGATCGTCGCGCGATTGGGCGGCGAAGGGCGTGGCGCTGCTCGGGGTGCGCGCGGTGATCGCAGAGAGTTTCGAGCGTATCCACCGGACCAACCTGGTCGGAATGGGAGTGCTGCCGCTGCAATTTCAGCCCGGCGAGAATGCAGCTTCACTCGGACTCACGGGCGAGGAAGTATTCGACGTCGTGGGTGTGGCCGCCTCATTGAACGGGGGCGGACGGAAGGCAACGGTGCGCACCGGAGGTAAGACTTTCACCGTCGACGTCCGTGTGGACACCCCCCAGGAGGTTGAATACTATCGCAATGGCGGCATCCTCCCGTACGTCTTGCGACAGTTGGCTGCGAGCTGAGCGGCGGATGCGTGACCGGCCTCACGACTCGCGTGTCTGGCCAGCCGCTTGCTCGTAGATGAGGTAATTGAAGTGGCGCGAACCGGCGGGCCTCGCGAACGTCTGAAACGTCGCGGAGGCGCCGCCGGTTTTTGCTTGTCGCCTTACACTTCCAGCTTCCAGGGCGCGCGATAGCGAGCCTTGAGGTGGGGTTTGATTTCGTCCTGCTTCACGGTCCAGTTCGGCTCATCCCAATCGATGCGCGACTGGAAGCGCATCGACAGATTGGCCAGCAGGCAGGCCGTCGAGGACCGGACGCAGGTCTCGATTTCGCTCATCGGGCGCTGGCGGGTCTTGATGCACTCCAGCCAGTTCTGCCAGTGTGGAACGTTCATCGCGGCCATCTGCTGGTCCTTTTCGAAGGTCTGGGCCTCCACTTTCGAGCGCGCATTCGGAATCAGCCAGCACCCGCCGCGATTGACGAAGATGGTCGCTTCGGTGCCGTGGACGGCGGTGCCATACCCCTGGCCCACGGGCAGCAGCGGCATCGGATTACAGGTGCGGCTTTCGTAAGTGGCCAGGAACTTGGGGTACTGGAAGGTCGCGAGCATGGTGTCCGGCGTCTCGACGTTGTCCTTCACGTAGAACTTCGAACCTAAGGCGGTGATGGCGAGCGGCATGACCTCGTCGAAGCATTGATGCAGGGGATCGATCAGATGGACGCCCCAGTCGGTCATGGCGCCGCCCGCGTAATCCCAGAAATAGCGGAACGTCGGGAACGTGGCGGCCTTCACGCCCCACCGGTTGGCGTTAAACGGCACCTTCGGTGCGGGTCCGAGCCACATGTCCCAATTGAGGTCGTTGGGCGGATCGCTGTCGGGCGGATTGCCGAATCCGCGCTCGTTGGTCATGCCCGTCTGGAAGGTGTGGCAGAACGTGGGTACCCCTGCGATGCCGCTCTTGACCAGCTCCGCCGCTTTGAGGAAGTATCCGCCCGAGCGCTGCATGGTGCCGGCCTGCACGATGCGGTTGTACTTGCGCGCGGCCTGCACCATCTTCTGGCCCTCCTCGACGTAGGTGCAGGCGGGCTTTTCGACGTACACGTCCTTGCCGGCTTTGCAGGCTTCGACGGTCATGTAGGCGTGCCAGTGGTCGGGCGTGGAGATGCAGACAGCGTCGATCGACTTGTCGGCGATGATGTCGCGGAAGTCCTTCACGGTTTTGACGTCGAATCCGCCTTTCTTGGCCGCCGCCACGGCGCGCTCCTCGTGCGGCTGGTAGATATCGCAGATCGCGACCGGCTGCGCGGCGGGAACCTTCATGGCGTAGCCGAGGTTGCCCGAGCCCATGGCCCCGAGGCCGATGAATCCGATGGCGACGCGGTCATTGGCTCCGCGGACGCGCCCCGTGAACAGCGACGTGGTGAGGGCGGCGCCGGCGGTGGATAGTACGCTGCGGCGAGAGATCTGGTTGGTTTGCATTTGCGAATACTGTATCAGGCTTGCGGAGGGAATGGGAGCGCTATTCGCACAGCCAGCGCAGCATGTAAGGGTACGGCGGAAGGCCCAGATCCCGGGCACGGCGTTCGTCGAGGGCCAGTCCTTTCCATTGGAGCATCGGCACTCCGATGTAGAGCCCCGCGCGGAAGTTCTCCACGATCGTAACGGAGTTCCCGCGGTACCCGGCGTCGTGGAACACGATGCGGGGATCGATTCCGATGTGGAGGGCCGCGGCGTAGGACCAGGCGATGGCGCCGATCTCTTCGCCGCCGTCGCTGCCGGCGTCTCCGCTCGTGGCGGCGCGGCGCGCCGGTTCCATCAGGGCAAGATGACCGGCTTCGTGGAGAAGGTCTCCGGGGTAGAGCAGTTGAGCCGGATCGATGACCAGGACGCCGGATTCGATTTGTATTCCGGGGACAAATGTCTTGCCGTTGACCGCGCCGGTGCGATAGGGCAGACCGATAGAGCCGAGGAAGGCCAGGATCTCGCGCATCTTTGTAGGGTAGGCCAGAGGCCTACCCTACTAACTACGGCAGCATCACGATGGGCGCCCGCCAGAAGGAGAATTTCTGGCCCTGCGGGTCGAGGATGCTCACCTGGCAGGTGTACCTGCCGGGCTGGAGTTTGCCCAACGGAACGCTGAACCGCACCGGCAGCGCCTTCGACTTCGGATCCAGCCCCTCCTTGACTTGCAGCGGAGCCGTCTCGAACGCCTTCACTTTTCCGCGATAGAAGCTCACCGAGGCCACGATCGGCTGCGTGGTCTGCGCGTCCGGCTCGTAGGCGTGCAGGAAGACATACATGTCCTGGTCCTTCTTGAAGACGCGCGTCACGCTCGGGATCAGCTTCTGGTTGCCCTCGATCAGCGGATTCTGGGACAGCAGCTTCTTGTCCTTCTCGGCAGTGGCCAGCGACTGGCTCATGTCCATGCGTTGGTTGCTGAGCACGACGCTGCTGATGGGTACATGCTTGATCTCCGTGGTCAGGTCGGGGATGACGAACTTGGTTTCGAAGGTCCCCATCTTGCCGGTCTGGTTCTCGCGCGCCAGGAATTTCAGAGTATAGGTGCCGGGCGGAAGCGTGAACCCCGTGTCGTAAGCGAGCGTGCGCTTGGAAAGCTGGCCGGCGTTATCACCCCTGAGCTTGATGTCCTGCGCGTCGCGCACGTTGCCCTGCACGGCGCCCTTGGCGTCGCGGACCTCGCCGATGAAATCGAGCTTGGTCGTCTCGGCGCCGCCGCTCTTGGCCAGTTCCAGCTCGCTGCCGGGGATCTTGACGGTGACCGGAACGAAGTAGCGGTCGCGCGCCAGGCGGAAGTAATCGACTTCGAGCGCCACGGAAAGGTCGGTCATAGGATCGCCCAGCATAAGCGCCTCGGCGAGCTGCCGCTCCTTGTCGGACGAGGTGAACTTGCCGAACTCCTTGCCCGCAAAATAGCCCGGCCGATGATCCGGCTTGCCGTATCGCGAGGCGAGCTGCGGGTTGAGCTCTACCTTGATCTTCCGGTAGCGGCCGTCGAGCTTTTCGTTGCTGCTGTAGTAGCCGAGGATGTAATAGCTGGAGATTTCCTTCTGCGCCTGCTGGATGCCGAGGGCCAGATCGTTGTTGTCGAGCAGCGCCTTGCCGCCGGTATCCGCAGCGAGGGTGTACAGGGTCTCCTGCTGGTCCTGGAACTGAGACTGCTGGCTGCGCGCCGAGCTTCCGGAGTACATGCCGGCGCCGCCGGGTGAAGCCTTGGTAGCGTCGCCGAGAGGAGCACTGGCTACCAGGCCCCGGGCATCGATGGGGAAA
>DATJYJ010000049.1:0-2104 GCA_035578025.1 Verrucomicrobiia bacterium
CGGCTAACAGCCGGCGGGGGCGACCCCAGGGACAGTGCCACAGAAACATACCGCCTTCGGGTTCGCCCAAGGTAAGGGTGAAATGGTGCGGTAAGAGCGCACCGCCTCTCTGGTAACAGCGAGGGCAGGGTAAACCCCACCGGGAGCAAGACCGAATAGGGGCGGCCGGCGCCGTGCGTGAGCATGGGTGCGGAACGATTTCCGGTTCGCCGCCCGGGTTGGTTGCGTGAGGCGGGCGGTAACGTCCGCCCCAGATGAATGGCCGTCCAGCACCCGCGTGGTGTGGACAGAACCCGGCTTACAGACCGTCTGGATTTTCCCGCTTTGTTCCGGCCAAATTTTTTGGATCGGTAGCGAAATTGATTTACCGCAGTTTCGCGCGCTCAAAGCTCGAACAAAAAGCGAACATAATTGCGAAAGCATACTGATTCCGCCAATGAGATTCGTTTCGAGTCGCGTGCGAACTCTTCGCAAATCTCTTTGACGGGGGGAAGCGCGCCATGCTAGTGGGAAGGAAACCCACGATTTCCCATAAAGTGGTGGAAGGCCTCGCGTTTAACCCCAATGAAGCGACTTTTCGGCAGCCACGAGAATAAGCTGGATGCGAAGGGACGGGTCTCCGTCCCGGCGGCGTTCCGCAACGTGTGGAAGGCTGCGCCGGAAATGACGCTGGTGCTGCGGCCCTCGCTGCTGGATGGCTGCGTGGAGGCCTGGCCGCTGCCAGATTACGCCAAGTTCCAGGAGAAGGTGGATGCGCTGGCCGAGACCGACCCGGAGCATTACGCGCTGGCCAGCGTGGTTTACAGCCAGGCGGCTGAGGTGGAGCTGGACGCGCAGGGGCGGATCATGATCCCGGCGCATCTCGCGGCGCGCGCCAGCCTGACCGATGCCGTGTGTTTCCTTGGCCGTGGCGACCATTTCCACATCTGGGAACCGGAGGCTGGGCGGGCGTTCCTTGAAGCCTCCTGCGCCGCGGCGCCGAAAATCGCCTTCGGAGCGCCGGCGCGATGACAGAATTTTCACACATTCCGGTTCTACGTGCCGAGGCCGTGACGATGCTGCGGCCGCGCGATGGCGGCGTTTATCTGGATGGGACTTTTGGTGGCGGCGGCTATGCCAAGGCGATTCTCGACGCGGCGGATTGCAAGCTTTTCGCTGTCGACCGCGACCCGGCCGCGGTGGCGCGCGGGCGCGAGCTGGCGTGTGCATACCCTGGTCGATTCGAGATTTGCGAAGGCAGGATCAGTAATATTTCAGAGTTGCTGGCGGAGCGTGAGGTTTTTGCGCTCGACGGCGCGGTGTTCGATCTTGGAGTTTCCTCGTACCAGATCGACGATCCGGAGCGCGGCTTTTCTTTTCGCCATGACGGGCCTTTGAACATGCAAATGGGCAGCAGCGAAATGAATGCCGAGCGGCTTGTTAACTTTTGCCCCGAATCCGAACTGGCGGATATTCTTTTCGAGTTCGGAGAGGAAAAAGCTGCCCGCAGGGTGGCGAAGGCCATCGTCGAGCGGCGGAAGGTACAAAAATTCACAACGACGGCGGATCTGGCTGGCGTGATACGGAGTGTCGTGAGACCGGACAAATCTGGGCTGGATCCGGCGACGCGAAGCTTTCAGGCGCTGCGCATAGCCGTCAACGAGGAGCTTACGGATGTCGAGGCGGCGCTGGAGCAGGCGGCGGCGATGCTGAAGCCAGGCGGGCGGTTGGTCGTGGTCAGCTTCCACTCCCTGGAAGACCGGATCGTGAAGCAGTTTTTCGCGGCTGGCGCCGGGCGGCTGCCGGGTGCCTCGCGCCATGACCCGGCCGGGCTGCTGGCCCAGGCCAAGCCCCGCTTCACCCTCGTGACGAAGACGCCGGTCACTCCCGGCGCAGCGGAACTCAACGCTAACCCTCGCGCACGCAGCGCCAAGCTGCGCGCCATGGAAAGGCTCGCGGCATGATCGTACGGCCATTCACCCTCATCAGCGGCATGATGTTCGCGCTCTCCGGCGCGTATCTGTTCATGGTCAAGCACCATAGCGAGGCGCTGGACGACCAGCTCTCCCAGGTGACGCAGGCGACGCGCCAGGATGAGCAGAGCATCCGGGTGCTGCAGGCGCAG
>DATJYJ010000050.1:0-16910 GCA_035578025.1 Verrucomicrobiia bacterium
CATTTCAACGTGACGCCCGACGGAACTCTCTTCTGCGGCGACGGCGGCGACCCGGGGCAAGTCGCCAAAGCCAAGAACGGGCAGTGGATCTATCTCTTCCGGCCGGAGCTTTTCGCGGCCAAAGGCATCAACGAACCGGGATTCGTCCAGCCGGGCGTGTTCCATGCGGAGAAGCTGGTCAACATGGCGAAGCACAACTACCGGCTGGAGCCGAACGTGAGCTTCACTCCGGATGCGAAGTGGGTGGTGTTCCGCTCGAATATGTTCGGCGATACCTACGCGTTCGCGGTGGAGGTGGCCAAGGCGCAATGAGGCTGAGGAGCTAAGGTGCGGCGATCTGTCGCAGCAATTGGCGGGCCTCCTGCGAATCCGGCTTCAGGCGCAAGGCCGCCTGAAGTTGGACTCGAGCCTCTGCTGTTCGCCCCGGAATTTGCAGCAGCGCCACCGCCAGCGCGTAGTGTGTATCGAAATCCGGAGTGATTTGCAGCGCGGCCTGAAGATGGTCGACAGCTTCGGGCACGCGGCCCGGCATCTTCGAGAGAATCGCGCCCAGATTGTAGTGCGCTTCGGCGGAATCGGGCCGGATGCGGACCGCGGCCTGAAACTCGGCTAGCGCGTCGTCCATGCGTCCGGGCGTGCGCAACAGGGCCGCGGCGAGATTGTTGTGCGATTCAAAGGAATCGGGCTTCAGGCGCACGGCCTGTTCCAGGTGCTCACGGGCTTCAGGGAGGCGATCCATGCGGAGCAAGGCCAGCCCCAGGTCGTTCTGGGCCACCGCATTGCGCGGATCGATCCGGATGGCTTGTTCGAAATGACCGATTGCCTCCGGCAAGCGCCCGGGACGATCCAAGAGATAGGCGCCGAGCGAATTGTGGGCCATGTAGTTGCGGTCGGTCACCGCCAGGGCGCGGGTGAACAGAGTCTCCGTGTTCTGCCAGTACGCAAGCTGGGTGTAGGTGGCCGCGGCCATCGCGATGCAGGACGCGACTCCCAGGGCCGCGACGGAAGTTTTCGCCCGGGGCCGCCGGTGCGGCACCTCGGCCACGCCCCAGGCGAGCATCACCGAGATCCCGATCATCGGGATGTACATGTAGCGATCGGCCCACGCCTGCCAGCCGGATTGCACCACCCCGATCACCAGCGCCATCGTGCCCAGATACCAAAGCCACCCGGCTGCAAGATAGCGATACTTGCGCAGACGCAGCGCCGCGGCGGTGATTGAGGCGAGCAGCACCGCGCAGACGACCGGTTGCCAGGCGGGAATTGAGGCGGGGTAGGGATAGAACACGGCCAGGTTTGCCGGCCAGAACGTCTTCGCCACATAGAGCACGTAGCGCAAGAGGGCGTTCTCCAATCGCAGGGCCAGCGGGAAAGTGGCAACACCAGCGCCGCCCTGATGCGCGCAGATGATCGTGATCACACCAGCCGCGGCCGCCATGGCGAACAACGGGAGCTTCTCTCGAATCGAGGCGCCGATCGAGATCGGCCTGCAGAGCGGCCAGAAGTCTGCCAGCACCAGCACGCAGGGCAGCGATACGGCCATGCTCTTCGACATCAGGCTCAGGCAGAGGCTAATCGCCACCACGGCATAACGCTGCCGGTCCGGGCGCTGCACGTATCGCAGGTAAGACCACAAGGTCCACATCCAGAAGAACGCGCAGAGGACGTCTTTGCGCTCCGCCACCCAGGCGACCGATTCGACGTGGAGCGGGTGCATCGCAAAGACGAATGCCACGAAAGCGCTGGGCCAGAGATCTCCGGTGGCACGCCGGAAGAAGGCGAACAGCACGACGGTCGAAACGGCATGCAGCAGGACGCTGATGAAGTGGTGCGCGCCGCTGTTCAGGCCGAACAGTTCGCAATCCAGCATGTGCGAGAACCGGGTCAGGGGGAACCACCAGTTTTCGGCGCCCGACCTGAGCGCCCACCATAGGCCTTGCAGTGTGATGCCGCGCCGGGTCATCGGCCCCAGGACCCATTCGGAGCTGAGATCGTCGAGGGTGATGAACTCGAAGTGCCGGACCTGTGCATATACCAGCAATACAGTGGCGAACAGGCCGGCACCGATCCAGATGTCCAGCACGGCGGGACGCGGCCGGTTCAGCGCCGCGCCCGCCCGAGATTTCCTGGATGCGGCGTGCTTTCCCATACTATTTCATCAGTATGAATTAAGACAATCGTGTGCTCAAGTGTCATATGGTGCCGGAGCCGTATGGGGCAAGTACGGCACCGGACAAGTCCCGAAGCCGAAACTCAAATTACGCGGTAATATCCCTATCGCGGGCCGTAGAATTGAAAGCCAGGGACCGTCATGGGCGATACTGCCACCATAGCGACCACGATTCGCGACGGGCAGGTGGTGTGGGAGGTTGAGGGCAAACCGGTTGCCGTCCGCCTCAGCCTGGACGTGATATCCCGGCTGGGGATGGCGGTGCGGGAAGGGTTCAAGGCGCTGCCTCGGCGCGGACTGGAAACCGGCGGACTCCTGATCGGAACGAAAAAAGAAGAGGGAAGCCGGATCTTTGTCGACGTGCAGGATTTTGAAGCTGTCGAATCCGAGCATGCGGCGGGACCATCGTACCTTCTCTCCGAAGCGGATCGTCAACTGCTGGAGGCCAGGATCGCCGTGCGCGGCACGTCGTCCCGCAAGCCGTCGGTTGTAGGGTTCTATCGCAGCCACACGCGCAGCGGATTCGGAATCAGCATGGAGGACGAGTTGCTGTTCTCCAGGTACTTCCGCAAAGCGTCCGACGTGTTTTTGCTCATCAAATCCAACAACGGCGGCCCTCCCACGGGTGGGTTCGTCATCCGGGAAGGCGGCAAGATCCTTTCCGACGTGCCGTACGCTCAGTTCACGTTCACCCCCGACATTCCACTGCCGCCTCCGCGCGAGATTTCCGCGCCGCCACCGGCGCCGGCAGCAACCGCACCGCTCCCCGCGCAGGCGGTCCGAAAACCAGCACCGCCGGCAGCAGCCCCACTCCCGGTGGCGACCGCACAGGCGGACCGAAAGCCAGCGCCGGAGCGGAATGCAATAGCAATTCCGAAGAGGGTCTGGCTTGGCGCCGGCGGAGTCATGGTCGTCGCGCTGGTTGCCGCGATTTGGCTGGGAGCCTGGAGACAGAATGCCGGGTCCGCGCATCCGACGCCGCCCCCTCCGCTCGCATTAAGTGTGAGCAGCTCTGGCAACGGATTGCGGCTGTCCTGGGATCACCGTGCTTCGCTCGGTGCGTCAAAGGCGATCTTGTGGATCGAGGACGGGAATGCCGAACAACGAGTGGAGCTCGACTCGCATCAGTTGGCCGAAGGAAGCATCGCGTATTGGCCCCGCAGCAGCGATGTGAATTTCCGCCTCCAATTGATGGTTCAGGGCGGGTCGGCGAGCGAATCCGTACGGTCGATCGGAGGACCCTTCCAGCCGGCGCCGGCAGCAGCGCCCGCCGCGGCGGCATCCCCGGTCTTTCCGCAGATTCTGCCCTCGCCGCCGCAGGTGGTGCGCGTGAGTCGGGCCGAAGGCCTTTCGCGTCCGCGGGTGCGCGCCTTCCAGTGGACCGATCCGGCATCTGCGCAGCCGGCGGCGATTCCCGATCCTCCGCCCACCCCGATGATGGCGCCGTCGCTTCCGGCCGGCGAGGCGTTTTTGCACCCCGTGGTGCCGGTCGACAGCCCGAGCTATCCTGGCCCGGCCGTCGCCGCCGTGCGGATAACGGTCGAACCCGTGTCGCACTTCTCCCGCCGCATTCCGTTAGTCGGGAAACGCCACAAGCAGGAGGATTACATTCCTCCTGCGCCGTTCGGGGCGCTCGCGCTTCCCCGGCCCCCCAGCGATAGCGCCGCTCGCGACGTCAACATCGACGTGAAGGTGTACGTCAATTCCGCCGGCAAGGTGGACTACTCGGAAGTACTTTCGAAGGTGACCGTCGCCGACCGGGATTTTGCCGCCGCGGCCATATTCTCGGCGCGGAAGTGCGAGTTTGTTCCGGCGCGTGAGGGAGACGAGGCAGTGCCCGGTGAGGTGATCCTGCACTATCGGTTCGGCCCGGGGACTCACGCCGCGGGGGATGAGGCGCTGACGGCTCGGTAGACGATTATTCCACCCGGAACGAAATCTTCGACCCGTCCGGTCCCCCGAAGTACACGTGCTCGGTGGCTTTGACGAAATCCGTCGAGAGCGCCTTGGGAATTTCCATGAACTTTTGCGGGTTGCGATCGGTCAGCGGGAACCACGTGCTCTGAATCTGGACCAAGATGCGATGGCCCGCACGCCAGGTGTGCGCGATGTCCGGCATGTCGAAGGCGATGCGGTCGGGCTTGCCGGGCTCGAACGGCACCGGCTTTTCGAAGCTCTTACGGAACTTGCCACGGAAGGGCTCGCCGCGCACCAGTTGCTGGTAGCCGCCCATCGTCGAGAGGGCCGGCGCTGCCGCAGGGGCGCCGGGCGCGGCGGGCGCGGGCGCCGGGGCATTGTAGTCCGGCGTGTCGTTGGGATACACGTCGATGATCTTGACGTCGAAATCGGAGTCGGTTCCGGTGGTGGAGACCTTCAGGTCGATGTGAATCGGACCGAAAACGCTGACGTCGTGATCGAGCGGCTCCGTGCGATACACCAGCACGTCGGGACGCGCGGCGGCGAACCGCTGGTCCTCGGTCATGTAGCTGTTGAGCACGCGCGTGGCGAGCATGCCGATATAGGGAACCGGCTTATTGGGATCGGAGAGGTACTCGTCGAAGCCGGATTCCGCGGGTTGCTGCCAGGCGATCCGGCCCTTGGCGTCCAGCCAGATGGTGTCGGGCTTGGTCGCGGCGGGCGGCCAGGAATCGAACTTGCGCCACTGGTTCAGCCCGGTTTGGAAGACGTACGCCTGCGGAAACTTGCCGTCGCCACGGCCCTTCAGGTAGTAGAGGAAGAACGGCAGCTCGATGCGCTCGCGATAGTAGGCTGCGGTCTTGGAGCCGAAATTGACGTTGCCCAGCCGGTCGCCGTCACCGCGCGCGAAGCCGCCGTGATTCCACGGCCCAATGACCAGCATGTTCACCGGTGGCGGGCCGTTCTGCTTCATGAATTGATGCTGGCGGAGCAGGCCCTGAGGGTCTTCGGTATCGTACCAGCCCCCAACCAGCATCACCGCCGGCTTGATGTTCTTGAGGTGTTTCCAGATGGCGCGCGATTGCCAGGCCTCGTCGTATGTGGTGTGGTCGATATTCAGATTCCACAACGGCTGCTTGTGCTTGAAATACTTCTCGTCGGCGTTGGCCAGGGAGCCGAGTTCGAGATAGAACTCGTAGCCGTCGGGCGTGCCGAATGAGAACGGGGTCGGCGCGGGCGGCAGGTGCGGCTCGTTGACCTCGCGCACGCGGAAGCCCTGGTAGAAATTGAAGCGGTGAGCCAGCATGAAGGCGCCGTTGTGGTAGGAATCGTCGCCCATGTAGTAATCGGTGACCGGCGCCTGTGGGGAGACGGCCACCAGCGCGGGATGCGCGTCGATCATCCCCGCGGTGGCGTAAAAGCCGGGTTGGGAAATCCCCCACATGCCGACCTTACCGGTGTTGCCGGGCACGTTGTGGATCAGCCATTCGACGGTGTCGTAGGTGTCGGTGCTTTCGTCGGTATCCTTGGGGCCGTTCTTGACGGGCTTGTGCGGGCGGATCACCACGTAGTCGCCTTCGCTCATGAAACGGCCGCGGATGTCCTGATACACGAAGATGAACTTCTCGCGCGCGAAGAGGTCGGATGGCCCGAGTGCGGCGCGGTACTGGTCGATGCCGTAGGGCGCGACGTTGTAGCCGGTGCGCTGCATCATGATGGGGTAGGTGCGGCCGTCGGTGAACACGTCCTTGGGGACGTAGACGGAGGTGAAGAGCTTCACGCCGTCGCGCATCGGGACGCGGTATTCGAACTTGGTGTAGTTCTCGCGGACGAAGTCGCGGCCGGAGGTCTGAGGGGCTTGCGCGGCTGCCGGTTCAGCGGACGGTCCGCGCCGGCCCTGGGCGGCCGCCAGACAGGGAAGAAGCACTAAGATGACGAGCTTGCGCATAATGGGATTGCGGACCATGATACACCCGGGGGCCGCTTAACTTCGGTCAACGTGCTCCCTATTGACCAAATCCAAGGCAAAACGTTACGGGGCGTTCGGCTAGCCTGATGGATGACTCGAGGCAGTCCTATGAGTTATTTCCGGCTGATTGTGTTACTGGGAGGCGCGTCGCTGGTCATTCCGGGAGCAGACGGCCAGGCTCCCGTTCTGAAGCGGGAGGAAGCGCCGGACTCCGCGATTGTGACGCTACCTGGCCCCCCCAAGATCGCCAAACCGCCGTCTCCGCCTCCGGAGGAGAGGCCGGAGGCCCCGCCGGCGGCGAAGGCTGCGGTCCCGGCTTCGGAGCCGCTCAGTGCACCGGTGCCCAAGCCTGCCGCGCCCCCTGAGCTAAGCCGGAAGGCATTTCTGCCGCCGGAACTGCAAAGGGATGCGGCACTCTTCTGCCAAAAGCTGATTGGCGAATGGACCGAGGAAGACGCCGAGCAATTGCTTGGCAAGCCTCTTCGCTCACGTCCGGCATTCGATGAAAAGAAAGCGGTTAACGGAAAGATTTTCGCGTTTGCCGATCCCACCTCCCACTATCGCGAGTTGGAGCTCGATTTCGATCAGACGGCCGGCACCCTTCGCACGGTGTTCGCCTACCCCAGGCAGATGACGTGGCAGGATTGCCGGAAACGCTGGAACGGCGAGGTGTCCGAAGCGGACGCCCAGCAGGGCCGGACGTTTTACTCCTACCTGAACCGGCGCATGGATGTGCTGGTGGACGCCAGGGGACGCGTGATCAGCCTGGGCCTCTACTGATGCCCTCGGCGAAAAGTTAAGAAACCGGAAATACCGCGAGCGCATTAATACTATGGGTACCCAGAGATGCCCGTTTGGGCGTATAGTGTACCTAAGGGGTTCGGACGATGCGAAAACGCTGGCACGTGTCCGTGGCTATTCTAGCCGCATTCGCCGTTCTAAGCGTCTGTGCATTCGCACAGGACAGCAGCAGCAGCAGTGGCAGCACTAGCACTACCACCAACAGCAAGAAGAAAGCCAAGGACAATCCCGACGAAATCGGCAATCGGGACGTGGGCAAGGGTGTCAATTTCTACTCGCTGGAGAAGGAAATTGCCCTCGGCAAGCAGTTGGCGCAGGAGGTGGAGCGTCAGGCCAAAATCATCGACGATCCCGTGATCGCGGAATACGTGAACCGCGTCGGCCAAAACCTTGTCCGGAATTCCGACGCCAAGGTTCCGTTCACCATCAAGGTGCTGGATTCCGAAGAGGTGAATGCCTTCGCGCTTCCCGGCGGATTCTTTTTTGTAAACTCCGGCCTCATGCTGAAAGCCGACTCCGAAGCCGAACTGGCAGGCGTGATGGCGCATGAAATCGCGCACGTCGCCGCGCGCCACGGCACGAAGCAGGCGACCAAGGGAGAACTGGTCAACATCGCGAGCATTCCGCTGATTTTCATGGGCGGCTGGACGGGTTACGCAATCCGGCAGGGCCTGAGTCTGGCGATTCCGCTGGGATTCCTGAAATTCTCCCAGGCCATGGAATCCGAGGCGGATTACCTTGGCCTGCAATATCTCTACAAGTCGGGATACGACCCGACCGCCTTCGTGGACTTCTTCGAAAAAATCCAATCGATGGAGATGAAGAAGCCTGGCACCCTCTCCAAGGTGTTCTCCAGCCATCCGCCGACCCCGAGCCGGATTAAGGCGGCGCAGAGCGAAATTCAGAAGATTCTGGAAGCGAAGCCGGAGTACGTCGTCAACACCAGCGAATTTAACGACGTGAAGAATCGCCTGGCGATGCTGCACAATCGCCGCAAGCTCGACCAGAAGGAAGATCCAAACCGTCCGCGGCTGCGGCGCGCGCCGGGCAGCGGCACGGGTCCGGTGGATCCGAACGACGACGGCACCAAGCCGAAGACCGACGAAGACGAGCGTCCGACGCTGAAACGCCGCGACGGGTAGGCTAGGATCCGCTGAAGCCGGTCCCACACAAACAGCGCCAGGCGCGGCGCGCCACGATCAATTCTTCATTGGTAGCCAATGCCAGCACCGTGACCGGTGCGCTTTCCGGCGACACGATGCGGTCTCCACTGCCTTCGGTGTTTCGTGCCGGATCGATGCGCACGCCGAGAAACTCCAGCCCGGCGCAGCAGCGTTCGCGCAAACGCGCCGAGTTCTCGCCGATCCCGCCTGTGAATGCGATGGCCTCGAGGCCACCCATGGCGGCGGCGTAAGCACCGATGGTTTTGCGGACCTGGTAGGCGAACACCTCGAGGGCCATCGCCGCGCGGCCGCTTCCCGCGGCTTCCAGGTCGCGTACATCTCCGCCTTCCACGCCCGAGAGACCCGCCAGGCCGCCGCCCTTCGCCAACTGGCGGCGCACCTCCTCGCAGGTCCAGTTGTGCCGCTCCATCATGTAGAGCACGGCGAACACGTCCAGGTCGCCATGGCGGGTGGCGTTCTCCAGGCCGGACTGGGGCGAGAAACCCATGGTGGTGTCGATGGACCGCCCGCGATCGACGGCGCACATCGACGAACTGCCGCCGAGGTGACAGCTCACGAGCTTCGGCTGGCGCCCCAGCATGGCCGCCACGCGTTCGGCGACGTACTGGTGCGACGCTCCGTGGAAGCCGTACTTAACGACGCCTTCCTCCCTCCATTGGCCGGGCACGCCGTACTGCCGCGCATACTCCGGCATAGTGGCATGGAACTCCGGTTCGAAGGCGGCCACGATCGGTACTCCGGGCAGGGCCTGCTGGAAGGCCTCGATCGCGGTCAGGTAGATGGCGTTGTGCGCCGGCGCGGCGGGCAGAAACTGGCGCAGCGCGGCCACTACGCCGTCATCCACGA
Organism: Verrucomicrobiia bacterium; assembly: GCA_035578025.1. GTDB lineage: Bacteria > Acidobacteriota > Terriglobia > Bryobacterales > Bryobacteraceae > Solibacter. The sequence goes on from DATJYJ010000050.1 coordinate 8,888, forward strand.
TGAACGTGCCGCGGTAGTCCGGGCCGGCATGCACGGCTTTGAGCGCCACGGCCTCGATCGGCGTGTCGCCGGTGGAGATCGCCGCGATGGCATCGCGATAGTTGGTGACGCGTTCCAGGCGTCCCTTAGCCAGCGCCCTCTCCGAGGGCATTTCCAGAATCTGGTACTTGAGCGAAGTCGATCCGAGGTTCGGTATGAGAAGGTTCACTGGATTCCTTGGTACTCGTTCTTGATGCCTTGCAGGCTCGCGGAGATTTTTCGGAATCTTACCACAGCCGGGAGGGGGGTGGCGCACTATGACATACTGGGCTTGTGATCGCAGTTGCGTGCATGCTGCTGCTGGCGGCGACCACCCGCGTAGACCTGGCAGACGAAGACTACCAGATTCCGGCCGGCGATTGGAAGTGGATCGAAGTGGACCTGCGGCAGCAGCCCGCGGTAGTGATCGCGAACTACGCGGTGATGTCCGGGTCCGAGCAGGTGCGCATCGCGCTGATTGCCCGCGACGACCTGGACAACCTGCAGGAGAAGGAGCTGATCACGGCCACGCCGCGCGGCAAGGCGGGCGCTTTCGCCTACCGGGTGCCCAACCGTGACAGCTACGCGATCCTGGTGGACAATCGCGCGGACAAGGAGCACGCCGCAGTGGTCCGCTTGCACGTCTCGCTGGACTTCGCACGGACCACAGCCCTGCAACTCTCACGGGAGCGGCAGGTGACCGTGGTCGCCATCAGTTTTCTGGCTTTCTGCGCGGTAGTGACGTACTCGGCGCGGAAGCTCCTGAAGGCTGCGGGCAGGCCCGGAGGCCTGCCCTATTGACCGATCAGAACTGCAGATTCAGTGAGAACTGGAACGAGCGCGGCGGCTCCTGCCCGCTCACCGTGCCGAAGGTGGAGGCGGTGGCCGAGGTGTTCGGTCCCTGGAGAACCGGCGTGTTGAGCGCGTTGAAGGTGTCGGCGCGGAAGCGCATCTTGAACCGCTCGGTGATGGTGAACGTCTTGTTCAGCGAGAAGTCCAGACGACGCTGCGAATCGTAACGCACATTGCTGAAGCGCAGGGGGAAGGTGCGGAGATTGCTGGCCAACTGGTCGCCCGACGCCCGGTCGAAAATCGCGGTGTTGAACCAGTGGTCCACGTTGCGCTGGTCGGAGGGCAAGGCCAGCTTGGTGGAGTCGCCGATGATGATCATCTGGCCCCAGTCGATGGGCTGGCCGCTCTGCCGCTGGAGGGCGCCGCTCAATTGCCACCCGCCCACGAACAGGTCGAGGGGGCGCGACATGTGGTTGCCCCAGTGCCGGCCGCGGCCGAACGGAAGCTCCCAGATGCCGCTGCCGGTCACGCGGTGCGCGCGGTCGATCGACGACAGGGATTCATACGGCCTCGGGTCCTGCGCGTTGAGGAACGTGGTGGCATCCATGGCGCGCGACCACGTGTACGATACGAGCAGCGTGAAACCCTTGGCGAAGCGCTTTTCGGCCTGCGATTGCAGTGCGTGATACCAGGAGTAGCCCACCGGGTCCAAGTACGTGATATTGCCGAACTGCGGATACGGCAGCAGCAGCGAGCTCCGCGCCATGGTGGTGCTGGTGTACTGCGGATTCAACCCGTAGAACGGGCTGGGGAACTGCGCGCCCAGGTAATTGATGGTTGCGGTGTCGCGGAACGGCGCGGTGCTGAGGTACTTCGCCGGGATGAAGTTGATGTTGCGACTCACCGGCAGGTGCGTGGAGCGGTTGCCCACATAGGACGCCTCCACCACGAAATTCCACGGTAACTGCCGCTGCACGCCGAGCGACCAGCGCTGCGCGTAAGACGGCTTGCGGTCCGTCGCAAAGTAGCTGATGTTCTGGCCGAGGTTGGTGGAGAGGCCGCCGGCGGGGCCCAGCGGGGCGATCAGGCCGTTCGGCAGCGGATTCGACAGCTTCACCGGGAAGGTGAGGCCGTTGTCGGGCGAAGGCGAAATCGGCGTGGACTGGCTGAACCCCGCCAGGTTGCTGGTGGAGGCGAAGGCCCCGATATTGCCGTAGAAGATTCCGTAACCGGAGCGGATCACCGTTTTGGGATCGAGTTGGTAGGCCAGGCCGATGCGCGGCATCCACATAATCCCATTTCCGTTCCACAGGTCCCGCGAAGCACCGTTGACGCCGGCGAAGGTGAGTCCGCCGTTGACCTTGAAATCGGCGGGCGCGATCTCCGGAATCGGATTCTTGGCGTAGTTCGCTATAGCCTGGGCCGCAATTGGGCTGGCAACATTGCCCAGGAACGTGGTCACGGAGCGGTTGAAGCGCTCCGTCAGGGCGGTGTCGTACTCGGTGCGCAGGCCCAGGTTCAAAGTCAGCTTGCGGCTGATCTTCCAATCGTCCTGCACGTAGAAGCCGAAATAGATGTCCTGCTGGGCGATGCTGCCGCTACGCGTCGCGCTGCCGTTGGGGATACCGAGCAGCAGCGAGGTAAGTTCGCCGCCGACGGTAGGCGCCGGCGAATTATCGAGCGGTCCCGTACCCCAGAGGGCGCTGAAGGAAAGGATGGGAGCATCGTCGCCCGAGTGGCGGCTGCTGAAAACGCGGTAGACGCGGAAGTCGGGACCGAAGTGCAGCGTATGGTTGCCCTTCATCCATGTGAAGTTGCCGGTTGCCGTGTGAACCAGGGAGGTAGCGGTCCCGTCGCCGGATTCCGATCCGCTCAGCGCGCTCAGCGATCCAACCGAGATATTCGGGATGGCGCTCAGGTCCTTCGGAAACAACGCTGCGAGCGCCGGCGAGAACCCGAGCGAGGTGAGGTCGAACGGCGCGTTGACGCGGCGCTCGGGAAACTCCTGCGCGGTCACCCCGTAGCGGAACTGTCCCACCAGGCTGCTGGTGAACATGTGGACTTCGTCGAGCGCAATGGCGCGGTTGATGCGGTTGAGATAGATGCCGTTGACGTTTTTGCAGCACGGATCGTAGAGGAAGTTGTGGTTCTTGTCCTCCAGCCAGTAATCGCGGTTGAACCGGATGAACATGCGGTCCTTCTCGCTGAAGGCATGATCCACGCGGCCGATCGTGGTCCAGTAGTTCTCGACGGTGCGGCCGGAGACGAAGTAATTGTTGCGGCCGTCGGAAGTCCCCGCCTGGTTGGGCAGCGGATAGAGGTTCAGGATCTTGGTGGCGATCGGGTCGATGCGGTTTACCGGAATGATGTTACCGGGAAACGGCTGCCGGCTGAACCGCCCGTTGGGAGCCGCGGCAATGGTAGACGGATCGTAAATCTGGTACGCCGAGCCGAGTTTTAGCAGATCGGAAAGGTCGCCCGTCTTCCAGTTGGGGCGCGGCACGGTGGAAGTGATGGCGCCCACGTTGGGGTCGCCGAAATCGTTGGTCTCCCAGGTGAACTGCCAGAACGTCTTATTCTTGCCGTTGTAGAGGTGGGGAATATACACCGGACCTCCCGCGGAGGCTCCGTAGCGGTTATCGGTGTATTGCGGAAGCGACTGGCCGGAGCGGTTCTGAAAAATCGTCGGCGTGTCGAACATCTTGTTGCGGATCCACCACCAGGCCGATCCGTGGATGTCGTTGGTCCCGCCCTTGGTGCTGACATTGACCAGCGAGCCCTGCGTGTGGCCGATGGCTGCGTCGAACATCGAGGTCTGCACCTTGAACTCGCCGATGGAGGCCTGCGGCGGCGAGAAGGCCACGCGCACCTGCGTGCTGTCGGAGAAGGTATTGGGCACGCCGTCGATGGTGAACTCGTTGTTGTAAGTGCCGCCGCCATTGGTGGAAAACTGCGACGGCTTGTTGTTGAACGCCGCCTTGCCCAGGCGCATGTCGGTCGTGTTGACCGCACCGGGCGCCATCAGCTCGAACGACATGGCATTGCCGTCGAAAAGCGGCAATTCCAGCACGCGGCGCTGATCGATCACCTGGCCGAGCGATGCGTCGGCGGTGGCGAGCAGGGGAGCCGCGGTCGTGACCTCGACCTGCTCGGCGACGTCGCCCACAGCCATCTGAATGTTCACTTCCACGCGTTCGTTGATTCGGACCTGCACATTCTCGCTCAGGAACTTCTTGAAGCCCGTGCACTCGGAGGTGACGTTGTAGAACCCGGCCACCAGATACGGCAGGACGTAATTGCCGGACTCGTTGGTTTTGGCGGAGACCGCGACACCGGTAGTGGTGTTGGTGGCCTTGACTTCCGCGGTGGTCACCACGCCCCCACTGGCGTCGGTGACACGGCCCAGAATCGTACCACGCGATTCCTGGGCTGAAACTGGAATAGATAAGCAGAGCGGTATCAGAACTACGGCAAGCAGCAGGCGCTGCAGCATAGATAGACCTCCTAAAGCTTAAGCCTCGGGTGTTACGATGCCCGAGATTTCACCCATACTTCCCCGTTACAGACCCTTTATGCCGCTTATTGTAATGCAAATCGGTCCGCAGCGCAGGAAATGTCCCGGAAACGGACACTGCCGAAGCGGCTCGACTCCGAAATTCAATGATTTGGGTGTGGCCCGTCCGCTGCAAGAGCGATCCGCATGGGTTGGCACCAGCTTCGTGTCTCAATACGGTCGGTTTTCCGCGCCCCAGGGCTGGCTTTTGCCGGCATTCTGACCATCGCGCTCGCGGTTGGAATGGCGATTTCCGTTTTCAGCGTGGTAAACGCCAACCTGCTGCGGCCGCTTGCGTACCGGGAAGCCGGGCGTCTGGCCGTGATCTGGTCTTCTTCTCCGAATGATTCGCGCGGGCCGGTTTCTTTCGACGATTTCGAGGATTGGCGCCGGGACAGCCGAACCCTGGAGAGCGCCGCGCTGTATTCGTCGTACTTCAAACCGATACTCTCAGGCTCTGGGGACGCGGTACGGCTGCCTGCCCTGCTGGTGTCGCACCAGTATTTCGAGGTGATGCAGTGCAAGCCATGGCTCGGCCGATTCTTTCTGCCTGGCGAGGATCGCGATGGGCGGGACGACGTCGTGGTGCTTTCACACGGCTTGTGGCGCGAGAAGTTTCAGGCCGATCCGCACGTAATCGGACGAGCCATCCTGATCAATTCGCGCCCGCACACGATCGTCGGCGTCGCCGGACCGGATCTTCTTCCGCTGCCGCCCAGCTATGCCGATCAGCCGGCCGAAATCTATCGTCCGATCGGAGAGCCCTTCGGCCCCGGTTCCCGCGATGGGCGCCACCTGAATACGCTGGTTCGCCTCCGGCGCGGGATCTCGATCGAGCAGGCACAGGCGGAGTTGAATGTGCGAAGCGCCCAAATGGCGCGAGAGCATCCGGACGCCGATGCGAAACTCGCCGCTCGCATCGTACTGCTGCGCGATGACATGACCCGCGTCGTCCGGCCGGCATTGTTGTCCCTTCAGGCCGCGGTGCTCGTTCTGCTGCTGATTGCGTGTGCGAACATCGCGAATCTCCTGCTGGCCAGGTCCAGTGCACGGCGCCGTGAGATGGCGATTCGCAGGGCACTGGGCGCGCCAACGGCCCGGCTGGCCACGATGCTCCTCACCGAAAGCCTGGTAATCGGCCTATCGGGAGGAATTTGCGGCCTGCTCGTGGCGATGTGGGGCACGGCCGGCATGTCCGCGATTGCCAGCCGGGTTTTGCCCGACGCCGGCTCCATTGGGATCGACTGGCGGGTTCTGCTCTTCTCGCTGGTGTTGTCGCTCGGTGCCTCGCTTCTCTTCGGAAGCGCTCCAGTCTTGAAGCTTGGTGCCGGCGAGCTCGAAGATGCCCTGAGGAACACCACCCGCGTGGCCGGCGACTCCCGGAACGGCCTGCGCCGGTGCCTGGCGGCGGTTCAGATTGCTCTCGCGCTGGTGCTGCTGGTAGCGGCGGGCCTGCTTGGGAAGAGCCTGCTGCGGCTGCAAGTGGTCAGCCCCGGATTCGATCCGCTTGGGGTGACCACGGCGTCCATGGCGTTGCCCAGGGCCAGATACGATACTGAGGCATCGGTTGCCCGATTCTACCAAGGTCTGCTCGAACGCCTGCGCGTTCTGCCGGGCGTCACCGGTGCCGCGATCGTCAGCGTGGTTCCGCTGTCCGGCGATTTTGACCGCACGGGCTTTCAGATTGCGGGAAAGCAGTTCGGCGCCGGAGAGATGGAGAGTCCGGACCGGTACATCGTCAGCCCCGGATATTTCGCAGCACTGCACGTTCCCTTGCTACAGGGCCGCCTGTTCACGGAACAGGATGATGCCAATCACCCGCCGGTCTGCGTCATCAGCGCAACTGCCGCTCGTCAGTGGTTCCCCGGACAATCGCCACTCGGGCAGAAGGTGCGAGCCGGTGGAACCGGCAATTTCGACCAATCGCCGTTTCGCGAAGTAATCGGAGTGGTCGGCGATATTGCACAATACGGCCTTGGCCTGCCGCCGACGCCGCAGATCTACATGCCGTACCCGCAGTTCCCGGCTCGCTATGTGACCGTGATGATCCGTTCGAATGCCAACTCCCCGAATCTCGCAGGCTCCGTACGTCAGACCGTGTTCAGCCTCGACCGGGAGCAGCCGGTCTATGACGTCAGAATGCTGGAAGACATCGTTTCCGGCACGATTGCCACGCGCCGCATCGGCATCTGGCTGCTCGGCGTCTTGGCGGCTGCCGCTCTATTGTTGGCGGCAGTGGGAGTCTATGGAGTGGTCTTGTATTCTGTTTCGCAAAGGACATCCGAGTTCGGAATTCGCGTGGCGTTGGGCGCCCGGCCGGCGGACGTGATCCGCAAGGCGCTTGCCGACTCGCTATGGATTACAGCATCGGGCCTGGGTGCCGGGATTGCCGGGTCATACGCGATGTCGAAGTGGATCTCGGGCTTTCTCTTTCAAGTCAGTCCGAGGGATGCGGCGACATTCGGCCTCGTCCCGTTGTTTCTGGCGGTTGTGGCCCTGGCCGCCTCCTACGTCCCGGCGCGGCGGGCAGCGGCGGTGGACCCTATTGCAGCGTTGAGATCCGAATGACCGCGCCGGGCAGGTGGTTTCAGTATCGGCCCATGTGGCATATGGATCGGCCGGTTGAAGCCGGACCTGTTCGAGTAAAGACTTCACCTCTCGAGCTGATTCATGATGTTTCGGAAGCGGGTGCGGCTGACCTGGTGATCGGCCAGCAGGCGTCCGTTGTAGATCAAAGCGAAAATCGCGTAGGGGGTGGGGGCATTCCGGGCTTCGGCGGAGGAGCGGAGATCCACCACGTTTGGGTCGATGTGATACTCCGCCCTGGCGGTTTCGGCGATTTCCGACGCGAATTTCGCGATGTGGGGGCACTGGCTGGAGCGGATAATGGTGAGGCCTTGGCCGTACTGCGCGAGTTTCCGGTCCCAGTCCCCCTGGAAGGCCGGGTTGGGCGCGCTCTTGCGGAGTTTGCGGACGAGCAGTTGGTAGTCCGGCGGCGCGGCATCGACGGTTTCGAAGCCGCAGGACAGGAACAGCCGGCGGTCGGCCAGCCACGGCCCGTCCCGCACCATGACGGCGACGCCGTGCCGGCCTGACTGTTTGGCATCCTTCAGGGAGTCTTCGATCATGAGCCTGCCCCAGCCCTTGCGTTGATGCGCTCGGGAATAAATCCAGATGCAGTGAATAAAGAGGTAGCCGGCGGCGTCCACGCCCCGCCAGGCGTGCTCGCCGGGGATGTATTCGATATAGCCGGCCGGGCTGCCGTCCGGCGCGAGCAGCGTCTTGGCCCGCAGACCGGCCATAGCGTTCGCAAGCAGCCAGCAGCGCTTCTCCTGCCGTCCAGGATGAGTAGGACTCCTGATGCCGCAGCAGGGCAGTACGTCGAAGCTCGATCCATCGACATCAACCAGGCGAGCCATCGCGCCCCGGGTTGCGGTCTTGCTGGCGCCCATCACCCACAGTGTACTTCCCGCCAGGAACTGCAGGCGCTCCGATTTGGTTGGCCGCTGGACGCCCGATCCGGCCTTTGCTGCGGTAATCGCCTCTCAACGCCGGATCGATGGCAAAAAGTGGTAAGGGTAGGGCTGGACAGCAATCGGCATCTTTTCGCAACGAGCCCGATCCCGAAGTGGCGTTCACGCTGGATTACATTCAGAAGCA
>DATJYJ010000051.1:0-4593 GCA_035578025.1 Verrucomicrobiia bacterium
ACGGGAGTCGGCTCCGAACTGCGGCGCCCGCTCGGCATCACCATCATCGGCGGCCTGATCGTCAGCCAGGCATTGACGCTCTACACGACGCCGGTCGTTTATCTCTATTTCGATCGCTTGCAGCACTGGTGGACACACATCTGGAAGGCGGCAAAGCCGATCTTACCGGAGGCAGTATGAAGAAAACCAATCCAGCGATGGCTCTGGGCGCAGTAGCTGCGATTCTCGTGGCGAGCGGTTGCACGGTCGGACCAAAATATCGCAAGCCCGACGTGCCGGCTCTGCCCGCTTTCAAAGAACCGCTGCCGGAAGGCTGGAAGCAGGCCGAACCGGGCGACGGCAAGATTCCAGGCAAGTGGTGGGAGATGTATAACGACCCGCGGTTGAACGCGCTGGAAGAGCAGGTCGCCATTTCCAATCAGAACGTGATCGCCTTTGAGGCCCAATACCGCGAGGCAAAGGCGGCTGTGAGAATCGCTCGGTCCGCCCTATTCCCAACGGTAACAGCCACGCCGTCGATTACGCATTCGAGAGTCAACAGCGGGTCCACGTCGGGCGGCGGCGCTAACGCCTCACGCACGGTCTACTCCTTTCCGGCGGATTTGTCCTGGGAAGCGGATGTGTGGGGCAGCGTTCGCCGGAGCGTAAACGCTGCTTCCGCGCAAGCACAGGCGACAGCGGCCGACTTGGCCAACGCAACCTTGTCTTACCAATCGGAGCTAGCGCAGGATTATTTTCTGCTCCACGGCGTGGACGGCGACATCGATCTGCTCCAGCGGACCGTGGACCTTTACCGCGACTACCTCAAGCTCACGCACGACCGTTTCGCCGCCGGTGTCACTTCAGATCTTGACGTCGCACAAGCCGAATCGCAGCTCGAGACCGCTGAAGCGCAGATGATTAGCTTGGGTGTGGCACGCGCGCAGTACGAGCATGCCATCGCTGTCCTGACGGGCAAGCCGCCTGCGGCCGTGAGTATCAGCGCGATGGTTCTCAAGTCGGCGCCTCCACAGGTCCCGGTCGCCATCCCTTCGGCGCTGCTCGAACGCCGGCCAGACATCGCGGCGCAAGAGCGTTTGGTCGCGGAGGCAAACGAGCAGATTGGAATCGCCAAAGCCGCATTCTTTCCCGCGGTCGCACTCGCTGCTTCCGCCGGCTTTCAGTCGTCGAACTTCACCACCTGGCTGAGCTGGCCCAGCCGGTTCTTTTCGATCGGCCCCTCCCTGGCAGAAACGGTGTTTGACGCGGGAAAGCGGCGCGCGACAGTCGCTCAATTCCAGGCAGCGTACGACGCCACCGTCGCCGCGTACCGGCAGACCGTCCTCACTTCCTTCCAACAGGTGGAGGATGCGCTTGCCGCGGAGCGAATTCTCCAGGAACAGTCGGTCCCGGTCGATCAGTCAGTGACGTCGGCGCAACGTGCGCTGGACCTCTCCACCGCGCAGTACAAAGCCGGCACGGCAGACTACCTCACGGTAATAACCGCCCAGTCGACTCTGCTTTCGGCACAGCGGACGCAAGTCGACCTGCTGACCACGCGCCTCACGGCGAGCGTGCAATTGGTCGTCAGTCTCGGCGGAGGTTGGGACGTTTCTCTCCTTCCAAACACGCAAGATGTTAGAACCGGACCGCTGAAATAAGCTTCGTAGCCGGAAATTTGGCCAGGAAAGCGGTCACAATCTGCGCCCTGATCAAATCGGCGGCAGGGTCGGCCCCTCTGCTCCTTTCGTCGGCAGACAGGCGCGCGCAGGAGACAGATAAGCAGTTGAAAACACTCGAACTGAGCTTGGTCTCGCGAGTGCCCTTAACAGGGTGTGAAGAGGAGATCAAGCAGGCGAACAAGAGATCTTACGATCTGCCTGCAAACAGAAAGGGAACCTATATGACTCAACGAGTGAAGTTCGCGTTTTTGGCGTTGCTCGCGGCCGGCGCCGCTCTGTTCGCTCCCGCGGCGAGGGCGGATGAATGGGACAAGCTGACCGTGATGACATTTAACGAGCCTGTCGAAATCCCCGGAAAGGTCTTGCCGGCGGGGACGTACGTATTCAAATTGTTCGACAGTCAGTCCGATCGAAGCATCGTCCAGATCTTCACGGAAGATCAGAAACACCTTGTGGCGACGATCATGGCGATACCGGATTACCGTGAAGAGCCGGCAAGCAAGACCGTGGTCACTTTCGATGAGCGGCCCTCGGGCTCGCCCGAAGCGCTGCATAGCTGGTTTTATCCGGGCGATAACTACGGCGTCGAATTCGTCTACAAGAAGTCGGAACGACAGTACGTCGCCCGGTCCGAGGAGCCCGCGATGACGCCGGTGCCGCTTCCCGCCGCGCCAGTCTTACAGGAAGCTGATGCCGTGCCGACGGTCCCCGTTGTCATGCGCGAAGAAGAAGTAGTGACCATCGCTGAGCCGGCGCCGGCTACCGCTGCGTCCGCTGAAACCGCGCCCGCCAGTCTGCCGGAGACGCTTCCGCAAACCGCGGGCAACTTCGCGATCCTGCCGCTTCTTGGTGTGGTGCTCTTGTCCAGCGGATTCGCCGCGATTCGATTCGCAACCAGGCAGGCTTAGTGGGTGGTTTCCGATGCAAACGAAACGGCTGTTCTATTTCGGGTGCGCCCTTTCAGTTGGGGGCGCACTCGCCGTTGCCTGTTTTGGGTACATCGAATGGAACATGTCCCGCGCGCAACGTGCTGCGAGCCGCCTCCTCGATGACCAGATGCAGCGCAATGCGGACGCGCGTCACGCCCAATCTCTTCCTCGTACCCTCGTCATCGTTCCGCCCCGGACCGGACAGCCGATGGGACGAATCGAAATCCCCCGCCTTCATCTTTCCGTCATGGTTCTCGAAGGCACGGCTCCGCAAATCCTCCGATCGGCGGCCGGACACATCCACGGCACGGCTCTTCCTGGAGCGGCGGGAAATATGGGAATCGCCGCTCATCGCGATACGTTCTTTCGCCCTCTGCGCGACTTGCGGCGTGACGATGAAATCCTCGTGACGACGTCCTACGGGATATTTCGCTACGTGGTGAACGCAATCGAGATCGTTGATCCATCCGACGTCCAGGTCCTCCATCAGACGGCTGACCCGCAGTTGACACTCGTTACCTGCTATCCGTTCTCGTATGTAGGGCCCGCGCCCAAGCGATTTATCGTTCACGCACGATGCGATCACTCGAAAGAGTGAATCTGCATCCCCGTTTTGGGAGTGCTCCCCAATCAGTTGCTTGTCGGTGTGTCGGCACGAAACCGCAAGATCCGACACGTGGGTGTTGCGAGTGCTTCGTGCCACCCGCGAAAACCGGTACGATCGGCTCAAATTCCCTCTGTTTCAACAGGGTATTTCGTTTGGAATCCCAGTTGCCTTTACTGCGGCAAGAGCCGAGAAGGATGATGACATGAGGTGGAATGAAATGGGGATCAACGGTGCTTCCTTGCAATGTGCCGGGGGGACACTCGGGCGGCATCGCCACATTTGCGCTTTCTTCAACGACATCGACGAAGAGCACAGAGTGCTTCGTTCGTTCATTAAGGACGGCTGTGCGCGGGGTGACAAGTCTTTCCACATCGTAGACCCCGCGCTGCAGGAAGACCATCTCAAGCGGCTCACCGCGGCAGGGATCGATGTGGCGCACGCGATGAATACCGGGCTACTCGAGGTGCGGCGCTGGCAGGAGGCCTATCTGCGTGGGGAACGCTTTGACCAGGATGCCATGTTGGCTCTGATCGAAGAGCTGCTCCAATCGGGGGAAAGCGCCGGATATGCCGTCACCAGGCTCCTGGCTCACATGGAATGGGCGCTGCTCGACAAACCCGGCGTCGATGACCTGTTGGAATACGAGACCCGCCTCAACTACGTGCTTCCCAAATACGACGATCCGGTGATCTGTACGTACGACCTGTCGAAGTTTGGCGCCGACATCGCGATAGACATCATGCGTACGCACCCGGTCGTGATCATCGGCGGGGTGCTCCAGGAGAATCCGTTCTTCGTTCCCCCCGACCAGTTGCTGGCCGAGTTGCGGGAGCGGCGGTCGAGTCGAGCGAACGTGCGCATGACCGATTGAACGCCATGTCTCCAGATGCCGAAGTCCTCCGCCTGAGAAGAGCGCTTAGGGATCTCGTTGCACTTTCCACCATCCCAGCAGCCTGGGTGGGACGAGCGCCGTCTGCCATCGCCTCCGGTCTGGCCGACGTGATGGTAAAACTCCTCGACCTCGATTTTGTCTTTGTGCGCTTGTGCTGTCCCGAGGGGGGCGCGCCGGTCGAAGCGGCATTGGGAAGCGCGTGGCATGGATTTCCGGAGTGGCTCGAACAGCGGCTTTGCGCCGGCGGATCGCTTTCCCATCGGGAGATCATTCCGAATGTCGGAGGAGGCCGGCAGCTCTGCCGCGGTGTGATCATTCCGGTCGGGTTTAACGGCGAAGGCGGCCTGATCGCGGCTGCCAGTGCGCGCGCTGTTTTTCCCGATCAGACCGATGAACTGCTGCTCTCCAAGGCGACCAATCACGCCGTAACTGCCCTCCAGAGCGCGCGACTCATCCAGGAGCGCCGCCGGGCGGAGGAAGCTCTGCGCCAAAGCAACGAACAAC
>DATJYJ010000052.1:0-8569 GCA_035578025.1 Verrucomicrobiia bacterium
TCTTCCGGCGACCTCCACTCCGGCGTCCTGCCGCTGAATAAGATCGCCGGCGGCGAAAACTATAGCCTCCTCTTCAGCCTCGACCCTGCCCTGCTCGTCCCCAGCGCGCGCGTCGCCGTTTCCGTGGTCGACGGCGACCGCGTGCTCCTTTCCAAGACCCTCCACCCCGGGGATGCCGATCTCTACGGCACCTTCCGCCCCGTGCGTGTCCCCGAGCTGCACATCGCCGCCGAAGGCGTCGGGCGCGGGCAGTTCCAGCTTCAGATCAATCGCAAAGCCGTCAACGGCGGCCCCAGCCACACCTGGGAGGACGCCGCTCCTCTCACCCTCGGCGAGCTGGCGGTCGCGTCCGGCGACGAGGCCGAATACGTGCCCCTGCCCGGCGACGCCCGCAAAGACGTCCCCTCAGATCCCTCCAACGAGCACTGGTATCGCTTCCGTTTCTCCGAGTCGTCCCCCAAGCTGGTCTTCTTCCAGGTCGAATTGATGGATCGCGACGGCGTGCCCGCCGATGTCAGCGTCTTCCGCCTCGCCCAGGGCAAAATCGAAGAGTTCCACGATAGCCGCGATCCCGTGACCCTGCCCCACGAAGTCCAGGCCCTCCCCGGCAACGCTTTCACCACCCGCGTATTCCAGGACCCCGGCGCCTACTTCCTTCGCGTCCGCGCCAGCCACCCCGAATACAAGCTGCGCACGCGCGTCTACGATCTGCCGCCCTACGACAATCCCGCCACCGCCGTCCGCACCGCGGTCGACTACATCATGGGCGCCGGCGCTTCCTGGTTCGCCAACACCCCGCGCCGCGGCGGAACCTTCGACCGCGTCAATCCCGTCCACCAGGAGACCTCGCTTTGCGTCGCCTGCCACGCCAGCCACTTCTCGCAGCGCGCCCAACTCTACGCCATCGCCAATGGCTATCCTCTCCAGCAGCGCGAGCAGTTGCACTTCCTCCAGGAGCGCTTCGCCAACAATCCGCGCCCGTTCTACGGCTTCGAAGACCACGGCGCCGTCTGGGCGCGCGTGATCTCCGCGCCGGCCAACGTGCTCAGCCGCATGAGCGTGCTCGCCGGCATGTACCAGCAGTACGTCTCCGGGCTGGCTCGCCCCGCCTGGCACCAGGGCATCGCCAACTACCTCCAGCTCTATTACGCCGGCCGTACCAAACTCCCGCCCGACGAAACCAACGGCAACACCCCGCTGGTCAGCACCCACGAAGTCGCCTGGTATTCGTGGAAGGTCACCCGCGACCCGCGCCTCCCCGACATGATCGCTCAGGGAGAGGTCAAGAACATGGCCGACCTCTGCTACCAGACCCTGGCCCTCGCCGACATCGACAAAACCAGGTACGCCGCGCAGATCAAGGCCAACGCCGATCGCATCCTCTCGCTCCAGCGCGAGAGCGGCCAGTGGGCGCTCCCCTTCGACCCCAAACAGCCCGAAGTGGAGTTCCAGACCGGACACGCGCTCTGGGCCCTCGCCGCCGCGGGCCTGAAAGCCGATCATCCCCAGGTGCAGAAGGCCGTCCAGTATCTGCTCGAGCGCCAGCAGCCCTGGGGCGGCTGGCTCGACCCGCTGCAATCCTACGAAAACTTCCGCACCCCGTTCCGCGAAACCCAGTTCGCCGTGCTCGCCCTGAGCAGCCTCTATCCCGGCCCGGGACACACCCAAGGCTGGGATGTCGCGGTGCCGCGCTCGCTTCCCGCCGATCCGGCGTACCTCTTGCGTGCGCTCGACGATGTCTGGGAGCGGCCTCCCGCCGCCGTGCTGAGCGTCATCCAGGATCTCACCGGCTCCAACGAAGTGCTCGTGCGCCAGGCGACGGTCGAGACCCTGGGCCGCTTGGCCCTGCCCGAAACCGTGCCGCTGCTCGTGAAACTGCTCGGAGATCCCAGCAAGCTCGTGCAGCGCTCCGCCGCGTGGTCGCTCCGCCAGGTGTACGGAGCCCATCCCGAAACCGGCGATAGCGAGCTGCTCTCCGCCCTCCGCTCCCGCGACGCCCGCGTCCGCTGGGGAGCCACCCGCGTCTTCGCCCACCACTTCGCCGCCCTCGCTCCGCGCAAGGAGCTGATCGCCGCCCTCGAAAAGCTCACCTCCGATCCCGTGATCGCCGTGCGCATGCAGGCCATCCAGGGACTCTGGCAGTCGTGGTTCTGGAACGCCGATCCCGCGACGCGCGGCGAGATCGAAGACACGCTTCTCGCCGCCCTGGCGCAGCCGCAGCACCCCTGGATCGAAACCAACCTCCACGACGCCGTCTACAACCTAGCCGACGAGAACATCCGCTACCTCTACAACAACTGGGTCGCGCTGCTCGCCCGTCCCGAAGACCGCGACCGCGCCATCCAGGGCCGGCTCGGCGTGGAATCCCAGCTCGCCGGCAAGTTCGCGCACGTGCTGGCCCAAGGCCCGGAAGCGCAAAAGAAGCACCTGCTGGCAGCCCTGGTCGAGTTCCCGCTGCGCCGCGGCGACGTCTACGACCTCACCGGCGCCGTGCCCAACGCGCCCCTCGTCTACAGCCGCATCGGCAACGACATCGAGCAGATCGCCTTCTTCGGATCCAGCGCCGCCCTTCTTGCCAAAGCCCTCGCGCCCCTGCTCGATTCTCCCGACGCCGAAATGCGCGACCTGGCCCGCCGCGCATCCCTCCTGGTGCGCGAGACGCCCTACGACGCCGTTGAGCGCGCCGCCGGCGGCCGCAGCGAAACCGTCCTCGAGCTCTCACGCAAGCTCGACACCACGCCCGACGTCGCCAAAGCCTTCCACCTGCCACCCCCGCGCAACGCCAAGGCCGCCTCCACCGCCCCGGTCTCCGCCGCTCAGCCGCTCGACAAAAGTTACTTCGATGCCAACATCGAGCCCATCCTCACCCGCAAGGGCGCCGATGGCTACGCCTGCGTCAACTGCCACGAGACCCACACTCTCTTCAACGCCACCTGGGAAACCGTGCGCAACGTCGTAGACCGCCGCGACCCCGAGAACAGCCTCCTCCTGCGCAAGCCGACCTCGACCTCGGAATCCGAAGGCGTGGTAAACGCGAAAACCACCGCCCACGGCGGCGGCCAGCGCTGGACCAGGGACTCGCCCGAATACACCACGATCCTCAAATGGATCCGCGGAATGTAGTGCTATCTCACCCCCGCCGACCGCACCGGCGCGATCCCCATCTCCTCCAGCAGATGGCCGGCGCCGTCCACATCCGCCATGTTCCACAGCATGTACCGCACGTCCACGTGAATCGACCGCGTGCTCACCGTGTCGAACACATAGTTGGACGCCACCGACTCGTATGTGCCGTCGAACAGCAGCCCCACCAGTTCGCCCTTCGCGTTCAGCGTCGGCGACCCGGAATTGCCGCCGGTCGTATCCACCGTCGACAGGAAGTTGACCGGGACATCGCCCAATGCCTTATCCAGGTAGGATGTCTTCTTGCCGGCACGCAACGCCTTGATGGCATCCAGTTGCACCTGGGGCGCGTTGAAGTCCCCGTCCCCGGTCTGCTTCTGCACGATGCCCGCCAGCGTGGTCTGCGGCTTGTAAAACAGGCCGTCCTTCGCGTCCACGCCCTTCACCTGTCCATACGTCACGCGCAGGGTGCTGTTCGCGTCCGGCGCCACCAGCCCGCCTGCCTTCGCCAGCATCGCTTCCATGTAACGCGGCGCCAGCCGCGACCGCGCTCCGGCGCGACTCTTCATCGCCTCCCGATTCGCCTCGACCAGCGGGTCCAGCGCCGCCGCCAGCAGGATGAACGGGTCCTTGGTCGCCACCAGGTCGGCCGTGCTCTTCTCCATCAGGCCCAGCCGGAATTCCCGATCGCCCAGCTTTGTGCCGGCGAACAGCGTCTGGAGATAGGCGTCGATCGCCTTCCCCGATTCCGCCGCCGGCATCGCCGCCCTCAGCCCGGCAGCTTCGTCCAGTGCAACGATCCGCTGATCGGGGTTAAGAGCGGAGGCAAGAAACATCGCCCAGTGCAGCAGCGCCCGGTCCACCGTGACATCCAGCGTGCGCTGAAGCCGGTCCTGCGCGTCGCGCAGCCTCGGCCAGTCGCGCTGCTGGAAGCCCGCCTCCCGCTCCATGTCCGGCTTGGCGCGCTCCACCGATAGCCGGTACAGCGTCTGCGCCGCGCCCAGGTATCCGGACGCCATCGACAGAGTTGCCAGCATGGAATTTCGCTCGCGCGTCTTCTCGCTCTCCGCCTGCAGCGCGCGCAGCGCCGGAAGCACGTCGCCATATTTTTTCTGCCGGGCCGGGTCGGCCGCGATCCAGGACTCCAGCTCTTTCTCCTGCTGCTGTTTCCTGTCCAGGCTCCCGCCCTTCGTCAGCCCTTCCAGCATTCCCAACTGGTTGGTCAACCCGTTGTTCAACCCCTGCACGCGCCCCGCAACCTTCAGCGCGATCGCCGGATTCTGCTTCGTGAGCTGGTCCAGGATCACCAGTTGCTCCCGCGCCCGCCGGATCGCCAAAGGCATCGTGTACTCGGTGGTCTCTTTGACCTCCGAATAGGTCTGGTGCCGCTGCGTGCGTCCCGGATAGCCGGTCACGAACACCAGTTCTCCCGGCTTGATGCCTGTCGTCGATACCTTCAGCCAGTGCTTCGGCTTGAATGGAACATTGTCTTTGGAGTAGACCGCCGGCTTCCCGTCCCTTCCAACATAGGCGCGCAGAAAGCTCCAGTCTCCCGTGTGCCGCGGCCAGCGCCAGTTGTCCGTCTCGCCGCCGAATACCCCGATCCCCTCGGCGGGCGCGTACACCAGCCGCACGTCCTTGATCTCCATCTGCGCAATCTCGAAGTACTTCAACCCGTCGAAGAAGGACGCCACGTTGCACCGCTGTCCGCTCTTCTCGCAGGTGGCGATGCGCTCCTTCACTTTCCGGTCGATCAGGTCGTACCGCTCGCGGTCCGTCGCCTTCGCGTCGATCCCGCCCGTGATGGAAGCCGTCACCTCCACCACCGAGGTCGTCACGAAAACCCGCGACCCCGGCCCGTTCGGCAGCTCTTCATCGCGGTTCTTTGCCAGGTACCCGTCTTTCAGCAGATTGCGCTGCGGCGTGGAGTTGAACTGCAATCCGCCCGTGACGCAGTGATGATTGGTGACGATCAGCCCGTCCGGTGAGACGAACGACGCCGTGCATCCACCCAGCGAAACCACCGCGCCCATTGGCTGTCCGGTCAAGTCCGCGAAGGTCTTCGCATCGCCCGTGAATCCGAGGGCTTTCAGCCTGGCGGCCAATTCGGGCATCTGTTGAGGCATCCACATGCCTTCTTCGGCGGGCAGGCTGCTGGAGAGCAGCGCCACACCCAGGAACAGGACCGTGGTCCTTATGCGTTTCAAAACGAGTCCTCCATGATCCATGACGGCATACGTCGGCATCGATGCGGGCGCACCCGCACCCCGTCCGCCCGCAGAATAGCACCATGCACGCCGCGCCACGACTCCCGTTTTTGCTTATAATTGAAACGAGCAGTGAACTGGGTCAACCAACTCCCCTCTAATCAAAGGACTTCCAATCGATGTCGACACTAGAGGTATCCCCGGCGGAATCCACGCCGGGCCAGCCAAGTCATCAACTTATCAACGACTTCAGCATTCAGGTGGCAACGGTGAACGGGTCGGGCAGCCAGACTGCCAACACCGTGCTCATGCGCGCCCTGTTCCAGATGGGCATCCCGGTCTCCGGGAAAAACATGTTCCCATCCAACATCGCCGGCCTGCCCACGTGGTTCACCATCCGCGCCAGCAAGCACGGCTACATCGGGCGCCGTAAGGAAATCGACTTCCTCGTGGCCATGAATCCCGAGACCGCGCGCGAAGACGTCATGAAACTCGATAGCGGCGCCGCCGTCGTCTACGACGAGCCGCTCAAGCTGAGCGAGCTGCGCAGCGATCTTCACTTCTACCCCGTTCCCTTCGATAAGCTCGTGGCGCCGGTCTGCCCCGATGCCAAGTTGCGCAAGCTCGTTCGCAACATGATCTACGATGGCGTGGTCGCCCAACTCCTCGCCATCGACATGCAGGAGATCCGCAAGGCCCTCGTCAAGCAGTTCGGCGCCAGGAAGGCCAAGGCCGCCGACCTCAATTGGGGCGCCTGCCAGGCAGGCTTTGATTACGCCGCTAAAGCCCTCACCAAGACCGATCCCTGCCTCGTCCAGCGCATGAACGAGACCGCCGGCAAAATCATCATCGATGGCAATGCCGCCTGCGCCCTCGGCGCCATGTTCGCCGGCGTGACCGTCGTCACCTGGTATCCGATCACGCCATCATCCTCCCTGGTCGAATCCCTGATCGGCTACACGCGGCGCTTCCGCCACGACCCCGAAACCAAGCAGGCCACCTACGCCATCGTGCAGGCCGAAGACGAGCTCGCCTCCATCGGCATGGCCCTCGGCGCCGGTTGGGCCGGCGCACGCTCCATGACCGCCACCGCCGGACCCGGCATCTCTCTCATGAGCGAGTTCGTCGGCCTCGGCTACTACGCCGAAATCCCCGTCGTCATCTACGACGTCGAGCGCGTCGGCCCCTCCACCGGCCTGCCCACCCGCACTGCCCAGGGCGACGTGCTCAGCACCGCGCTCCTCTCCCACGGCGACACCAAGCACCCCATGTTCTTCCCCTGCTCGCCCGAAGAGTGCTTCTCCATGAGCATCGAAGCCTTCGAGTTCGCCGAAAAGTTTCAGACCCCCGTCTTCGTCATGACCGACCTCGACCTCGGCATGAACAACTGGATGGCCGACCCCTTCGTCTACCCCGACAAACCCATCCAGCGCGGCAAGGTCCTCACCGCCGAAGACCTGGACAAGCTCGGCGGCTTCGCCCGCTACAAAGACATCGACGGCGACGGCGTCGGTTACCGCACCCTGCCCGGTACCCGCCACCTCCACGGCGCCTACTTCACCCGCGGCAGCGGCCACAACGAAAAGGCCCAATACACCGAGCGCGAAGACGACTACATCAACAACATGGACCGCCTCGCGCACAAGTTCGAAACCATGCGCCGGCACGTGCCCGAGCCCGTGATTCACCGTCGCGAGGGCGCCGGCATCGGATTCGTCGCCTTCGGAACCTCCGACTACGCCGTCCGCGAAAGCTGCGACCAGCTCTCCAAGGAATATGGCATCGAGGCCAGCTACCTGCGGCTCAAAGCATACCCCTTCACAAACCACCTCACGGATTTCGTCCGCAGCCACGACCGCGTCTACGTGGTCGACCAGAACCGCGACGGCCAGTTGCTCGGCCTGATGCGCCTGGAATTCGACCCCGGCCTGATCGCGAAGCTGCGTAGCGTGCGCTATTTCGGCGGCCTGCCGCTCGACGCGCGCACGGTCACCGACGAAGTCGTCAGACAGGAAAGTTACGCGGGCCTCCTCATCCGCCCGGAGGGCAAATAACATGAGTACCGCCACCGTTCCCCCGAAAAAGACCAACCACATCGGCCTCGAGGTCCTCAGCTACAAGGGCAGCAAGACCACGCTCTGCGCCGGCTGTGGCCACAACGCCATCTCCGAGCGCCTCATCGAGAGCTTCTACGAGCTCGGCGTCGACCCCTTCAACGTCGCCAAGTTCTCCGGCATCGGCTGCTCTTCCAAGTCGCCGGCCTACTTCCTGGGTCTCTCGCACGGCTTTAACGGCGTCCACGGCCGCATGCCCGCCATCGCCACCGGCGCGCTGCTGGCCAACCACAAGCTGCTGGGACTCGGCGTCACCGGCGACGGCGACACCGCCTCCATCGGCATCGGCCAGTTCATGCACCTCGTGCGCCGCAACCTGCCCATGATCTACGTCATCGAGAACAACGGCGTCTACGGTCTCACCAAGGGCCAGTTCTCCGCCACCGCCGACCTCGGCTCCACCCTCAAAACCGGCACCGTCAACGACCTGCCCCCCTTCGATTGCTGCGCCCTCGCGCTCAAGTGGGGCGCCACCTTCGTCGCCCGCTCCTTCAGCGGCGACAAGAAGCAGCTTCAGGCCATCCTCAAGACCGCCATCGCCCACAAAGGCCTGTCAATGATCGACGTGATCTCGCCCTGCGTGACCTTCAACGACCACGTCGGCTCCACCAAAAGCTACTCCTACATGAAGGAGCACGAGACCGTCCTCCACGAGTTGGATTTTGTCCCGCATTTCGAGGATATTTCGGTTGAAATCCCCGAAGGCCAGGTCATGGACGTCCCCATGCACGATGGCTCGCACCTGCGCATCCGCAAGCTCCACCGCGACTTCGATCCCACCGACCGGTTGGCAGCCCTGGCGGCCCTCGAAGAAGCCGAGAAAAAAGGCGAAGTCCTTACAGGTGTTTTGTATGTGAACACGCAGAAGCCCACTTTCATGGAGCTGCTGAACGTGGTGGACGAGCCCCTCGGCACACTGCCCGAATCCCGGACGCGCCCCGCCCGGGCAGTTCTGGACCAGGTGATGGAAGAGCTCCGGTAGCCCCGTTTGCGGGTATACATTACCCGCAAAGTTGCCGCCGAGGTAGGCATTGCTTTCGTTATCGGTCAATGTTAGCATCTTAACCGGTCTGTCATCCTCCGAGACAGATTGCAGTAAACTTTCTAAAGCTCCATACCATCAAT
>DATJYJ010000053.1:0-18813 GCA_035578025.1 Verrucomicrobiia bacterium
GCAAAGAACGTCGAGCCCGGCTCGCTCCTGATCGCTGATCACCACGGCGAGCGCGTCCTGGAACTTCTCGCGGAAGCGGACGTCCAGCATGCAGGTATCCAGGGGCCGGCCCCACATGCTGACGTCGAACCAGCGGGGACGTGGAAAGGATCCGGTAACCGTGCTGGGCAGTACGAGGCCTTCGGTCGCTGTGAACATAGCAGCGATTGTAGCGCGCGAGCCGGCCGCAGGCCGGAAGTTCTTAAGCCGCCTTGCTCAACCGCACCTGGAACTGATCACACTTGCAGAACTCTCTCCCGAGCAGCTCGCCGACCATGGCAAGGCAAGGCCGGGTCCCTGTCTTCCCGTGTTCGCTCTCCAGATGGTGACACCTGGCACACCGAATCTCGGTCTGTTTAGGAGTTCTCACACCTAATTAGATGCGCCCCACCCCGCCGGGGTTGCCCGCCGATCACTTCACCAGCGGCGTCACCACGAAGCTCTTGATCTCCACGTAACTGTGATCACCCTGCACGATAAAAGGGCCCGGCTCGGCCTCGTCGGAGTTGTTGGCGATCGCCGTCAATCCCTCGACCTCGACCTTGTCCAGCACCTTCGTCCCGTTGTGAACCACGGTCAGCGTCCGCCCCACCAGCCGGATATCGTAGCTCTGCCACTCCCCGGCGGGCTTGCTCGCATTCACACTCGGCTGGACGCGGCTATACAGGGCCGCCGCGCCGTGCGAATTCGGCGGCTTGCCGTAGTCGTCGATGATTTGAATCTCGTACCGCCCCCGCAGGCCGATTCCGCTGTTCGAGTGCTCCACGATCCGAAAATCCACGTGCAGTTTGAAATTCCAGAATTTCTGTGTCGAGATGATGTCGGTTGTCGGCGGCGCGTTGCGCAGCACGCCGTCCTGTACGGTCCACTTCATTTCGACGCTGGGGTTGAGTGCCGTCCACCCGCTGAGGTCCTTGCCGTTGAAGAGCTGGATGGGCTTGCCTTCCTTCCACGAGCCATCGTCTTTGTCCTTGATCGCCGGCGCGCGCACCCCGGTCCACGTGGTGTTGTTGAACGTGCCCTCCAGCTTCCCGTTCACCAGCCGCGCGCGGTATTCGGGCGACTGCGTGCCGGCCCCGCCTCCACGTCCCGGACGATTGAAGCTGAACCGCAGCTCCCCGTTTTCCACCGCGATGTGGTCGATCGCATTGCGATCGCCCCCGTGGTCGCTGACGAAGAAGCCCGACGGACTGGCCGTGCCCATCCCGGTGAGCTCCAGCCACCAGGCCTTGGGACGCGGCTGGGTGTTGTTGGTGATGTCCCAGCGTCCGTTGAAATCCGAGTCGGCGCCCAACAAAGGAAGGGCCAATAACAGGGTGAGCAGATGTCGCATATGTGAGCTACTATAACCCGCTAGAGCGCCCCCAGCGTCAGCTTGATCGCCTGCTTCGACCACACCCGATCGAACTCGCGCTGCAACTCCTCGATGCCCTCGGTCTTGTTCTGCGGCTTCAGCGACTCCATCAGCCCGAAAAGCACAAACCCGTTGCGCGGGCTCCGGCTGAGCGCGTCCCGAAAGACCTGCTCGCCTTCGGCAGCCCGTCCCGCGCGCACCAGCGCCGCGCCCAGCGACTCGCGGATCGGGTAATACCATTCCGGCGGCTCGTCATACGTAAGCGCGTCCTGGATCTCGACCGCTTTCCGCCAGTGTTCCACCTCGCTCGTGCTGTCGGCGGATGTTCGGGCCGCGAGAATCTCCGCCGCGATCGTCAGCACGTCGCGCGCCTTGCTGAAGCCCCACCCACGGTCGGCGGGCACCTTGGCGCGCGCGGCTTCGAACGCTTCCAGCTCCCGCTTGGCGCCCGGCCCGTCGCCGCGTGCCAGCAGCGCCAGCGTGCGCCCGTAGTGCCAGAGCACCACCGTGCACAAAAGCTTTTCCGGGGGCTGCTTCATCCGGAGCATCTCGTCCCACGCCTGCGTCCGCACGCGCGCGAAGATCGGCTGGGCGATGAACGCGTCCGCCATCTCGCCCAGCATCTCGATCATCGGAGTCATCGCGGCGGCCACCGCGTCCGCGGCCTTGATGGCCTCCGCCTGCCGTCCCTGCATCCAGCGCGCGTAGGCCACGAAATGCAGGTTGTGCACGTAGTACGGAGTGTACGTGCCCACGGTCACGTTGCTCGCCGCCATGTATTCGCGATCCACCGCCGACGCCCGCTCGTTGAGCGACGCCGCCAGCTCGTAATCGCCGGTGCGCAGCCAGATGTGCGCCGGCATGTGCACCATGTGGCCGGCCCACGGCACCGCGCCCATCAACCGCTGCGCGCTGGGAATCGCCCGCTCCGGCGTGCGCGACGATTCCACCGCGTGGATGTAGTAATGGTTGGCCCCGGGATGCTCGGGCCAGCGGCGCATCACCTCTTCCAGCACGTGCTCGGCCTCCGGCATGCCCGGCGCGGGCGTGCCGTCCGGCCCGTACCAGTGCCAGCGCACCGGGATCATGAGGCTCTCGGCATAGAGCGTTTGAGCGTCGAGATCGTCCGGATAGTCTGCCGCCAGTTTCTTCGCCGCGGCGGTGTACAGGTCGGGCTTGTATTCCGGACACCATGTCGCGGCCGCCTCAACATACGCGCGCTCGCGGGGAGGCGCTACACCGAACGTCTTCCGGCCGGCGGCGACCGCTTCGCACGAGGACTTCAGGTCTACCGAAGGGTCGCCATCCATATTGATGTACGGACCCTGCGACATCGCCATCCCCCAGTACGCCATGGCCGCCGAGGGATCGAGCTCGCTGGCCTTGCGGAACGAGCGCAGCGATTCGTAGCGGTTGAATCCGTACAACAGCGCCAGCCCCTGGTCGAAGTATTTCTGGGCTTCCGCGTTGGAAGTCGTGATCGTGTGGCGCCACGCGCCCAGGCCTTTGTACAGCGCCACCGGCTTCTCGGAAGGCGGGGCCATTTCGTGATGCTGGGCGGCAGCCAGCACCGGAAGCAGGCAAAGAGCAAATCGGCGCATATCAGTTTGCGAATCTTTTGAAGAAAGAATCGTCCTTCCATCGCGGGCGCGCGGTATCGTCTGCCACCCGTTCCAGCAGGTTGGCGATGATATGGTTGAACTGCGCGGCCGCGGCTTT
Source organism: Verrucomicrobiia bacterium (assembly GCA_035578025.1). GTDB lineage: Bacteria > Acidobacteriota > Terriglobia > Bryobacterales > Bryobacteraceae > Solibacter. The sequence continues at coordinate 3,113 of DATJYJ010000053.1, forward strand.
GTCCACGGGCTGGTTCAGGTCGTCGTTGGGCTTGTGATACCGGTCGCGGATCCAGTCGTGGAAGGTCTTGTCTTCCGGCGTGCCGAATTCGTAGCCGAACTTGAAGGCCAGCGAGGGCACACCGTTGCGAATGAAGCTGTATTGGTCGCTGCGAATGAACCGGTTCTGATCGGGCTCTTTGTCGGCCTGCACCTCGACCCCGGCGGCTTTCGCGGTCTCGCGAATCGCGTCTCCCAGCGTCGATTCGGCCAGCCCCTGCACTTCCAAAAACTTCAGCGGGAACAGCGGCATGAACATGTCGAGATTGATGTCCGCCACGATGTGCTTCTTATCCACCGTGGGATGCATGGCGAAATACCGCGACCCGAGCTCGCCTTTCTCTTCTGCCGCCACCGCAAGAAAAAGGATCGATCGCTTCGGCTTCGCGCCGGATTCATGCAGCAGCCGCGCAATCTCCAGAATCGATGCGATGCCCGACGCGTCATCCATCGCGCCGTTATAGATGTTGTCCCCCTCGATCGGCCGGCCCGTACCGAGATGGTCCAGGTGCGCGGACATGATGACGTACTCGTTCTTTATTTTGGGGTCCGAGCCGGGCAGCATGCCCGCGACATTCGGCGCCTCCACTGTGTCGCGCCGCACGAGCGCCTTCGAGCGCAGCGTGCCAGTCAGCGGGAATTTCGGCAATGGCCGGTTCTCTTGTGCCAGCTTCAAGATCTCCTCGAACGTGTGACCGGAGCCCTCGAAGAACTTCTCTCCGCCGCGCCGCGTGATGGTGACCGCGAGCTTCTGGCCGGTAGCCTCCTGCAGATTCGGATCGGCCAGCAGGAACGTTCGCTGTGCGCCGCGGCCGCCGCCTCCTCCGCGCCCGCCCGCGGCGCTGTTCGCGTTCTCAGGGTTGGCGCCGATCGGCGCGCGCGGATTCATGATGGTAGCGCTGCCGATCGCGCCCGCGGCCTTGAGCGTGTTCCACCGCTCCACCGCGCTGCCGAAATGCGATTTCACCGGGCCGGACGCCTCCACCGGCCCGGGGGCATTGATGTACACCGCGATCTTGCCGTGCAGGTCGAGCTCCGCGAGTTCATCGTATTTGGCCTCGGGAATACGCAGGCCGTAGCCGACGAAGACCATCGGGGCCTCGAGCGCCGGTGCCAGGTCCGCCCGCGTGCTGAGCGTGGCATCCGCGCGTTCCAGCGCGATCTCGGCGCCGTCCCGCACCAGCGTCAGGCTGGATTGATCTTCCACAAGCTGCCGCGTTTCGAACTTCACCGGCTGCAGATAGCCATCCGTGCCGGCGGGTTTGAGCCCGTAGGTCTCCATTTTGCCCGAGACATATTTCGCCGCCTCCCGATAGCCGTCGCTGCCGGCTTCGCGGCCTTGCAGCTTGTCGTCCGCAAGAAACTGGATGTGCGCCCACCACAGGTCGCCTTCGGCCACGAAATCGGCGGCCATGAGCGCGGCGGCCCCAAACAAGACAAGGATAGACTTTCGCATGACCCCTCGATACTCCGAGCCAAGATACCATGAGCGATGATGGATGCGCGCGACACCAAAACCTATCTGGCCAACGCTTACAACGCGGCAGCCGACTCCTGCCCATCACAGGTAATGTCTCATCGCGACTATTTCGGCGCGCGCACCGTGGAACGCCTCCACCTTCGCGAAGGCGAGTTCGTGCTGGACGTGTGCTGCGGAGCGGGGGCCAGCGCGCTCCCGGCGGCACGAACCGTCGGGCCGGGCGGGCGCGTCATCGGCGTCGACCTGGCGGAAGGCGCCCTGGCTCACGGGCGCGAGCGAGCGGCTGCCGAAGGCCTGACCAATATCGAGTTCCGCTCAGCCGATTTCGACAAAGTCTACTTCCGCGCCGCCAGCTTCGACGCCGTGGTCTGCGTCTTCGGCATTTTCTTCCTTCCGGACATGACCGGGGCGCTGCGCAAAATGTGGCAGTACCTGCGCCCGGGCGGGCGCGTCGCCATCACTACGCGCGGACCGGACGTCTTCGAGCCCGCGGACACGCTCTTCTGGGACGCCGTGCGCCGCGAGCGCCCCGACCTCTACAAGACGTTCACTCCGTGGGATCGCCTGACCACCCCCGATCTGGTGCGCGGCTTGTTCCAGCAGGCCGGCATCGCCGACGTGGAGATCGAAGGCGAGGACTACCCGCTGATCCTCGAATCGGCGGAGGAATTCTGGACCGTCGCGATGGGCACCGGCTATCGAGGCACCATTGACCAGCTTGCCGGCGAACAGCGCGAGCGGGTCCGCGCGGCGTGCCTGACGCTCCGGGAGCGCTCTCTGCGCTCGCCGGCGCTGTATGCGGTAGCAGGAAAAGGGTGAGCTGCGTCAAGAGAATCGTCTGCCTGGCAAACTCGCGCAAATTCGCCGGGCGGTGCATCGCGGGCAAGGAAGTCCGCCCCGAAGGATTCGGCGCCTGGGTGCGCCCGGTGAGCGCGCGCTCCACCACCGAGCTGTCACGCGACGAGCGCCGCTACCGGGACGGCAAGGACCCGAAGATCCTCGACATCATGGACGTCGGTCTGCGCGAGCCTGCCCCGCACGGCTACCAGATGGAGAACCACCTCATCGATGCGGTCCGCGGCTACCGCAAGGTTGGCGAGCTGCCCTGGGACCGCATCGGCGCGCTCCTGGATGAGCCCGAGACTCTCTGGACCAACGAAAGCTCTTCCCGATTTGGCTGCAACGACCGCGTCGCCGCCGCGCAGGCGGCCGGGCTCAACTGGTCACTCGCCCTGATCCGCCCCGAGACGCTCCGGATGAGGGTGCGCATCGAAGGCGGCAAACCCCGCGTGCGTGCCCGCTTCCAATACCATGGCGTGCCCTACATCTTCGGCGTCACCGACCCTTTCGTCGAATGGGCCTGGCTCAAACATCCCGACGGCGAGTATCCCGTGCAGGACGCCGTGCTGTGCGTCAGCCTCGGCGAGCCTTTCACCGACGGATATTGCTATAAACTGGTCGCAACGGTCCTCACGCCGCCATTCACCCCCCAGCCATGAGCGACTGCGTCTTTACCATCGGCCATTCCACGCACGAGCTGGAGCGCTTCCTCGAGCTGCTGCGCGCTCACCAGATCAGCGCCGTGGGCGACGTGCGCTCCCATCCCTACAGCCGCATGAATCCCCAGTTCAATCGCGAGCCCCTGAAGGCCGTCCTGGCCGCCGCTGGAATCGCGTACGTCTTTCTCGGTCACGAATTGGGAGCGCGCAGCGACGACCCGGCCTGCTACCTCGCCGGCAAGGTGCAGTATGACTGCCTGGCGCGCACAGCGCAGTTCCACGCGGGGCTGGAGCGTGTGCGCGAGGGCATGGCCCGCTACCGCCTGGCCCTGATGTGCGCCGAAAAAGAGCCGCTCGAGTGTCACCGCGGAATTCTGGTGTCGCGCCACCTGGAAGCCGCCGGCATCACGGTGTGCCACATCCTGGCGGACGGCTCGCTCGAATCGCATGCCGAGGCCATGCAACGCCTGCGCGCGCAGCTCAAGCTCCCGGAGAGCGATCTGTTCCGGACGCCGGAAGAAGTTTTGGAGGACGCGTACCGCATGCAAGGTGAGCGGATCGCCTACGAGACCGCATGAAACTCTTCACCATCGGCTTCACCAAGAAATCCGCCGAGCAGTTCTTCACGCTGCTGAAGACCTCCGGCGCCCGCCGCCTGGCCGACGTCCGCCTGAACAACAGCTCGCAGCTCGCCGGCTTCAGCAAGCGCGACGATCTGCGTTACTTCGTGAAGGCCATCTGCGGCATGGACTACGTCCATCTCCCCGAGCTCGCGCCGACGGAAGCGATTCTCGATGCGTTCAAAAAGAAGAAAGGCGATTGGAAGCTGTACGAACAGCAGTTCCGATCGTTGATGGCGGAACGGCGCATCGAGAAGTCCGTGTCGCCGCAGCTCCTCGACGGCGCCTGCCTGCTCTGCAGCGAAGAGACACCCGAGCATTGCCACCGCCGCCTGGTCGCGGAATACCTGAACGAAAAGTGGGGCGGCGTGGAGATCGTCCACCTGGTGTGACGCCTACCCCGCCACGCGCTCGATGCACTCCGGCCCGCAGATCTGCTCCAGCGCCTTCCGGAACTCCCGGTCCGGACGCACCTTCGCCGGCACGTCCAACAGCACCGCGAAATCCCGCGGCGCCTCGAGCCGCAGCCTCACGCTCGTCTGACCCGGCTTGCGCCTGAAAAGCTCCTCCAGCGCGCTGGCCCGTTCCGTCAGCCCATTGCGAATCCACACGCGGATCGAAATCACTTCCGGCAGGTCCACCCGCGCATTGTCCAGCGCCACCACATCCTGCACCGAGATCTTCGGCGCGGCGTTCTCCTCGGGCAGCACCAACCCGCGTACCATCACCGCCTGGTCTTCGACAATCTGCCCCGCCAGCCGCTCGTAGCTCGTCGCAAAGCACATCGCGTCGATCGAGCCGCTCCGGTCCTCGATCGTCATCGACGCCCACGGCTTGCCTTCCTTGTTGCGTTTGCGCGTGACCCCCGTCAGCACGCCGCAGAGCACGACCTCGGCATTCTTGGCCAGCCCCTCCAGCGTGCCGCTATCGTACGTGGCCAGCTCGCTGACTTTATCGGCGTAGCGATCCAACGGGTGCCCCGTCACCCAGAACCCGAGCATCTCCTTCTCGCCTGCAAGCTTATCCTGCTCGGTCCAATCCGGCACGTTGGGCAGCGGCGCGGAATGCTGTTCCTCACCGCCCATCGCCTCGCCGAACAGGCCCACCTGCCCGCACTCCCGGTCGCGCTGCGCCCGCGCACCCCCGTCCATGGCGCTCTCGATGGCCGCGAATTTCTGGCTGCGCGTCCCTTCCAGCTCATCCATCGCGCCCGCTTTGATCAGGCTCTCGATCATGCGCCGGTTGACCGCGCCCAGGTCCACTTTCTCGCAGAACTGGTAGATCGAGGTGAACCGCCCCTCCTGCTCGCGAGCAGTGCGGATCGCCTCCACCGCGCTCTGCCCCAGGTTCTTCACCGCACCCAGGCCAAACCGGATTGCTTCGCCATCGGGCGTGAAACTCCACTCCGAGTGGTTCACGTCGGGCGGCAGGATGCGGATGCCCATTTCGCGGCACTCGTTGATGTACTTCACCACCTTCGCCGTGTTGCCGGTTTCCGAGGTCAGCAGCGCGGCCATGAAGTCCACCGGATAGTGCGCTTTCAAATACGCCGTGACGAACGCCAGGTAGGCGTAGGCGGCCGAGTGCGACTTGTTGAACCCGTAGCCGGCGAACTGCTCCATCAGGTCGAAAATCTTCTCGATCTTCTTTTGCGGGAAGCCGCGCTCCAGCGCCCCTTTGACGAACCGCTCGCGCTGCTTGGCCATCTCCTCGGGCTTCTTCTTGCCCATGGCGCGCCGCAGCAGGTCGGCATCGCCCAGCGAGTACCCGGCCAGGCGATTCGAAATCTGCATCACCTGCTCCTGGTACACGATCACGCCGTAGGTCTCTTCCAGCAGTTCTTTCAGCTCCGGCAGATCGTACTGCACCGCGCGCCGGCCCCACTTGCGCTCGATGAAGTCGTCGACCATCCCGCCCTGGATCGGTCCGGGCCGGTACAGCGCGTTCAGCGCAGTTAGATCCTCCAGCCGGCCTGGCTGGTAGCGCCGCAAGATATCGCACATCCCGCCGGATTCGAACTGGAACACGCCGCTGGTCAGACCCTTGCAGAAGATCTCGTACGTGGCCTTATCGTCCAGCGGCAAATCCTCGGGCACCAGGTCGACGCCGTGACGCTTCGCAATCAACCGCAGTGCGTCCTGGATCAGGGTCAGCGTGGTCAGGCCGAGAAAGTCCATCTTCAGAAGCTGGAGTTTCTCCAACCCGCCCATGTCGAACTGCGTCACAATTTCGTCGCGGTTGGTCTTGTATAGCGGGACCAGGTCTTTCAGCGGTTGCGGCGAAATCACCACGCCCGCCGCGTGAACCGAGCAGTTGCGCGCCAGGCCCTCCAGGCGGAGCGCCACCTTCAACACCTCGTCCACGCGCTGGTCTTTCTTCGCTGCCTCGTTGAACCCCGGCTCCTGGTTGATGGCTTCCTGCAGCGTGATGTTGAGCACCCCGGGCACCATCTTGGTGATCCGCTCCACGTCGGCGAACGGCATCTCCAGCACGCGCCCCACGTCCTTGATCGCCGCCCGCGCGCCCAGCGTGTTGAACGTGATGATCTGCGCCACCTGCTCCCGGCCGTACTTCTGCGTGACGTACTGGATCACCTCGCCGCGCCGGTTCATGCAGAAGTCCACGTCGACGTCGGGGAAGCTGACGCGCTCGGGGTTGAGGAAGCGCTCGAACAGCAGCCCATACTGCAGCGGGTCGATATCGGTGATCTGCATCGCGTAGCTGACCAGGCTTCCGGCGGCGCTGCCGCGGCCCGGCCCCACCGGGATACCTTGTTCCTTCGCGTAGCGGATGAAGTCCCAGACGATGAGGAAGTACCCCGAGAACTTCATCGACTGGATCATCTTGATTTCGCGGTCCAGGCGCTCGGCGTATTCGGCCAGGTCGTGCTTGAGCATACCCTTGGCGCGCATCGCCTCCAGCCGCCCGCGCCGCTTCTCGAAGCCCTGCCGCGCGACGTACTCGAAGTAGGTGTCGGTGGTATGCTCGGCCGGAATCTCGAAGCGCGGGAACGGGTCCTTCACCTTCTCCAGCTTCACGTGGCAGCGCTGCGCGATCTCCCACGTGCGGTCCAGCGCCTCTTCGATCTCGCCGAACAGCTCCATCATCTCGTCCCGCGACTTCAGGTAGAAGTCGGGCGTGTTCCAGCGCATCCGGTTCGGGTCGTTCATGTTCTTGCCGGTCTGGATGCACAGCAGAATCTCGTGGGCGCGCGCGTCGTCTTTTCGCAGGTAGTGCGAATCGTTGGTCGCCACCAGCGGAAAGCCCGTCTCGCTGGAGAGCCGCACGAGCTGCGGCGTGAGCTTGCGGTCCTGCTCCAGGTGGTGGTCCTGCACTTCGAGGAAGAAGTTGTTCTTCCCGAAAATGTCGCCGTACTGGTGCGCAAGCCGCCGCGCCTCGTCGTACTTCTCCGAGAGGATCGTCTCCGGAATGTGCCCGCGCAAGCACGCCGACATGCCGATCAGGCCGGCGGAGTGCTGCGAGAGCAGGTCCAGGTCGATGCGCGGCTTGTAATAGAAGCCGTCCAGGTAAGCCGTCGAGACCAGCTTGATCAGGTTGCGGTAGCCTTCCTGGTTTTCGCAAAGCAGCACCAGGTGGTTGTAGCGGTCGGTCTCGCTGCGCGTCTTGTGTCCCTGCTGCGAGACGTACACCTCGCAGCCGATCACCGGATGCACCCCCTTGTCCTTGGCGGCATTATAGAATTCGACCGCGCCGAAAAGATTGCCGTGATCGGTCATCGCCACCGCCGGCATCTTCTGCTCCGCGACGATGTTCATCAATTGCTTGATTTCGCATGCGCCGTCGAGCAGTGAATAATCGGTGTGGCAATGCAGGTGGACAAAGGACATCCGCGCTACCGCTTCCTTGGGGAGGTGGGAACTTCCATTTTACCGTGAGCGCCGGGCTTGGCATACACTGTATCCAATGCGCTGTCTGGGCTGGGTGCTTTTCGCCGTTCCGCTGCTCGCCCGCACCTATTCCGTCGACGGCATCGTCGTCGCCGTCGACCCGGTGGCGCGCACCATGCTCGTCTCTCATCGCCCGATCGAGCACTACATGCCCGCCATGACCATGCCCTTCCACGTGGCGGCCGAATCCGATCTCGCCCCTCTACGCCCCGGATCGCGCGTTCAGTTCGATCTGACCGTCGATCGCGATCACTCCGTAGCGCGAAACGTGCGCGTCACGGGCCAAAGCGAGATCCGCCCTGCCGCGCCGCCGCTCGCCATCGGCCAGCCTCTCCCTGCCTTCCACCTCGCCGATCAGGACGGCCGCCCGATTTCAAACGCCGACCTGCGGGGCAAAGTCGTCGCCATCGACTTCATCTACACCCGCTGCCCCCTGCCCGACGTCTGCCCGCGCCTCTCCGCGAATTTCGCGGTGATCGCGCGCCGCTTCGCCGGCCGCGTCCTGCTGCTGTCCGTGACCGTGGATCCCGACTACGATACGTCGCCCGTACTCGCCGCCTACGCCCGCCGATGGGGCGCCGACCCGCGCACCTGGCGCTTCCTCACCGGAGACGTCGCATCGCTGGCCGCCGCCCTCGGCGAGGTTTACTGGTTCGACGAAGGCTCCATCGGCCACAACTCGATGACTTCGATATTCGGCCGCGACGGCCGCCTTGCCGCCGTCGTGGAAGGCGCCGGATATCGGCCGGACCAACTTGCCGATCTGATTGCCCGCCAACTGGAGGATCACCCATGAAGCCTGCTCTCGTTTTCCTGCTCGCCCTGTCCGCTGCCGCTCAACAACCGAAAGCCGCGGATGATTGCGCGCCGCCGCCGAGCGCCCTCGCTCCCACTCTTCCGGCGAAGCTCCTGCCGGGAATGGGGACCGTGCATCTGCGCATCACTACCGTCAGCCCGGAGGCGCAGGAGTTCTTCGATCAGGGCGTCGCGCAGATGCATTCGTTCTGGGCGCGCGAGGCGGAGCGCAGCTTCCTGCAGGCAGCGGCCCTCGATCCGGCGGCGCCGATGCCGTATTGGGGCATTGCCATGGTCGCGGCCGGGGACTGGCGCCCGCGCTTCCAGATCGATACCCTCGACAAGTTCTTCGGCCGCTCGGCGCAGCCGGCGCAATCGCGCGCCCGCGCCGCCGCACAAAAGGCCGTGGAGCTGAGCCAGGCGCCCGGCAAGGCCACCGATCTCGAAAAGATGTACATCGCCGCCATCGCAGCCCGTCGCGATCCGGATGCAAAGGACCCCGAAGAGGCGTTCGTGAAAGGACTACGGGCGCTGCTGGCGGCGCACCCCGGTGAAGTCGAGGCGGAGCTGGATCTGGCCCTCATGATCATGCGCGGCTTCACGCTTCCGGATCACAAGCCGGTCGCGCCCGGCAGCATGGAGGCGGTTGCCATCCTGAAGGCCCTCCTGCCTCAAGTGCCGGACCATCCCGGCCTGCATCACTACATCATTCACGCCTTCGAGGGCTCATCGTTCGCCAAGGATGCCTGGCCGAGCTGCGAGAAGTACGCGCAGCTTGTCCCGAATATCCCCCACGCCCTTCACATGCCGGGCCACATCTATTCGCAGACCGGCCGCTGGAGCGACGCTGCGAAATCGTTCAGCGATGCCGCCGTCAACGAGCGCTCCTGGATGAAGCTCGATAAGCTCTACGGCGACGGCCATCACGGCCACAACGTCCACTACCTGGCTACGGCCTATTCGTTCGAAGGCCGCTACGACGACGCCATGGAAGCCGCGCGCGAGTTGCTCGCATTCAAGGAGAATCCGCGGGTGGCCGCCTCGGCGGACCAGGTTAACGGCGCCCATGCGCAGGGATGGTTCGCCATGCTGCGGACCCTGGTGCAGTTCGAAAAGTGGGACGTGATCCTGGATGACGCGACCCTCCCCGTCCTGGCGCGTCCGCGACAGGAAGCCTGGCGTCACTGGGCTCGTGCGCTGGCGTACGCCGCCAAGGCTCAGCCCTCGCCCGCCCGCGAGGAAGCCGCGAAGTTCGACCTGGCGCTGGCGGACTATCGCGCCAAGACGAAGCGCGCCGAGAACCCCCAGGAGCTTGAAGTGGCGCGGCTGGAGATGACCGCGCATCTGGACCTCGCCGAAGGACGCACCGCGAAAGCGCTCAAGGAATTCGAGGCAGCATCCAAGTCCGAGCGGCGCCTGACTTATACCGAGCCGCCGTACTATCCCCGCCCGGTCGCCGAGGCATGGGGACACGCGGCTCAGAAGGCCGGCAAGCCGGATGAAGCCCGCCGGGCATTTGCCATCGCCCAGGAGCAGTATCCAGGCGACGCTCACGCTAAAGTCTCCGGCGACACCGGCCCCGCGCCGTCCACCCAGGGCGCCGGCGGCTTGCGGTAGTTGCGGTAGCTCCGTCCGTGACTTTGCCTGCCGACTGAGCTAGGATTACCTATGTCGAATGACTGATGTCGCGTTGCAGCCGGCGCCGGAGATCCCGGACAAGCTGTACTTCAAAATCGGCGAGGTCAGCGAGCTGCTGGGCGTCGAGCCCTACGTGCTGCGCTACTGGGAATCGGAATTCCCGGTGCTCTCACCGAAGAAGTCCGGCACCGGCCACCGGCTTTACCGGCGCAAAGACGTCGAGCTGCTCCTGCGCATCAAGCACCTGCTCTACGAAAAGCGTTTCACCATCGAGGGCGCCCGCCAGACGCTGCAGGCGGAAGCCAAGGCTCCCAAGCCGCAGCGTGTCCCAAAACGCGCTCAAGCGGAATTGTTTGGAGACGATCCGCTGCCGCGGATCCGCAAAGAGCTGGAAGAGATATTATTACTACTTAAGTAGTAATTAGGTGCCGATGTCGCCCGCGATGATTTCGTAGATCCGGTCCAGTTCTTCCGCCGAGTAGTATTCGATCTCGATCCGCCCCTTCCCTCGGGCTCTCTCGTGGATCCGGACCTTTGTTCCGAGCTTCTGCTCCATCGCCTCCAACGCCGCCTTCACGTTCGGGTCGATCCGGATCTCGTCGAGCTTCTTTGGCTTCTGGCCGTCCACCAGGCGTTCGCTGGTCCGCTCCATCTGGCGGACGCTCCAGCCCTGCGCGATGGCGCGCTCGGCGACCTCCCGCTGCAATTCGGCGCTCGGCAGCATGAGCAACGCACGGGCGTGACCCGCGCTCAGTTTACGCTCCGCCACCATGCCCAGAATGTCTTTCGGAAGCTGCAACAGGCGGACGAAGTTGACCACGGTGCTGCGGTCCTTTCCGGTTCGTTTTCCAACCTCGTCGGGGCTGAGGTTCAACTGCGAGAGCATGCTGGAGAATGCCTGTGCGGTTTCGACGGGATTGAGGTCTTCCCGTTGGATGTTCTCGATCAGGGTGATTTCGAGCAGGCGCTCTTCGGGGATGTCGCGGATGACGACTGGGACCTTGGCCAGTTCCGCCAGTTTTGCCGCTCGCCAGCGCCGCTCGCCGGCCACCAGTTGATACCGTTGGCCGACCCTGCGGACTACCAGCGGCTGGATGATCCCGTTCCACCGGATCGATTGGGCGAGCTCGTCCAGTTTGGTCTGCTCAAATTGGCGGCGCGGCTGCAGCGGGTTGGCGTCGATGAGCTCGATCGGCACCTCCAGCGTGGGCTCCAATGGAGCAGCAGGTGGTGGATCGGCAACCGGGGCGGTGCGCGAAGGGAGCAGCGCGCCCAGGCCCTTACCGAGTGCCTTGCGAGACGTGTCTTGCTTGTTCATGGTCCAGAATCTCTTTGGCGAGCTTGATGTAGCTCTCGGCTCCCCGGGAGCGCGGGTCGTAAGTCAGGATCGGTTTTCCGAAGCTGGGAGCTTCGGCCAGCCGGACGCTCCTGGGAATCACCGTTTTGAAAACCTCGTCCTGGAAAAACTCCTTCAGGTCGGCAGCCACCTGCCGGGTGAGGTTGGTGCGATCGTCGAACATGGTTAGCAGGATGCCTTCGATCTGCAGCGGGTGTTGGAACCCGTCGCGAATACGGTCGATGGTGTCGATGAGCTCCGAAATGCCTTCCAGCGCGAAGAACTCGCATTGGATCGGCACCAGCACGGCGTCGGCGGCGATCAGCGCGTTGAGAGTCAGCAGGTCCAGAGCGGGCGGGCAATCGATCAGGATGAACTGGTAGTTCTGGCGGATCGGCTCCAGCCTCTCGCGCAGGCGGTATTCGCGCCGGGGAAGGTCCGCGAGCTCGAGCGGCGCTCCCACCAGGTTTTTGTCCGCCGAGATGACGTCGAGGCCCTCCATCTCGGTATGCTGGATGGCGGTTTCCGCGGGGGCATCCGCCAGCAGGACCTGGTAGATGCCGGGCCTGCCCTGATTCTTGGCGACCCCCAAGCCGCTGGATGCGTTGCCTTGGGGATCGGAATCAACGACCAGGACCTTGATGTCGTTTGCCGCAAGGGAGGCGGCCAAATTGATAGCGGTGGTGGTTTTCCCTACACCGCCTTTTTGGTTGGCGATCGCGAATACTCGGCTCAAGCGGCCATACTAACACGCAGTTTTGCGCGAAACAAAATCACTGTTTCACGTGAAACAAACTCTCTCCCGTAACCCCGTTTCACGTGAAACAGTGCCCAATCCTCAGGAAGCGACCGCGGGAATCCGGGAGCCGAAGGGGTTCTTCCCAGACGAAACCAGCAATCGCCGGCTCCTCCGCTCCGGTCAGCAAGGCAGCATTCGGCGCCAGCCGAGCCAGAAAGAGCTCCAGATCGCTCGCGCTGACTGCCCTCGAAATCGCCCAATCGAACCGCTCCTGCACCTCCTCCGCCCTGCCAGCCAACACCCGGATGTTGGCCTGCCCCCGCGAAGCCTCCTTTAGAAACACCGCCTTCCTCTGGTGCGATTCGATCAGTGTGACCTCGCACTCCGGCCGCAATACCGCCACCGGAAAGCCCGGAAACCCCGCGCCCGAGCCGATATCGCAGATCCGCAGCCGGCCCTTCGGCAAATGCCTTCCCAGGAACAGCGACTCGCCGTAGTTCCGCTCCACATCCGCAATCCGCGTCAGGTTCAGAACCTTGTTCCACTTCTCCAGCAGCCGATAGTGCGCCTCCAGCGCGGGAAACTCCTCAAGCACGGGTCAGACTCAGGTAGCAGTCCAGCACCGCCACCGCCGCCGGAGTCACCCCGGGAATCCGGGCCGCTTGGCCCAGCGTAACCGGACGGACTCGCTCTAATTTGTCCTGAACCTCGCGCGAAAGTCCGGGAATTCCCCGATACACGAATTCGGCCGGAATCGGCCGCCGCTCCGCCTCTTTAAGCCGATCCATCTGCCGCTCCTGCTGCTGCATGTAGCCGCTGTACTTGATCTCCGTCTCCACCGTGGTCAGCACGCCCCGCACCGGTTCCTCACCCAATACCTCGCGAATCCACGGCCGGATCTCCCCGATCGCCGCCTCCGGCCGCTTGAGCCATTGTTCGTTCTTGTGCGATTCGAACGCACGCGTCAGCCGCTCATACTGGGCCCGCTTTTGCAAAAACGAACCCCAGCGCTGTTCCGTTACCAACCCCGCCCGCCGCCCGATCGGCGTCAGGCGGAAGTCGGCGTTGTCGATCCGCAAGTGCAGCCGGAACTCGGCCCGCGACGTAAACATCCGGTACGGCTCATCGGCGCCCTTGGAAATCAAATCGTCGATCAGGATTCCCGTATAGCCCTCGGTTCGCGCGATCACCACCGGGTCCCGCCCCGAAAGCGCAGCCGCCGCACTCAGGCCCGCGACCAGCCCCTGGCATCCCGCCTCCTCGTAGCCGGAAGTGCCGTTGATCTGGCCGGCCAAATACAAGCCTGGGATCGACTTCACCTCCAGCGTATGCCCCAGTTCTCGCGGGTCGATGGCATCGTACTCGATGGCGTAGCCTGGCCGGATCATCTCCGCCTTCTCCAACCCCGGAATCGACCCCAGCATGGCCGCCTGCACGTCGATCGGCATCGACGTCGACATCCCGTTCACATAAATCTCGTTGGTATCCAGGCCCTCGGGTTCGAGAAAAATCTGGTGACGAGGCTTGTCGGGAAACTTGACGATCTTGTCTTCGATCGAAGGGCAGTAGCGCGGTCCGATGCCTTCGATCTGCCCGCTATAGAGCGGTGACCGGGGGATCGCCTCCTTCAATACCCGGCGCGTTTCATCAGTGGTGTACCCGATGTGGCACTGGATCTGCGGCCTGTCGATCTTATCGGTCAGAAACGAGAACGGCGTCGGATCCGGATCGCCCGGCTGAGGCTCGAATTGCGCCCAGTCGATCGTCCGCCCGTCAAGGCGGGGCGGAGTACCGGTCTTGAGACGGGTCCAGGCAAGCCCGAGGGATCGAAGTTGGTCGCCCAGAAGCTGCGAAGGAGCCTCTCCGTTCCGGCCGCAGGAATAACGCATTTCCCCGACATGGGCCAGTCCGTTCAGGAACGTCCCGGTGGTGACTATTACCGCACCCGCCGAAATCATCCGGCCGTCGCGCAACTGGACTCCGGTCGCACGCCGCTCGGCAGAAATCACCAGAGACGCCACTTCGGCCTGGATGATTCGGAGATTCGGTTCCTTTTCTAAGACTTCCCGCATCCGCGCGCGATACAGCTTCTTGTCCATCTGCGCCCGCGGAGACCACACCGCCGGCCCCCGCGACGTATTCAGCAGCCGAAACTGAATGCCGGTGGCGTCGGCGACCTCGCCCATGACTCCGCCCAGCGCGTCGATTTCGCGCACCAGGTGGCCCTTGGCGATCCCTCCGATTGCCGGATTGCACGACATCTGCGCGATCAGGTCCAGGTTCATCGTCACCAGGGCCGTGTGCAGGCCGATGCGGGCGCACGCGCGCGCCGCCTCGCACCCGGCGTGCCCGGCGCCGACAATCACGACATCGTAGCGAACCTGCATCACTTTCTATTGTAGAGGTTAAGGAGCTACTTTCTCTTTTTTGGCTGCGGTTCCTCGACAGAGTCGGTCCACTGCGCATCGGAGGGCGGTTTGAACTCGTCGGTATCGAACGGCCGGAAGTGGTTTTCCTTTGGTGGTGAGACTCCCAGGAGCAAGGCCACGTGGTACCGCGGCCCCTGGAAATACGACACGCGAATCTGGTGCACCCCTACCTTCAGCCTGACGTTTCCTTCCTTCTGCAGTATGGTGTGCAGGCCGTTGTTGTCGACGATCAATTTGTCATCGATGTACAACCTCGAGCCATCGTCTGAGACGAGAGCCCAGTAATATCGGCCCGGCCGGGAGACCCAGAAGCGCGCGTGGTAGTCGATGGCGAACCATTCGAACCGATTCGTCACGCCCGGAAAGCCTTCGTCGAACGATTGAAGCGGCACTATCAGGCAGGGTGCATAGATGGTGCCTACCGGTTTGAGCTTGGAAAAATCGGGCAAACGGTCGGTTCCGGGCTCGATGAAGTAGATCTCGCCGCGAAAACCGCTGGTAGCCACCACCGTCGTGCCGAACTTGTACAGCGGCGCCCCGCTGGCCGGCGCGTTGAATTTGTACGGCGGCCCCTCCTGTTGCGCGGCGAGTGTCGCCAGAGCGAACAAAAGCAGCGCGGGCCCTTTCACGGAGGCGATTCTAGCACCGAACGGCTGCCGCCGCGCGGCGGACATCATCCAGCAGAATCTCCATGTCCCGCCGGGTGGTACGGTAATTCAGCACGCACCCGCGCAGGGCGAATTTGCCGCCGATCCGCGCGTTGCTCACGTAGCTGCTGCCCGCGCGCTGCAGTTCCAGCATCACCTTTTCGTTCAGCGCATCCAGGTCGCCTGTGAAATCGCGAGGACGGTAGCGGAAGCAGAAGATCGAGAGCTCCACCGGGGCCAGCATCTCAAGGTCGCCGCTCGCGCACACCAGCTCCGCGAAATACTTTGCGCAAGCGATGTTCTCCGCGATCGCTTCGCCCAGCGCCCGTGCTCCCACGGACTTGATCAGCAGCCAGAGGTCGAGCGCGCGGAATGGCCGGGAGAGCTCGGGACCGTACTCCCAGAAAACGAAGGCCTCGTCCCGCTCCAGGCCCACGACCCGCGTGTATTCGGCATTCTGGCTGAAAGCCGCGCGTGCCGCCGCCGGGTCGCGGTACAGGACACAGCCGCAGCCGACCGGCAGGTAGAGCCACTTGTGGGGATCGAGCGCGATGGAATCGGCCTCGCCGAGG